>CALKYE010000257.1 GCA_938003765.1 uncultured Planctomycetia bacterium
GCCGAGCGACTCCCTGTCGCGGATGAAGCCATCGAAGCCGCCTGCCCAGTTGCTGATCTTGCGCGTGTGTCGGATGGAGCCGTCGCTCGTGAGGAAGACGATCCAGACGGCGCCCCGGCTTGCGCCTCCGTCGTCGTCGTACGTGTCTGCGACGGCGACCTCGCTGACCCCATCGCCGTCGAGGTCGCCCACACGACACAGCGCGTTGCCGAGCCAGGTGGGGTCGCGCCCGAAATCATGCTCGCGGGAGCTCCAACGTCGCGCGCGACGAACTTCGCCATCCGGCTCGATCGAGGCGATGAAGATCGAGCGACCGTGGTCCTCCGCGAAGTCGTACCGCGGGTCGCATCCGATCGCGAGTTCGACAGCGCCATCGCCGTCGAGGTCGCCCAAGCACGCGAGCGCACTGCCGAGCGCATGGCCGTCGCCGAAACCGGCTGCCGCCATCGACGGGGACGAACCCAGCTCCACAGATCGTGCGACGCGGCCGTCGCTGTCGAGAAAGCACACCCACACGCCGCCGCGGGCGCGTTCGAGCTCAGGCCAATTCCTGGCGCCGGCGGCGAGGTCGGGAACTCCGTCGCCGTTCAGGTCTCCGAGCGACGCAATCGCTCCGCCGAAGCTCGCGTGATCGTTCAGTCTCGCCGTGAAGCCTCCAACGCCGCCGCGGATCTCGCTCTTCCTGCGAACAGAACCATCGCGGTTCATCAGGAGGATCGTCATCGCGCCGCGCCGATTCCCGCGCTTGCTGTCCTGTGGCGCGCCGGAGGCGATGTCGTCGACACCGTCGCCGTCGACGTCGCCGAGCCACGCGCACACGCCGCCGAACTCGACGGCTTCGGCGGGGAGATCCGTCCTCATCGCCAAGAACTGGAGCGCGCTCCACTCGACCGCGACGCCGTCACGTGTCGTCGGACCACGCCATGGGCGCGAGCTGCGCGCCTCGTCGACCAAGTGCCTCGCGATGGGGGAGCTCCGAGCAAACGCCTCGACGGCGTCCATCGACACGCGCGGCGCTATGCGATCGAACGGAACGCGCCACTCCGAAGGCTGGCAGGCGAGCGCTTCCCGAACGCCGCGTACTGCGGCGGCTAGTTCGCTGGCCTCGATGCGCACGCCGTCCACCTTCGAGCCGTCGGCGTCCCATCGGCCATCCTCGAACCCGCGCGCGCGATAGCCACGCATGAGCACGTCGTCTCCGAGCATCGGCATCTCGCCTTCGCCGCCGCCGCCCAAGATCCGGAAGTTCGGCGCCTCGGCATCGAGGTGCAGGAAGAGCCAGACCCGCTGGCCCTTGGCGTAGCCCGCCCATCGACCCGCGCACGTCCAGTTCTCGAAGCGCTGGACTGTGATCGACGTCGGCACGGCAGCACCCGCGATCTGTTCTTCGACCGCCACTTCGAAGGTGCGCCTCGCGACGTCGCTGATCGTTCCTCGCACGACGACCTCGGCGTCGCAGGCGAGTTCGTGCAGCAGATACCGGCGATAACTGAGCGACGAGACCGCGGCGGCGACGGACGCCAGGCTCACCGCGAGCATGGCCAAAATCCATCCGATGCGCAGTCGTGTCATGCCAAACCCTCGTGTTTCGAGCAAACGCCGGTCGTCGCGCGCCGGTTCAGTACCCAGGTCCGCTCCTCTGGCAACGCTCCTCGCTCTCGATCCGACGCGACGAGAAGGATCCGACCTTGCGCCGGCCCGAAACCTGGCGCCGGGAGCTTTCCTGACCGCGGGGTCTGTAGCGCCGACCTCGATCCTCCCCGTGGTGACGCGGACAGCGAGCGCGCAGGTCCCGTGGTGCTGTGATGGGGGCTTTGGGCTCCAGCACCCGTGTCGCTGCGAGTCGCGACTCCACGCCGCGCTCAGTGCCGGACTGCGAAGGACTCTCTCATGTGATCGACCGTGATGCACTTCAGCGCCCGCCGCGAGTGGTAGTCGTCGCGTTCAGCGGCCCTCGCACTTCTAGCTGCATGCTTCACAGCAACGCGGCGGTGCTCCGAAGATCGACTTAGCCTCCGGGCGCGCGCCTGGGGTGCGCGCCGTCCTGCCGGATGGGAAGAGTCTGTCCGAGAGAAACGCGCTGCGAGAGACGCGACAGCGCTCAGCCGAAGTTGCGACGAACGCTGGACCGCCGATGTAGGTGGGGTCGTTGCTGGCGGAGGCGGGCACGTATCATGGTGCGGTCCATGAGCGAGCGTCGATTCAGCCGCGCGCAAAGATCGGAGTTGATTGCGGCGCTATTCCTCGTCGGGTTGTGTCCGGTCGTTGCGTGCGCTGGGAAGCCCGATCACTTCCCCGCGAACAAGTCGCTGATCGAGCCGCCGCACCGCCGCGTGGTGGTCGAACCGGCCTTGAAGACGCGAGGTCCGAACTTCATCGCGTACTTCCTGGGCGATGCGAGCGTCAGGGTGTTCACCGGTGGCGACGTCGTGGTTCGGCGAGGCCGCGGCTCCGACGGAGGGCGCACGCTTCATGTCGTCGCGGACGAGTTCGGAGAAGGCTGCGACCTTCCGAGCTTGTCGTTGCTACTCACCCCGGCCAGGTTCTGGTCGGGTGGGTGTGAGCGTGTCCAGACCCCACGGGCACGTGGCGCCGGAGATCCCCATTCCACCGTCCAAGTTGCTGCGTGTTGAGCAGTGGTCGGTCATCGTCACCGATGTGGAACTCGAGCAGCGTCCCCTGTGCGTTCGATTCTAACTGCTCGTAGCGGAGGGAGATGCCGACACGGCAACACTGCGAATCGTCGGCGCCGTTCAGCTTCCAGACAAGCGCCAATGAGCGGGCTCGGCGGGTCTTGTGGACCGAGAGCTCACTTGGTCCGCGACTTGAGGCCGTTCAGGTGAAGCCGCCGTTGTCGGACGGGCGTGCAGTTCCCGCGCGCGAAGCCATGCGTCCCCGCGGCTCTCGGTCGGTTGCGGCGTGGTGAACCCGCGCTAAGTTCGACACGCCTACGCCACTCCCGGGGCGGTTCGATCCCTTCGCAGGTGCTTCCATGACGCTCGCCCGCTCGCTCGCGGTTGCCGTTCTCGCCCCGTTCGCCCTCGCCCAGAATCCGACGCCGTACTGCACGGCCGGCACGTCGACCAACGGCTGCCTGCCGCTGATCAACGCCAACGTGCAGCCGAACACGGCAAACACGGCGGGCTGTGTGATCACCACGAGCGGCGTCGAGGGGCAGAAGCTCGGGTTGACGTTCTATGGCGTCGACAACACGGGGTTCACTCCGTCGCCTTGGAGTGTGGGCAGCAGCAGCTTCCTGTGCGTGAAGCCCCCGACGATGCGCCTGGGCTCGCCGATCAGCAGCGGCGGGACGTTCGGTCAGTGCGACGGCTCCTACGTGATCGACTGGGACGCGTTCCAACTCGCGAACCCCGCAGCGCTCGGCAACCCGTGGATCAGCGCTGACAAAGTGTTCGTGCAGTCGTGGCATCGCGATCCGGGGGCGGTGAAGCCCTCGAACCTCTCGAACGCGCTCGAGCTGACGCTGCGCAGTCCGCCCCCCGTGCCGTGCGTGACCACGGTCCCTGGGATGGTCGCGATCCCTGCGGGGTCGTTCATGATGGGGTCGGCGGCGGCGAGCGGTTGGCCGTACTTCAACAGTGCTGCGGAGCAGCCGGTCCACCAGGTGACGCTCAGCTACTGCTTCTGGATGGGCGCGACTGAGGTGACCCAAGCTGAGTTCGCGTCGCTCATGGGAGTCACCGCATCCGTGCACCCGGGACAGACCCGGCCGGTGGACTCCGCAACTTGGTACCTCGCCTACTTGTACTGCGCGGCGTTGAACGCGCAGCAAACGGCGCTGGGCGCCGTGCCGCACGGATACGAGTATCGGTTGCCTACCGAAGCCGAATGGGAGTACGCCTGCCGAGCAGGAACCACGACGGAGTTCAGCACCGGCGCTGAGTTGCTCTGCGGACAAGCGAGCTTCGGCTACTCCCAACACTCGGGAGCGCTTTGCGCCTCGAGCGCGACCACGCCGGTCGGCAGCTTCGCGCCGAACGCCTGGGGCCTCCACGACATGCACGGCAACGTTTGGGAGTGGTGCCTGGATTCCTTTGACGCCTACAACGCCGGCGCCGTCACTGACCCCTTCGTGTCGGGCAGTTCGCTGCGTGTGATTCGCGGCGGAGCTTGGAACCACAACTCTCAATACTGTCGCTCGACGATTCGAGGCGCTGACTTCTCCGGGTCTCCGCCTTTCGCCGGCGGTATCGCCGGCTTTCGCATTGTGCTCGCGCCGATCCTGGTCCCGTAGCTGCGCGTGAGTTGCGCGCCGCTGGGCTCGAAGCGGTGGCCAGCGCGCTCGGTGCGCCGTCAGCGCCCGCCAAGCGCGGCCCTGGTCGTCTCGTGAAGTTGGGCGCGCCCTCGCCGATCGTCGCACGCAAGCGCCGTGGTAAGCGCGCCAAGCGCACGCCCGAGGACGTGGCGAAGATGGGCGACGCGGTCGTCGTCTACGTCGCCAAGCACCCCGGCGTGTCCGTCGAGCAGATCGGCAAGGCGCTGAGCGTGAGAACCAAGGAACTCGCGCTACCGATCATTCGCACGGTCGAGGCCAAGAAGCTGAAGACCAAGGGGCAGAAGCGCGGGACGCGGTACTTCGCGAGGTAGCGAGCTGAGGCGCGGAGAGCGCTGCCGGCCCCAGGATTGGGGGCTAGCCGATCTCAGAAGAAGATTCTGTGGATCTCAGATGCCGAACGCCGCTACTGACCGCCTGTCCCCTGCGCTCACCGTCGAAGTACCCGCCGCGCGGCAACTGATCCCCGACACCGCAGCCGCCGTCGAGGCCGTGGTCCTGAGGTCCCGAGGCCGACCAGAGTTGGTGCAACATGCACCGGTGCGGGCGTGGCGACCGGACTACCGACACCTTGCTCGCACCACAGGCCCGGCCGCACCAGAGTCGTACTCGTCCGACACCAGCGTGATCTGCTCATTCGTCGCCACGTCCCACACGTTCATCCAAGCTCGCGACCGACCGATGCGACTCGCGCTGTGCATCACGAACGACTCACCAGGCGCGAGGAGGCGCGACCGCAGGGCGTTGCCGCAGTGTCCGAGCTGCCAGCGGTCCTGCGCAGCGGTCTCGGCGGGGTCGACCGTGCCCGAGAACCCGTCATCGAAGACGGTCGAGAAACGGAAGGAGCGAGTTGTCGCGTTGCGCAGCTCGAGGATGTCCTCGTGCCAGTCGGGCTCCAGCTCCGGCGCGGAACTCCGCGTCACCTCGGTCCGCACATAGGCCAGCGCCGGCTCTCGCTCCCGACGCGGGACGGTCACGGGCGGCGGGGCTGCGTTCAGGGTGGCCAGCTTTGGCGATGAACAGGACCCGACGACCATGACCGCGAGTGCGGACGCGCAACCGAGAAGGTGGGCGAGCTTCATCGCTGATGATCTAGGTCTCGCCGGTCAGCTCGTCACGCGGACACGGATCCGAGTCGTCGCCCCAGTGCGAATGCACGGCGCTCGGGCGCGCGCTGGGCGGCGGTGGAGCGGTGTGCGCGGCTTATGGGCGGGCGGCGTGCGCCAGATGGCGCCTTGGGCGACGGTGAAGGCGTCTAGCAGCGAGGCTTCATGGCCCGCAGTTCGCGCACCGTGTACGCGCACAGGCAGAGTCCCCATAGGGACCAGAACGCGAGGACGAGCAGTTGTTCGGTGGACTCGTCCACGAAGTACCGGGCCGCCCAGATCGTGAACAACGCGGCGGCGCACATCAGCTCGAAACGACTGAGGCGGATCGGCGAAGGCGCGCGCATGCCGAGATCCTAGCGGGCCTCTGCGTTCGCGGCGGTGTTCTGGGATGCGGACGGCTGGGGTTCTACTCGGGCAAGCACAGCCTCGAACTCCGGTGACACGTCGGGGAGGCAGTTTCGAGCCGCGCGATGCGGAGGGGGGCGGGCTTGGATGTGGCGTACGTCGCACGCGAGGAGTTCTCGAGCCGGGCGGTAACCCAATCGAACGGTGGCCGTTAGCGCGGGCTGCGACATCGAGAGCGGTTCGCAGTCGGGTCGTGTGTGGGTCTCGATCGACTCCTACACGGGTCGTCGCTGCCGATGGCTGTCGCTTGGTCATCGTGGACCATCGAGATTCCAGAGCCTCAGCGGTTGCGCGTTGAGGGACAACGATGAATGCCTCGACTCCCGCGACAGCAGCCGGCGTGACGCTCGCGCGCGCGGCGCTCGGAGCTTCGAGGTTGCGTCGTCGACTGCTCGTCTGCGGCGGACTCCTGTCTTTCGGGATCGTCTCGGCTTCGCACTTCGTGGAATCAGACCCCGTCCCTGGCTTCGTGATGCCGGTCTCACCGAGGCTCGCAACGCTCCTCATCGTCCTGGTTGCCTTTCGCGTGGGGTTCACGCTCCGGACCACGATTCGCGCCCGGATGTCGAACGTGGTGGTGTCGCTCGCGTTCCTGTGTCCAGCGATCATCTGCTTGCTCGCCGCAGCTACTCACCCGGAAGCCCACCTGAGGTGGGTTTCGCTGGCGATCGTCGCGCTGACGTTGTTTCTGCTCAGCGTGTCAACGGCTGTGCTGCTGCGCCGGGAAGGCGGCTGGCGCTAGCGCGCATCAGTCGTGGCGCGCCGGTGCATGCGCGTCCATCTCTCCGCGCCAACGAGCGAGCTCACTCAGCAGATCACGCTGGCGAGGTCCCCGGTCGTCTGGTCCCGATGTGATCGGCGTGTGGAACGAGTGACGCGCTGAGCAGCGCAACTCCCACTCGCCGCACCCGTTCGCCGGAGATCGCGCGGGGCGCGCGCACCACCCGCTCTCAGCGAGCCGACGGGCGAGATTGCAGCAACTCGCGTCTGCTTCCACCGAGATTGGTCTGCGCCGGCATCGTCGCTGGATCGCCTAGAACACTTGAATGGATCAGCTTGTGTCCCGCAGCCGGCGTGCGTGTCAGGGAAGACGAAGGAGCGGGCCGCAGGCGCTCCGCCTGACGCCGATCGAGGCCGGCGCTCGTCCAACCGCAGTTTGGAAACAGTGTGACGGCTGATGTGCGGCCAGGGAGTTCCCGTGCACTCGCGCAAGCTGGGGCCACGAGCGTGCGCGCTCGTGATGCTTGCGAGCGACTCGATCCAGGGGCGTTGATCGACCCACGGCGACCATGTCGCTGGCTGGGCCGAGTCGAGCGCGCCGTCAAACTCGGCGATGCTGATATCGTTCGCGGTCGATGCCGCGAGATCCTGCCAACCCGTCATCCTCGAACTTCGCCGGTGAGTTCGCTCCCGGGCAAGTGCTCATCGGCCGCTACCGCGTCATCGCGCTCGTGGGCCAGGGCGGAATGGGTCAGGTCTACTTGGCGGACGATCTCGTCCTCGGCCAGCCTGTAGCGCTCAAGTTCCTGCCGCACCATCTCGCCGAGCGAGAAGGCGGACTGGACCGATTCCGCGCGGAGGTGCGCCACTCGCGCGAGGTCACGCACCCCAACGTCGCCCGCGTGCACGACATCGGAGAGGTCGCTGGCCGCCACTTCCTGACGATGGAGTTCGTCGATGGTGAGGACTTGGCGAGTCTCGTTCGACGCATCGGGCGGTTGCCACGCGAGAAGGCCGCGGAGATCAGTCAGCAGATCTGCGCCGGGCTCGCGGAGTCGCACCGATGCGGCGTGCTGCATCGAGACCTCAAGCCCGCGAACGTCATGCTCGACGGCGACGGTCGCGTGAAGATCACCGACTTCGGGCTCGCCGTCGCAGCGAACGCCGGCGGCGAGGGCCCTGTGGCCGGCACGCCGCAGTACATGGCGCCTGAGCAACTTGCAGGCGCGCCCGCCGACGAGCGGTCGGAGGTGTACTCGCTCGGTCTGCTGCTGTACGAGCTCTACACCGGGCGTCGCGCGCTGAGTGGCCGCACCGTCGATGAGTTGCGGCGCGAGCACGAGGAGGGCCGACCGAACCCGCCGTCGAGCGTCCTCGACGAGATCGACCCGATCGTCGACGCCATGCTCACTCGCTGCCTCGCGCGCGATCCGGCTCAGCGCCCGGCCAACGTGATGGAAGTCGCGCGCGGACTTCCCGGCGGCGATCCGCTGGCCGCCGCGCTCGCGCGCGGCCAGACCCCCGCGCCAGAACTCGTCGCGGCGGCCGAGGCGAAAGGCGCGCTTTCCTCGCGCACGGCGCTCCTGCTCGCGCTGGGGAGCATCGTGTGCTTCATGAGTTCGGCGTTCCTGCAGTCCTGGTACGCAGAACGTGATGGGATCAGCTACGGCAAGGCGCCGGCCCTCCTCGACGAGCGCGCACGAGAGATCTTCGCCGAGCTGACCGGCGAGGCAGCCCCCGAATTCGAGTCTCACTGGTACGACGCCGATCGAGGAAGGGAGAGGCTCGGTCCTGTGCATGACGAGGGTGCGAACGCGCTCGACGACGTCGAGATCCTCCTGCGCCACGTGCGGCTGGCTTCGCGGCCGTTCCCCGCGGGGGACGGGTTCGTCTCGGTCGACGATCCGATGCCGACGCCGGGCGACGCGCACATCGTGCTCGGAGCTGACGGCCAACTCGTGTCGTGGACGCGCTGGCCCGCATCGGCGGACGCGGCCGCTGACGACTCCCACGCGGACTGGTCGCGGCTGTTCGCTCTGGCGGGCGTCGATCCACAAACTGCCGTCCCGATCGAAGCGGACTTCGTGCCTCGCACGTTCGCGACGGAGCGGCGCGCTTGGGTGATCGCCGAAGGTCCGCTGCACGCCCGCGCCGCGTCTTTGAACGGCCGTCCGGTGCACTTCGAACTCCTCGAGGGCGAGCGCTCGATCGGATGGAACCCCGAAGGCCCGCCCAGCGCCCTCTACTCGTACGTCGTCTTCGGCCTCGAAGTCGTCGCCGCGTGGGTGGCGTGGCAGAACCTGCGCAAGAAGCGCGCGTACCTGTCGGGCGCCCTCGTCGTGGGCGCGTTTGCTTTCCTCACGCACTTGGTGCTCGCGTTCGCCGCCAAAGTGCCCAAAGACCCGCTGGCGTTCGGCCCGTCGTGGCTCGCCGTGACGTCGATGTCGCTCAGCACCGCGGCGCGGGTCTTTCTCTTCTTCTTGGCGCTCGAGCCCTTCGCGCGACGGCACTGGCCGGGCGCGCTCGTCTCGTGGACCCGTTTGCTGGAGCGACGCTTCCGCGACCCCGCGGTTGGGCGAGAGGTGCTCGTTGGCGTGTTCGCTGGAATCGGCATGACGATGTCAGCAGTGCTCGCAGTGGAGGGCGTCCGTGCGTTCTCGCAGGGCGCTCACGGCCCGACGAGGTTGGGTTCCGTCGAGGGGATCAACGGGCCGCTAGCGGCTCTGTCGCAGTTGCTTCACGGCTGGGGCGACGCCGTCATGTACACGGGGTTCGCGCTGGCCGTGCTCGTTGCATTCCGAAACCTCGTGCAGCGCGCGTGGCTGGGGAACGTGCTCTGGGTCGCCGCGCTGAGCTTCCTCGCGGCGCTCACGCCGGAGTCCGCGATCGAGGCCCTCGTCTCCGCCTGCTTGACCTTGACCGCGTTCCTGGCCCTGCTGACGCGGCTGGGCTTTCTGTCCGTCGTGGCGTGCGCGGGGACGATGCTCTGGCAGCCGCTGACCCTGCAGCCTCGGGACTTCGGATTCGGGACCGGCGTGCTGAACTTGCTTCTCTTCGCAGCCGTCGTCGTCTGGGCCTACCGCGCGGCGGTCGGCGCGCAGCCGGTCACGCGCAGCGAGACGTCGAGATAACTCGCGGCTCCGGCCGCCGCGAAGTTGATTCCATCCTGGCTTGGTCCAGCGAGCCGTCCGGAGCCGCGGCGTGCGCGCGCCGCAGCGATGGCTGAGCCGGTGGACGCGCTACCTGTCGACTGCCGACCGGTTCCGAACCACGACGCCGAGGTCGAAGCCGCGCTGATCTGGAAGCCTAGCCACTCGACGGTCCAACGTCGTTCAGGGCATCAGGCGGGATGTGCGTCACGGCAGCAAGAGCGTGGCGCACGCACGCCGCACGCTTCACAGCGTCCGCAGGAACGCGATCAGAGCCGCGCGATCCTCGTCGCTGAGGTCGAGCCCGAATTCGTGACCCGGAACGGCTCGCGCGCGCCCGCCGGGGTTCCAGCCCGTGGGCACGTAGTCCGCCTCCAGTCGATCGGAGTCGAACCAGTCCTCCAGCGTTGCGATCGAGCCGTTGTGTTCGAAGGGCCCGCGATACCAAACGCCTTTGAGCGACGGTGTCTTGTAGAAGCCTGTGCCGCGCCGGGTGGTCAGCGTGAGCGTGGGGTCGACGCCGATGCCGCTGCTGCGGATGCGCTCGGTCTCGCGCAGGTGCTCCGGCGCGTCGAAGCCGCGCACCGGTACGAGCTCGTTGCTCGTGTACAGCGGGGGCGTGTGGCAGCGCGCGCACTTCTCGCGCTCGAACACCTTCTCACCGAGCAGGGCCTGAGCTTCGCGCGGGTTCGGATTGGCTGGGGGCGACAGGTCGTAGAGGTAGAGCGCGAGCGCGTAGAGCTGTTCGTCCGAGTAGCGGAAGAGGTTGGCCGGCTCGCGCAGCTGCGCCTCGATCTCGGCTCGCGTTGGAACACCGGGCGGCGGATCGCTCTCCGGCAGACCTTCGAGCACGGCCATGTCCGGAACGAAACCGTCGTGCTCAGACAGGAAGTCCATGCCCTGGTTGAGCGCCGCGTAGCGCATCAGGTCCCCCGGCCCGCGGTGGCGGCCGAGTCCGGTGCGGTCGAAGTAGCGCCGGTCGGCGATCCCGATCAGGTCGGGCACCTGCACCGGGCTGGTCATGCTCGTGCCGTGCCGCGCAAGCGCGCCCGGGGGAATCGCGCGCAGCGACGCGACCACATCCTCGACCGCGATGTCGTCGGGAAACGGCGGGGGCGCGCCCTCGTGAGCGGGCATGCCGAACAGCGAACGGAGGCCCGGCATCACCTGGTCGCGAGGAGCGCCTTCGAGCGAGTCGGCGAATTCGTGATCGAACGGGAAGTTCCCCTGCGCTCCGAGGATCACGGAACCGTCGGGCATGACCCGCGAGTGGCACGAGGCGCAGGACATGCGTCCGATTTCGAGCTTGCCCTTCTCGCGGATCACATAGCGAAAGAACGGGATCACGCCGTCGGCGGCGACGGGCAGTGGCCTGCGCTCGAGCGCCGCGCGAAACCGCTCGCTTCCGTCCGGTCTGCGCGGCGCGAGGTTGATCGGCCACTCGAACACGAGCGCACCGGCCGCGATCCAATCCGCCTTCGTGGCAAGCTTCGCAGCGTCGAACATGACCTCCGGTTCGCGCTTCAGCAGCTCGTCGAGGTAGCCCTCCGGCTGTCGATCGGGGTGATACACCGGGTATGTGCGGTAGATCACCGTCGCGGGGATGCTGTAGTAGAACTCGGCGTCGACGTGGCGCGGCGGCTTGCCCGTCACCGCGTTCGGCAACTCGAATGTCGCGAGGTCCTGGGCCTCCCACGTCTTCGGGACCTGCGGACGCCACTCGTCCTGGGCGACGAGTGTGGCGCTCAGCGCCGCGACAGCCAGCGAGACCTGCAGCAAACGGCGCGCGTCGAGTTGTCGAGAGTTGTGCATGTGAACCGCAAGCTCCTACAGGTCGACTGAAGCCCCGACGCGAATGGATGTGGAGCAAGCGCGAGCGCGGGGTCGCGACCTGGCACGAGCCTACCCGACCCTCAGGGCCGGCGGGGGCGGCGACAGGAACTCCCGGCGCACGCACTCCGTCGGGGGCGGTTGACGTCCAGCGCGTGATGGAGAGTCTCTGCCCGGATTCGATCCTTCTGTTCGCGCCTTGCGTTCCATGCTCGCAGCGCCGCCAGATTTCGTGGTGCTGCAAGCACAAGTGATCTGTCCCAGGCAGCGATACGCGCTCCTGTGTCGATGGGCGCTTCGCATCAGCTCTCAGCCGGGGCCTCCGGAGCGCGGAGGCGGCGGCCCCTGCTCCCTGCGGGAACAGAAAGTCGACCAGCATCGGCGCCGGTATCGCTGCTGAGGGCGGGTCACTCTCCGTCACTGTGAGAGGCCGACGCATCCACGTGGACCGAGTCTGTGAGAGAAGACCAGCGGGACCCGCGCTGTACGGACGGAGATTGGCGCCGAGTTGAACCCGGCGCCGATCGTGATTGCCGCGACGCGAGCGAGCGCGTCGCGCATGGGCTCGGAGCAGATCTCAGCGCTCGCCTTCGCGGCGCTTGACTCGGCCTGCCGGGCTCTGAGCTACGGGCAGAACTGCACGCGCAGCGCGTTCGACAGGTTGAACCCGTGGCCCACGGGCTGCGGGTCGCGATACCAGAACTGGAAGTTCCAGTACGCCTGCGGAGTGATGACCGACAGCGGCGAGAGCGGGTCGCTGAAGTCGAGCGCGAAACGGCCTGCGCCGGCCGCGTCGAGGTGCACCATCGGCAAGCGGCGCTGTTGACCGGTCACGCACAGCATGCCTTCGCCGAACGGGACGAGCGTCTCGTAGCAGCCGAAGAAGAAGATGCCGTTGCGCTGCGGCGGGCAGCCGCTGACCGTGAGCGCGAAGTCGTTCGCGGTCATGCTGGTGGAGCCCTCCGAACCGATCAGCGCCGTCTGACCGATCGAGTTCACCATGGCGATGCAGTAGACGGCGACGTTGGAGTCGCAGTGGAACTGCCAGTCGCGCTGGAACACATCGCTGAATCCGTTCTCGTCGCCCGGGACCAGGTTCGTGGCGACGCTCTGGAACACCACGACGCGACCGTCGCCGGAGATCCGCGCATTCGAACTCGCGCCGTCACCCTGCTGCTCGGCGTCGTCGAGGCTGACGCGCGCGGTGCGGCCGTTCCAGCGGTCCTTCACGAACACGTCCGTGGCGCCGTTGGTGTCCCCGTCGACCAGATTCGAAGCGTAGCTGCCGAACGTGATGTAGCGCCCGTCCGAGGACATCGAGCAGCCGGCGCTGGCGTCGTTGCTCTGCTGTCCCGACGAGTCGGTGCTGACGCGTTCCGTCACGCCGCTCTGAAGGTCGTGCACGAACGCATCCTGGAAGCCGTTGGTGTCGGCGCCCACCAGGTTGGTGGCCAGTGAGAGGAACGTGACCCAGCGCCCGTCACCCGAGATCGCGACGCGCACGGAGTTGCTCGGACCGTTGCCCTGGGCGCCGGCGGAGTCCACGCTGACGCGCCACGTCTGGCCGCTGGCGAGGTCGCGGACGAAGGTGTCCCACGTCGCGTTGGTGTCGCCGCTGACGAGGTCCACGCCGCTGCTGGAGAACGCCACCCAGCGGCCGTCGTCGGACAGCGCCGCCCGCGTGCTCTCGCCGCTGGACGGCGCGCCCGCGCTGTTGACGCTGGCGCAGACCAACGCTCCCGAGTTCAGCTCGACCACGAACACGTCGGACTTGGCGTTGTTGTCCATCGGCCAGAGGTTGGAGTCGAGACTGTCGAACGCGACGTAACGGCCGTCGACGGAGATCGTCGCGTCGTCGCTCGCGCCGAGAAGTTGCAGTCCGCCCGGTCCGACACTGACGCGCCGGGTCGTGGAGTCGAGCAGGTCGTGCACGAACACGTCGGTGACTCCGTTGGTGTCGCCGGGGACGAGGTTGCTGGCAGCGCTGCTGAACACCACGAAGCGCCCGTCGCCCGAGATCGCGCACTTGTCCATGCCGCTGGGGCCGTTCGCTTCCTCGCCCGACGAGCTGACGCTCACCCGCCGATTGAACGCGGCCCACGTGTCGCGCACGAAGACGTCCTGGACACCGTTGAAGTCGCCGCCGACCAGATCGCTCGCGCTGCTCGAGTACGCGACGAAGCGCCCGTCGAAGGACGGCGCGCTCTGGGCGCTCGGTCCGTTCGCGCCGCCGCCGGTCTCCGAGCGGCTCACCAGTGTCGTCCAACCCCATTGTCCATGACCCGGAGCGGAAGCGGCGACGAGCATCGCCACAGTCCGCCAATGCAGGGCAGCCTTAGGCTTCATGTTGATCTCCTTGCGGTTGCGCCTCGAGACAGGCTCGAGGCTCCCGACAATCTGGCTGGGCGCCCAGGCGAGGTCGATTCGGACCGGGATGAAGGGGGGCGCCAACGCTTGCTGAGCGCGGTAAGCAATAGGGCCTACACGCAGCGCGGCGCCGGGCGAGCGCCCGCGGTCGCCCGACCCGCGCGGGCGAGTCCGACCGCGAACTGGAGAACCCAACCGCGACGAAGGAACTGGCGGCCGTTACTCGCTCGCCGTCCGCTCGCGCGCGCGCCCGCCGCCCCGACACAAGTCGCCGCGAACCGACGTGGGATCGAGCACCGCCTCGCCTTGCGCGCGCCCGCCGCCAGTTGCATCGACTCGCCGCGCTTACACCCCTGTGGGCGCAAAAGGCGGGCAGAGTCGTCAACGACGCGCTCGAACTCCGCCGGCAGCGCGCGCCTGCGCGCAAAGCAGTAGCGGTTGCTCGATGCGCCCTATCGCGGAACGACCACCGGCCGCGCGCCGAAGCCGTCGTACTCGTTTCATCGCCATCTCCTCGCCCCGCTTGGGGCAGCTCGGAGACGGC
>CALKYE010000258.1 GCA_938003765.1 uncultured Planctomycetia bacterium
ACACCACAGCGCCGCAGCGCCGATCGAACGAGTGAGCATGGGGGACCTTCGCGCGCTTCGCGGCCCCATGCCTCGAAGCGTGCTCGGCGACTCAGACGCAGACGGGCCGCGGACGGGCTCACGTTCGCTCTTCCCCGGCTCGTCGAACGACTCCGGCTCCGCGGCCGACGGACCGCGGAGCCGGAGCTGCGTGCTGATCAGGATCCGTCGCGAGCTACTTGGACGTCAGGGCGCGCACCTGAGCGCGAAGTTCATCGAACTCACTGCGCACCTGCTGCAACTGCGCTCTCAGGCTGGCGATCTCCTCGGACTGCTCAGCGGCCTGCGCGGCGCGCGACGCGTTCTCTGCGTGCAACGCTGCGAGCTGTCGTTCCTTCTCGGCGCCCAACTCCCGCAGGGCCTCGACGGTGAGCGCCTCGAACCCGCTGACGGACACGTACTTGGTTCCATCGTCCTTCTCGCCGACCCAGTCGGGGAAGACCCGTTCGACTTCTTGCGCGATGAATCCGATGCGCTCGCCTTCGCGTTCGCCGATCGAAGCGGGGTCGATGTACTCGTAGGTGACGCCACGCAGCGCGAGCAGACGCTCGAGCGCGCCGTCCAAGTCGTTCACGTTCTTCTTGAGCCGCGCGTCGGACGCTACCGACCAGCTTCCGCCGCCGGGTTTGCCAGCCGTGCCGTTCACGTGCAGATCGAAGGCCGGCGAGTCGGTGAGGATTCCCATACGGCCGACGCCGTTCTGACTGAAGTAGAGGTTGCCGCCGTCGGCGTTGATCGAGAGGCCAGCCGTCACGCCATTGTTGCGGGCCATGATCTCGTTCGAGTCGATGCTGACGTTCTGGCCGCTCGACGGTCCGAACTGCGCGTAGCCGCCTCCGGTGGGCGCGGTGTCGCTGCCGCCCTCGATGTGGAGTTGCACCGCAGGGGCGCTCGCGCCGATCCCCACCTTGCGTTGGAAGTAGTTCGCGCTGCCCGACGGACCCGTGAAATAGCCCGCGAATCCGCTCGGCGACGAAGTGCCGCCCCAGACGCCGTAGGTGACGCCGCTAGATGCCTCAGCGAACGATTGAAGCCCCGTGGTGTCCGCCCTGCTGCGAATGCCGAGCGAGTTCGCCGCGGGGGAGTCGACGTCCAATCGATAGGCGGGCGCAGTAACGCCGATTCCCACGTTGCCGTTCTTGAGCACCGTGAGCGCGTTCGAGCGTGCGATGTCGCTGGTTCCGTTGCCGATTTCGAACAACGGATCCGTTGCGACCCACGTCGTGGCGTTGCCTCCACCGAGGTTGTAGCGCCCCAAAGCTGACACGCTCCGCGACTCGGCGTCGATTCCCTCACCGACGGCGAAGGAGTAGGCGCCTGAGCAATTGTTGTCGTTCCCGCCGGCGATCGTCGCGTAGGACCCAGAAGCCTCGTTCAGCCACCCCCCGCAGATCGTGGTTGCGAAGCCGTACGCCAAGTTGCTGTCGCCGCCGCCGATGAAGGAGGAGGCGCCCGCCGCGTGCTGATTGCCACCTCCAACGATCGCGGAATGCGGTCCATTCGCGCGGTTGCCATAAGAGCCAAGGTCGCCGCCACCGCAGACCACGGAGCTGTAGGCGGTCGCCTCGTTGTTGTATCCGCCGCCCACGGTCGCGTAGTTGGCTGTCGCGCTGTTTCCGCCCCCGCCGCCAACGGCTGAGCGTAGGCCCGACGCGATGGAGTTCGACCCCGAGACGATCTGGCCGGCGACGTGCAGCTTGTACTGCGGAAAGGCGGTGCCGATCCCCACGCGCTGGTTGGCGCTGTCGACGAAGAAGGTGGTCGAGAGGGGATAGAGTTCGCCGAGCACGCCGACCGACGACGCCTGAACGCACGAGCCTGTGGCCTGATCGACGATCGTGCCGGCGCAGATCATCGTCGGCGCCCCGGCGAGCCCCTGCGGCCCGGTGCTCGTCGCGCTGAGGTTCGGATTGCTCGCCAGGTTGGAAGTGTTCGACGCGCCGGCAGCGTTTGACGCAGCCTGGCTCGCGCGCAGCCGCAGCCAGCGGCGGTATCGCTTGCGTGCGGCAGACACGGTCGCGGCGGAATTCGCCGCATCGTCTTCCGCGCCGTCGTCAGAGTCGAGCGAGAGCGAGGTCGCCGGGTGATTCGCTTCGGGCAACTCGACGCGCTCGAAGTGGCCCGTCGGTGTGTTGCGGTAGAGCAGGTCGCCCGCCTCGGTGTGCAGCACGAGATCGAGCCGCCCGTCGTGATCGTGGTCGAGCGCGCGCGCCTCGAGATCGACGAGGTCGTGCTCGACGCCGCTCGGCGTCGCCGTGAACACGCCTTTGCCGTCGTTGCGCCACAAGCGCTGCTCGCTGGAGCCGACGAACAAGTCGACGTGTCCATCGCCGTCGAAGTCGGCGAACAACGCGCAACTTGCGAAGTCGACCCGCTCCAGGCCGCTCGTGGTGGTCACGTCCTCGAAGCGCCCCTCCCCCCGGTTGGCGAGCAGGCGCACCTCGCCCGCCGGGCCGATCACCAGCGCGTCGTCGAGCCCGTCGGCATCGATGTCGCCCAGGTGCAGGAGCGATGGCTGCTGCGCGGCCGCCAGGGACACTGGAACCAGACACCACAGCGCCGCAGCGCCGAACCGTCGAGCCGACATGGGGGACCTCCGAGCGCTTCGCAGCCCTATGCCTTGAGCGCGCTCGGCGACTCAGACGCAACCGGCGGGCGGACGGGCTCGCCGAATCGTGGGGTTGGCCCGACGCGATCTCGGAACGCAGCGTCGCAAGCGAGCGGTCCGATGGGCGGCGGCTCAGCGCCGTTCGGCCGGCGCGACCCGCTCGCGCAGCTCCCCGAGCAGCGCCCGCAGCTCCGCCAGCTCGGCGCGCAATTCCGCAATCTGGCGGTCCTTGTCGTCGTTGAGCTCGCGCAGCGCTTCGACCGCGAGCGCCTCGAACCCGCGGATGGAGACGTACTTCAAGCCGTTCTCGCGCTCGCCGACCCAGTCGGGAAGCACCCGCTCGACCTCCTGCGCGATGAAGCCGATGCGCTCGCCTTCGGGCTCGCCGATCGAAGCGGGGTCGATGTACTCGTAGGTGACGCCACGCAGCGCGAGCAGACGCTCGAGCGCGCCGTCCAAGTCGTTGACGTTCTTCTTGAGCCGCGCGTCGGACGCTACCGACCAGCTTCCGCCGCCTGGCTTGGCGGCTGACCCATAGACGTGCAGCGCGTGCGTGATATCGGCGGCGCCCTGGACGCCAACGTTCGAGGAGATGAACACGTTGTTCGTAGCTGAGCTGATCGAGACGTCGCCCGACGAACCGATCGCCAGATCCGCAGCCGAAGCGATGGCGAGCGTGTTCATCGAGTTGATGGACAGGTTCCGCGCAACGTTGATGAACAGGTCCCGATCGCTCGCGAACGAGTCGTCCTCCATCGAGATCTGTCCCTGTCCGGTGCGTCCGACTCGCACGACGCCTCCTTCTGCGTTCAGCGACAAGCTCGACACGACGCCGTTGTTCCGCGCCATGATCTCGTTGCCGTCGATCGCGATGTTCTGACCCGTCGAAGCGCCGAACTGCGCGAAGCCGCCGCCGGTCGGAGTGACGTCGCTCCCGCCCTCGACGTGGAGTTGGAGCGCAGGCGAGCTGGTTCCGATTCCGACCTTGCGCTCGAAGTAGTTCGAGCTGCCCGCCGGGCCCGTGAAGAAGCCAGCGTGGCCCGAGCCGGAGTTCGTGATGCCCCAGACCCCAATACCGAAGCCACTCGATGCGTTCGACGTCGCCTGCAGGCCGATGCTGTCCGCGAGGCTGGCGATCCCGAGCGCGGAGGGCGCCGTGTCCTGCACGTAGAGTCGGTAGGAGGGAGTCGTCGTTCCGATGCCAACCCTTCCGTTCTTGAGCACAGTGAGCGCATCCGAGCGGGCGAACTGACTCTGACCATTGCCGACCACGAAGACAGGGTCGGTGTCGATCCAGTTGAGGGGGTCGCCTCCGCCGAGACCGTAGGCGCCGACGGCCGTCGAAAGATAGGCGCCCGCGCGCGCGCCAGCGCCGAGAGCAGACGAAAACTCCCCATTGGATTCTGCCCCAGACCCGATGGCCGTGCTCGCGATGCCGCTCGCTTCGCCGCCGGAGATCGCGACGGCGGATTCGCCCTGCGCGACCGCGAATCCTCCGATCGCTATCGAGTGATCGCCGTTCGCGTATCCGCGCGTGGCGAACGAAGCTCGTCCACGCGCAATGCCCTGCACGAGCACCGCGCTGTAGTCCCCGATGTTCGCCTCGGTCCATTCCAATCCGTTGGCGTCTACGCCGGCGCGCAGGGCGCCCTTGCCCGCGTGCCACATCAATCGCGTGCCAATGCCTTCGAACGGGAGAGCGCCGTTTCCCGAATCTCCGGTGACCAGCAACCCTGAGTCGGAGCGCACGTGCAGTCCAGCGGTCGGCGATTGGGT
>CALKYE010000259.1 GCA_938003765.1 uncultured Planctomycetia bacterium
GCCGTGTTGTCGTACATGGAGAGCTGCGCCGGCGCCGCGCCTGCCAAACACATCGCTCCCAGTGCGATCGAGAAGAGCTTTGCTGTCGGGTTCATGTTGTCGGTTTCCTTGCCGAATGCGTCGCGGCGCGCACGCCGTGACCAGGGGGGCCAATGACCGCCCAGTCGCGCCCCACCGGATTGAGTTTCGAGACTACTTCCCGTTCCGGCGGCGCGTCTGGATGCGACGCGAAAATGCGAACTCGCAGCCGCGCGCATCGGGCTCGTGCATGTCGCGACCTCGGAGCGCGGTCGACGCAATCTGCGAATTTCCGAGCCGACGCGCGGCGCGCTCATTCCTCGCCACGCGCTGCGCGACGACCGGCTTCGACGTCGACGCACGTCAGCAGCAACGCGCCGACGACGAAGAACGCCGCGATCGCCAGCGCGCCGTCGCGCGTGCGGCCGGTCCACTCGACGACCGCCGCGAACGCCAGCGGTCCGAGGATCGACGCGAAGCGGTCGAGCACGCCGTAGAGCCCGAAGAACTCCCCCGCCTTGTCCGCCGGGACCATGCTCGTGAACAGCGAGCGCGACAACGCCTGGCAGCCGCCCTGCACCGCGCCCACGCCCAGCGCGAGCGCGAAGAAGTCGGCCGAGCTCTCCATGCGATAGGCGATGAGCGACACGCCCACGTACCCGACCAGCCCGCACAGGATCGCGCGCTTGGCGCCGATGCGGGCGGCGAGTCGCCCGAAGAGCAGCGCGCACGGCGCGCCGACGAACTGCACGAGCAGGATGGCGAGGATCAGATCGCCGTCGTCGATGTTCAGCTCACCGCCGAACACGACCGCCATGCGGATGATCGTCACGATGCCGTCGCCGTAGATCAGCATCGCGATCAGGAACACGAACGCCTGGCGCCAGCGGCGCAGCTCGCGCAAGGTCGACGCGAGCCGCGCCAACGCCGCGAGCACCGCCGCGCCGCCACGCACGGCCCCGCCGCTCGCGACTTCGGGCTCCCGCACGCGTCGAAACAACGGGATCGAGAACAGCAGCCACCACAGCGCGACCGACAGGAACGCGAGCCGCGTGGGCAGCGTCCTCTCCGCGCTGCTCAGGTTCTCGCCGTGCGGCAGCCCGAACAGCGCGGGATCGAGGATCCACGCCACGTTGAGCGCGAGCAGCACTCCGCCGCCGACGTACCCCAGGCCGAACGCGGCGCTCGACACGCGGTCGAACTCCTCCTCGCGCGCGATCGACGGAAGCAGCGCGTCGTAGAACACGAACGAGCCCGCCACGCCGACGTTGCCGAGCGCGAACAGCCAACAGGCCGCGACCCAGTCGCCCTCGCCGAGGAAGAACATGCCCGCGGTCGCGCTGACTCCGAGCGCGACGAACGCCGCGAGGAACTGCTTCTTGCGGCCCGATACGTCAGCCAGCGCGCCGAGCAGCGGACCGACGAGCGCCACCGCGAGCATGCTGTAGCTCGTCGCGTCGGCGTAGGTCGAGATGACGTCGCTCCGGCCCTTCGCCGCCACCGCGCGGTAGAACACGGGGAACACCGCGGCGACGACGGTGGTGAAGAAGGCCGAGTTGGCCCAGTCGTACAGCGCCCACGCGCGCAACTCGGCGCGCGGAAGCCCGATCGCGGCCGCCAATCGGGCGAACCGTCCTTCGCGCGCGCGCTCGACGCCGGGCTCCATCGCGCGCGAGCCTACCCGCGGCGCTCGCTCGCTACAGTGAGCGAGCGAGCGCCAGGATCGAACACGAGCGATGACGACAGCGAAGCACTCCCCCGACGCGCACGCGGACACGCTGATCCTCGTGCCGACCGAACTCGAGCGACGACGCCTGCTCGACCTGGGCGGCTTTCCGGCTGCGGCGGGGCGCGTCGAGCTGTGCGGCTTCGGCCCGATCGCGGCGGCCGCGCGCAGCGCGCAGATCCTCGCCCAGAGTCGGCCGGCTCGCGTGCTGCTGATCGGCATCTGCGGCGCCTACGACTCCGCGCAGCACGCCGTCGCGAGCGCGCTGGAGTTCGACGAGGTCGCGGTCGAGGGCGTCGGCGTCGGCGAGGGCGCCGCGCTCATCCCGCCGCCGCGCCTGGGCTTCCCGCAGTGGCCCGGCGCCGACGGCCGGTCCGCGATCTTCGACCGGCTGCCGCTCTCCGCGCCGCGCGGCAGCGGTCCAGCGCGTCTGCTGCTGACGACTTGCGCCGCGTCCGCCGACCACGCGCAGGCGGAGCAGCGGCGTTCGCGCATGCCCGACGCCGTCGCCGAGGACATGGAGGGCTTCGCGGTGGCGCTCGCGTGCGCGCTCGCCGGCGTGCCGCTGCGCATCGTGCGCGGCGTGTCGAACGAGGTCGGCGACCGCCGGCCGGAACACTGGCGCATCCCGGGCGCGCTCAGCGCGGCCCGCGAACTCGCGCTGGAGGTCCTCGAAGCGCCCGCGAGCTGGGGCGAAGGCGCGCCGAGGCCGTGAGCGAGCCCTCTGCGGCCGCCGAGCCGCTGCGCCTGGGCATCTCCACCTGCCCGAACGACACGTTCGCGTTCCACGGGCTGCTGAGCGGCGCGACGAACGACGCGGAGCTCAACCTCGCGCTCGAACTGCACGACGTGCAGACGCTCAACGAGCTGTTCCGCAGCGGGACGCTCGACGCCGCCAAGGTCAGCTTCGCAGCGCTGCTGGACCTCGCCCACGACGTGTGGGTGCTGCCGGTCGGCGCGGCGCTGGGCGAAGGCGTCGGCCCCGTCGTCCTCGCCAGCCCGCGCGCGGACGCCGCCGACGTCGTGCTCGCGCCGGGCGAGTTCACGACCGCGAACCTGCTGTGGCGCATGTTCCACCCGCGCGGCCCCGCGGCGCAGCAGGTCGTGTTCTCGCAGATCATGCCGGCCCTGGCGCGCGGCGACGCCCGCCTCGGCGTGTGCATCCACGAGGGACGCTTCACCTACGCCCAGCACGGCCTCGTGCTGCACGAGGACCTCGGCGAACGCTGGGAGCGACGAACCGGCGCGGCGCTGCCCCTGGGCGGCATCGCGGTCCGCCGATCGCTCGGACGCGAACGCGCGACGCGCCTGATCCGCGCCATCGAGAGTTCGCTCGCGCTGGCCCGCTCCGAGCCGAACGGCGCGCTCGCCACCATGCGGCGGCATGCGCAGGAGCATTCCGACGCGGTGCTGCTTCAACACGTGGAGCTGTACGTCACCGCCGAGACCGAGCGGATGAGCGAGCGCGGCGAACACGCGCTCCGCGAGCTCTCGCGGCGCGCTCTGGAAGCGGGTTGCGTCCCCAGCGACGCGGCGCCGCTGACCGTGCTGCGCCCCTGAGACGCACGGCGAGGCGGATGCGCGCGCGTCACCGGCGCGACCCGCGGCCCAAAGCGAGCGACCGCCCGCCCCACTCAGCGTGGGACAGGCGGTCGCAGTGCTTCCGTCGCGTGGCGCGGACTACTTGGCGGGCGGCGGAGTTCCGCCGGCGTCGCGCAGCTCGAGCATCTCCTTGCGGACGTCCTGGGCGATGTTCTTCACGTCCTGCATGGCCTTGCGGACGCGGGCGCAGGCGGCCTTGTTGCCGGCCATGGCCTTCTCCACGTCTTCGCGGGCTGCTTCCATCGTCTGCCACAGCTTCTGGTAGTTCTGGGTCATTGCGATTCCTTCGAGGGTTCCAAAGGGCCCGGGAGGGCCGCTGGAGCGGGGTCGATTCGAAAGTTGGGCTGCTAGGGGCCACCGCGGACCCAGCCAGCGCGCCTCAGCGCGCCCGCGGGCCGTTCGCGGCGGGCTCGACAGTCTAGGCAAGGCCAACCGGGGTAGTGCAAACCCCTTTCGCGGGCCCTGCGCGCCCCCTCCGGGCGGGGCGCGGGCCCCGGAGCGGACCGGGCGCTGAGCCCTAAACGTCGAGGAAGGCGGAACTTAGGACGACGAACCGGGTCCGGGAAGCGGCCGCGCGGGCAAACCCGAGCGAGGCGGCCAAAAAGAGCTCCGCAAAGCCCGATTTCAGGCCCGATTTCAGGCCCGCGCGGGGCCCTCGGCCATCCGGAGCACCTCGCGCCAGTGCTCCGCGCTGACGGGTTGCACGCTCAGTCGGCTGCCGCGCTGCAGCAGCACCATGCCCGCGAGCGCCGGGTTGGCCTTCAACTCGTCGAGCGAGACGAGGCGCGGCAACGCGCGCACCGCCTGGACGTCCACCAACCACCAACGCGGGGCAGCCGGATCGCTGCCGGGATCCTCGTGCGCGTGGCCGCGCTCGAACTGCGTCGCATCGGGGTAGCTCTTCGACGCCACGCGCGCGATGCCGACCACACCGGGCGGCGAGGCGTTCGAGTGGTAGTAGAGGACCTCGTCCCCCACCGCCATCTCGTCGCGCAGCGTGTTGCGCGCCTGGTAGTTGCGCACGCCGTCCCACGCCGTCGTGCGGCCGGGGGCGGCGAGCAGCGCCTCGAAGGAGAACTCCTCCGGCTCGGACTTCACCAGCCAGTAGCGACGCCCGCGCGCGGGCTTGGCGGCCGTCGCGCCGGGCGCTTTCGCGGCGGCGGTCTTC
>CALKYE010000260.1 GCA_938003765.1 uncultured Planctomycetia bacterium
AGCTCGACCACCACCAGCCGTGCGTCGCGGTCGAGGCACAGCAGTTCGATCCGCAGCCGGCTGTCGCTCCACTCGGAGAACTCCTCGGCGAAGACCATGCAATCGGGGGCGACCGCCTCGACGCGCGTCCGCAGCAAGCGCTGCAGATCGTCGCGCTCGCGGATTTGCGCCAGGGCGAACGTCGTCGGTGGGATCTCGCGGAGCTACCGACCCGTGAACTCGTACAGCGGCATCGTCCGAGCGGGGGCCGGTAGACGCGCGGGTCGCTCTGACGGGTGCTCCCGCGCCCGGCGAAGCGGCGAACCAGTCCGAACCGCTCCGGCGGGTGCAGGTTCGGCAGCCTTCGGCGCCGAAAAGGGCATTCGAAGGACGCAAAGCTCTAGCGCGCGGCAGGGTTTGCCCGAACCATAAAGAACGGGAGGACCTCGCTCCCCGCCGTCCGAATCCCCCAAGGCTCCCCCAGGCCGCTCCCGCCGTCCGACTCCATGCGCATCTACTTGGCCGACCTCGGCCACAACCTGCTCACCAAGAGTTCGGATGTGTATCCGCTCGGCATCGCCAACCTGGCGACGTTCGCGCAGGCGCACTTCGCCGCACACCGGCCGCACGAGCGGCTCGAGATCTCGCTGTATCGCGAGCCGCAGGACTTGAAGCGCGCGCTCGACGCGCAGGCGCCGGACGTCCTCGGGCTCTCGAACTACGCGTGGAACGAGGAGCTCAGCTACCACTTCGCGCAGTACGTGAAGTCGCGCTCGCCGCGAACTCTGGTGGCGATGGGCGGGCCGAACTACCCGCTCGTCGACGAGGTGCGCGAGAGCTTCCTGCGCGCGCTGCCGATGGTCGACGCGTACGTGGACGGACCGACGTACGAGGGCGAGCGCGCGTTCGTCAACCTGCTCGAGCGCTTCATCGCCGCCGGACGGCGCGTCGAGGCCCTGCGCGAGGAGCGCACGCCGGGCGTCGATTGGCTCGACCCGCGTTCGGGCGCGTTCGTGCGCGGCGGCGAAGTCGAGCGCATCAAGGACCTCGACGAGATCCCCAGTCCCTACCTCGCGGGCCTGATGGATCCGTTCATCCCCACCGGCTACTTCCCGATGATGCAGATCTCGCGCGGGTGCCCGTTCACCTGCGCCTTCTGCAACAGCGGCGTGCGCTCGAACAACCGTGTGTTCGCGCACTCGATCGCGAACGTCAAAGCCGACCTCGACTACCTCGCGCAGCGCATCAAACCGCAGGTCACGCTGTGCTTCGCCGACGACAACTTCGGCATGTACGAGCGCGACGAGGAGCTCGCGGACTACATCGGCTGGCTGCAGGACAAGTTCGGCTGGCCGCGCTACATCCGCACCACGACTGGCAAGAACAAGGGCGAGCGCATCATCAAGGTCATGCGCAAGGTGCGCGGCGCGCTGCCGATGACCGCCGCGGTGCAGTCGATGAATCCGGTCGTGCTCAAGAACATCAAGCGCGACAACATCAAGCTCGAGACCTACCGCGAGATCCAGCGCGAGCTCGAGAGCACGGGCATGCAGAGCTACGGCGAGCTGATCCTGTGCCTGCCGGGCGAGACCAAGCAGAGCTTCCTCGACGCCGTCGAGAAGCTGCTCGACGCCGGCGCCAAGCGCATCTCAGCGCACCAACTGATGCTCCTGCACGGCGCGGAGCTGGCCAATCCCGAGGAGCGCGCGAAGTTCGGCTTCGACACGCGCTTCCGCGTCGTGGCGCGCAACATCGGCGACTACACGGGCTCGTCCGTCATCGAAGTGGAGGAGATGGTCGTCGCGACGCCGGACTTCAGCTTCGCCGACTACCTCGAGACGCGCGTCTTCCACCTGCTGCTCACGATCTTCCACTACGAAGGCAACTACGACGAGCCGTTCCAGTACGCGCTGCAGGGCGGCGTGAAGCCGTATGTGCTCGTCCGCCACATGCAGACGCTGCTCGAGCGCGCTCCCGCCGCGTTCAAGCGCGTCATCGACGAGTTCGTGAAGGAGAGTCAGGAAGAGATCTTCCTCTCGCGCGAGGCGTGTCTCGAATGGGCGCGCGCGCACTACGCGCAGCTCGTCGACGGAACGCTCGGCGGCAACCTGCTCTCGAAGTACTCGATGCTCGGGCGCTTCTACACGACGCGCGAGTCGCTCGAGTTCCTCCACGCGAGCATCGCCAGCGCGCTCGACGAGAAGAACGGTGGGCACGACGCCGCTGAACTCGGCGCGGTCATCGACCACGTCCGCAACCTGGCGCTGCACGTGCCGTTCGCGCAGACCGCGGCGCAGCGCACGCAGTGGACTTCGCTGTACGACGTCGAGGCCTGGGCCAGCGCGGGCTACACCCGGCCGCTGGCGGAGTTCGCCTTCGGCGCGCCGCGCGAGCTGGTGGCCGAGACGTCCGACGCGACGCGCGCGCTGATCCTCGCGAAGGTCGAGGCCTTCGGCGAGCACGCTTCCGGCCTGGGCAAGTTCACGCGTACGATGTTCGCGCGGGATCTGCGGCGCGCGCTCGTGCGCGAAGGCGCAGCGCTCGCACGCCCCTGACGCCGCCGCGCGAAGAAGAGTGAACGTCGACGAGCCCGAACTGTCGTTCGTGATGCCCTGCTACAACGAGCAGGAGTCGATCCCATTCACGATCCCGCCCTTCTGCGAGGCCTTCGCCAGGGCCGGCGTGAAGCTCGAACTGGTGGCCTGCGACAACGGCTCGAAGGACCGCACGGGCGAGATCCTGCGCGCGCTCCAGAACAAGGGGCTGCCGATCGTCGTGCACAAGGTCGAGGTGAACGAGGGCTACGGCAACGGGATCCTGCAGGCCTTCGCCTCGTGCCGCGCGCCGTGGATCGGGATGATCCCGTGCGACGGCCAGGTCGATCCCG
>CALKYE010000261.1 GCA_938003765.1 uncultured Planctomycetia bacterium
AGCGAGAGACGCGTCGAACGGGAGGTGCTGGACACGCATGGTTTCGTCGAGCTCGATCCGACGGTGCGGAGAGCCCCGAGCCCACCCGCGAGCGCGAGCGACTCCGCGGCGCTCCGCAACGAGCCGCGGCTCAGCCCGCGGTCGTGTCGGTCATCGCCTTCGAAGACTTCGAGTACTTGTTGCCCGCGGTCCCCGTGCGATGGCCCGGGTCGATGAAGGAGCGCGAGAGCTCCTTGCGGCGCACGAGCTTGCTCTCGACGCGGTTGTAGACGTCGAACACGCGCGCTTCGAGCACGCCGAGCGACCAGTTGTTCTCGCGCAGCCGCTGCTCGGCGCGCTTCTCCCAGAAGCCCACCTTGCCGCGCGCGAGCCCGTAGGCGAGCGTCACGTAGTGCTGGTAGAGCTTGCGTCGCTCGGCGACGTGCGGCGGGATCTTGCCGGGCCAGGTCTCCTCGAGGTGGTACTCGCCGATCGAGCCCCACTCTTCGATCTTCTGCGGCGGCTGATAGCCCAGCGCGATCGCTTGATCCCACATCACCGTGCCGGGGATCGGCCGGTACGGCCAGACGGTCGGACGCGCGAGCGGCGCGGCCACGTGGAGGCGTCGGCACTGGTCGATCGTCGCGAGCATCGAGTCGGCGCTCTCACCGGGGTAGCCGATGATGTAGGTCACCGACGAGCACACGCCGCGCTTGTCCATCTCGACCGCGGCCGCGATGTTGTCGTCGTCTTTGATCGGCTTGCCGATCTTCTTCATCATCTCGTTCGTGCCCGCCTCGGCGCCGATCTCGGCGACGTACAGGCCCGAGGCCGCGAGCGCGTCGAGCACGTCGGGCTTGTAGGTGAGGATCGAGTGCGTCTCGATGAACGCGTTCCAGTGGAACTTCAGGCCGCGCTCGAGCATTCCCTTGGCGAACTCGCCGGCGCGCTTCTGCATCACGCCGAAGTTGGCGTCGTGGAAGCGCACGGTGTCGAAGCCCCAGCGCTGCTGCAGGTCGGCGAGGTCGTCGAGCATGCGCTCGGCCGGCATCGCCTTCCAACGCCGGTCGGTGACGATCGGCGAGCAGCAGAACGTGCACGGCTCGGGGCAGCCGTAGCTCGAGTAGTAGGTGATGCCGAAGTAGGGCTTGCGCGATCCGATGGCCGGCGGCGTCGGCATGCGCAGGATGTGCTTGTGGCTGCCCGCCTGGAGCTGCCGATCGCGGTACGGCGCGATGTCGATCAGATGCCAGGGCAGGTTCGCGACCTTGTCCCAACCGACGACGGCGCGCTTGGGCGTCTTGACCAGTTGGTTGTCGCGCAGGAGCGCGAGGCCTTCGACTTCTTCGAGCGGCGCGCCGGCGTCGATCGCCTTGACCAGGTCGCGGAAGGTCAGCTCGCCCTGACCGAGCACCACCGCGTCGTACAGGCCGGTACGAAGTTGCAACTCGGGCTTGACCGACGCGAACCAGCCGCCGATCACCATCGGCAGCTTGGGGAAGCGCTGCTTGACCTTGGTCGACGCGCGGAAGCCGTCGGTGACCATGAAGCCCAGGATTCCGGTCGTCGCGTAGAGGAACGCGCCTTCGCAGGCCTCCAGCAGTCGGCGGTGACCTTCCTCGGGCTCGTACAGGTGCGCGTCGATGATCTGGACGTCGTAGCCGTCCTCGAGCGGGAAGGCCGAAATGGCCAGCATCTCCAGCGGCAGCATGTCGCCGCTGCACGGCGGGCCGATGGACGTGTCGACCTGCTGGGGCTGGTAGAGGACGATCTTCTTCTTGGCCATGGCGCGCCAAATCTTACGTCAGGGTGCGGGTATGCGCGCCGCCATTCGCGATGCGCTACGGACGCGGCCCTCTTCTATCGGACCCCGCGCCCCACTACCCTTCCAGCCCTCGCTCGCTGGGCGCGTGCGAGATCTAGGTGTCTCTCCGAACCCGAGAAGGAATCTCTCTCATGAAGACCGTGAAGTACGGCCTCCTGGCTGCGGTGCTCTCCACCGGCTTGCTGGGCGCCTCGTGCCTGGGCCCCAACAAGGCCTTCAACAAGCTGAACGACTGGAACCAGAAGGTCACCGAGAACAAGTGGGCCAACGAGGCCGTGTTCCTGGTGCTGAACATCATCCCGGTCTACGGCTTCGCCTACCTGGCCGACATCGTGGTGTTCAACTCGATCGAGTTCTGGGGCGGCAAGAACCCCATGGATTGAGATCGGCGCGCGAATGCCGGGGCGTCGCACTGACGCGCCCAGCGACGCGCACGCATCCCCCAGCAGGAGGCGTCGGCCCACGCGGCTGGCGCCTCCTGTGCTTTTTGGAGCGCGCCGCCGCGTCGAGCGAGCGCTCAGCTCACTCCACCACCGCGACCTGCCGGCCCGAAGACCAGGCCGCCGCCTGTCGCAGCGCCACGATCAAGTTGTGCGGCGAGGCCTTGTCGGTTCCCGCGATGTCGAACGCGGTTCCGTGCGCGGGCGACACGCGCAGGAACGAGAGCCCGGCGATCACGGTCAGTCCGTTCGAGGCGCCGGCGAGCTTGATCGGGATGAAGGCCTGATCGTGGTAGAGCGCGAGCACGGCGTCGAACTCGCCACGTGAAGCGGCGATGAACACCGAGTCGGGCGAGAGCGGGCCCACCACGTCGATCCCGCGCGCTCGCACGCGTTGGAGCGCCGGCTCGAGCACGTCCAGTTCCTCGCGGCCGAGCAGACCGTTCTCGCCGGCGTGCGGATTGAGTCCCGCGAGCGCGAGGTGCGGCCGCGCGAAGCCCCACTGGCGCAGCGAGCGATCGAGGAGTTCGAGGCGTTGAGCGACGCGCTCGGTGGTGACGAGCTCGAGCGCGCGCCGCAGCGGCATGTGCCGCGTCAGCAGCATCACTCGCATGCGGCCTGCGACGGCGAGCATCTCGTAGTCATCCGCTCCATCCCAGCGCGCGAGCAACTCGGTCTGGCCTTCGACAGCTTCCCCAGCGGCGTGCAGCGCTTCCTTCGACACAGGCGCCGTCACCAGAGCGTCGATGCGGCGCGCGCGCGCCCATTCGACGCCGCAGCGCAACGCGTCGAGCGCGGCCTTGCCGCACTGAGGCTGCACGCTGCCCAGTCGGTAGTCCGCCAGCTCGCCGGTGTCGATCCAGACGCACTCGGAATCCGCGGCGGCGGACTCGAGCGGGATCCAGTCCGGTCGCAGCCGGCCGGGACCGAACACGACGAGGCGCGCGAGTTCGCGCACGCTCGCATCGCGCGCGGCGGCGAGCGCGATCTGCGGGCCGATGCCGGCGGGGTCGCCGAGCGTGAGTCCGAGCCGAGGTCGGCGGTCGGCGGAGGGCTGCGTCTGGTGCACGCGCGAAGTACGGCGCGTGGGAAACGGGTCGGACCGGCGACGATCGAGCCCGCGCCTGCGGCTCGAGATTGCGCGGAACGGGGGGACGAGCGCGCCAGCATGCTCTCGAGCCGTGCGGCGCGCCAGCGATGACGCGTGCGCGCGCAACGCGGACGACTACGCGGCCGCCGACGGGTCCACAGGCCCGGCGCGATCCGCTCCCGCGGCGAGCTGACTGTTGCAGCGATACAGCCACACCAGCACCTGCGCCACGGCCGCGTAGAGCTCGGGCGGGATCTCGTCGCCGACCTCGCACCGCGAGAGGAGCGTGAGCAGGTCGCGATCGCGGCGCACCGCGACGCCGTGCCGCTGCGCGAGCGCGAGCATCTGCTCCGCCATCCACGCGCGCGCCTGCGCCACGACTCGCGGCGTCTCGCCCGCGTTGTGGCGCAGCGCGACGGCTTCGAGCCGCCCGTCCGGCGAGGAGTGCGAGGCGCTGTCCACTCGGGTCAGCCCTCGATGTCCATGACGTGCCGCGAGGCGAAGTACGACGAGCGGCTGGGAGCATCGCTGTGCAGCACGCGCTCATCGCTCGCGCGCGCGACCGAGACCCGCGCCGCGGCGCCGCCGGCCGCGAGCAACTGCTCGAGCTCGAGCGAGTGCTGCGCGAGCTGCTCCACGACGGCGGGGTCGTGCGCCAACACTCGCGCGCTCAGCGTCTGCTCCGCGTGCAGCAAGTCGACGTGCACCGCGCCGGTGCGCGAGAACTCGACCTCCAGAGCGATGCGTCGCGCGCGGGACTCGCTCTGGCCGGCGCCGCGCGATCCATCGCGCACCACAGCCAGGTGCAGCGTGCTCCAGCGTTCGCCGTCGTGCAGCGGGACGCTCCACTGCGCGCTCTCGTCGACCTCCGCGCGCGCCAGGTTCAGCAACTGGTCGGCTTCGATGCCGCTCAACGTGCGGTCCACGGCGTTGCGCAGCGCTCCTTCGCCGAGCTGTTCACGCGCGGCGAGCAGACGCGCCTTCAGGTCCGACTGCAACGCGTCGGCCACCTCCGGCGAGCGCTGACCGGGCGGCCCCGAGTCGGGCGCGAGCGTGCGGAGCAGCAGTCGGCGCATCCACGTCGGCCAACGGGGCCAGTCGAGCCGCTCGAGCGCGCTCTGCAGCGCAGCAGCTTCGCTCGGCGCGAGTTGCGCCAGCGCGCGCAGTATCAGCCGCGATGGATCGAGTTCGCCCGATGCAGGCCCCGCGCCGCCGTGATCCGCTCCGCCCAACACCTGCGCGAGCGCCTGGGCCAGTTTGTGGAGCAGCGACGCGCCCTCGGCGCCCTCGCCGAGCACCGACTGGGCCTGCGCGACCAACGCGCCGAGCAATTCGCCGCCGATGCGCTGGACCTCCGCGGGAGGCGCCGCCGCGAGAGCCGCCTCGGCCAGCCGCCCTTCGAAGGTCAGGCCCGACCGCTCGAACTTCGCACGCAACTCGCTCGCGCCCTCGTCGGGTCGCCAGGCGTGCTCTCCGAGCGCGCGCTCCCACTCGGCGGGCGGAGCTCCGTTCGCCGCGCCACCGCCGGACTCCGGCGCGGTCGCAGGCGACTCGCCCAGCAGTCGCGCGAGGTTCTCGAGCAAGGTCCCGAGCGGCGCCTCGGCGCCGAGCAGCGTGCGCAGCGCGCGCAGCAGCTCCGGCGTCGTCACGTCCGGCGCGTCGGCGACGCGCAACTCCAGCGGCGAGCCGGAGCTGATGACCTCGAACCAATAGCGCCGGCCGGGCTGCAACTGCGTCTGCGCCCGCGCCGGGACGCGCAGCGGACCGAGGCCGAGCAGCACCGTTCCGCCGCTCATCGTCTGCAGCACGTCGCCCGCGAACACGCGGCCGCGCTGGAGGGCGGCCTGCAGGTCAGCCGGCGTCTGCTGATTGGAGCGAGTCCAACCGCTGCTGGCCGCGCCTTGAATCGCGAGCGGGTCCATTCGCCGGGTTATCGGACGATCGACCGGCGGCGTGAGCGCCAGGGCTTCAAAGTGCTCGACGCCCTCGCGCCCGCTGCTGCGGACCCGAGGGCGTCGAGGTTGTCTCAGCGGTGCGCGGGCCGTGCTCGGCCAGCGCGCCGTTCGGCGATACGCGGATCAGTCGTGCTGCACGACGTGGATCACGCTGCCCGCCTGGTGCACGTCGAGCGTGCGCGTCAGCCCGGCCAGGCTCTGTGCGCGCCAGCTCATGCCCAGCGGAAGCACGCCGGAGCTCGACAACTGCTGCAGCGGCAGCGGCAGGTAGCCGAGCGGCAGGGCCTGCACCGAGCGCGTCTCGCCGGCGACGCTCAGGGTGGCGACGCCGCCCAGGAAGGTCGAACCGATGCGGATCTGCGCGGTCACCGGGGTGTTCATCAGCCGCTCGCGATCGAGCAGGAGCGAGAGCTGGCCGTAGAACTCGAGGCGCAGCCGTCCGTCCGGAAGCTCGTGCACGTCGTAGTTGGCGTCGATGGACGCGGGCGTCGCGTCGAGCAAGACGGCCAGGAGGTCCGCCTCGCGTCCGATGAGCACCATCGAGGGCCGCTGGGGTCCGATCGCGGTGGCGGGGCCGGCGCCGCCCAGTTCTCCGACGGAGGTCGAGCTGCCCGCGGGTGCGTTGAGCGGCAGGCTGCCGATCGAATCACCGCCGCTGCCGCCGAGCATCAGCTCGTCCGTGCCGCCGGCGAACAGGGTGCGCGCCACCGTGACGGACAAGAGCGCAGAGAGGAGCAGCGCGAAGCTCAGGGCGATCCAGGCGGGCGCGACTCGCGGGGCGCGAGGGGCGGCGGAACGCTGTGCGACTTCGAAGGGATGTCTCATGGCTAGGGTCAAGAAGGGCCGGTCGTCCGCAGGTGTTGCGCGCTCGAGGGGGACGCTCGCGGCGCGCGGCGGATCGCAGGCAGGTTCGTCGAGAGAAAGGTCGCTTGGGAGGCTTGGGTTGCGAGGTGAGTGCTGAAGGGATGGCCGCAGTCGTTATTGGCGCGCGCTACGCGTCGCCGGCGCCCGCCGGACTGCCGCCGAAAAGTTCGGGACAGGTCGCGACGAGTTCCTGGGCGAATCCGCGCGTGCCCTCGACGGCCGCCTGGAGGCGCGGCGACGAGGAGAAGGCTCGCACGATGTCCTCGAGCTGGTCGGGGTGCCGGTCGAGCAAGCGACGGAAGTACCCCAGCGAGCGGCGTTGATCGCCGAGCAAAGCGTATTGCAGACCGATGTTGAACAAAGCGAAGTAGAAGCGCGGCTCTTCGCTCTCCAATCCGCTGAGGGAGACCCAGCGGAAGTACGTCAGCGCCCGGCGGTGATCGCCTTCCTGCTCGTAGAGCTTGCCGAGCTGCACCGCGGCGTGGCCGCGGTTGGCCGGCGACATCGCGGTGTCGAAGATCTCGCCGTACTCGCGCGCGGCCAGCAGTCGCTTGCCTTCGTGCGCGTGCAGGAACGCCATGTACAGGCGCGCTTCCTCGTGGGTCGGATCGGCGGCCAGGGCCTCTTCCAGCAGGCGGCGCCCCTTCTCGACCGGCGACGCGATCTCCTTCAGGCGTCCGTTGAGCATCGCGCGCGCGTGGCGCCAGTCGACGCGGTCCAGACCGAAGCGCGGGCGCTCGGCGTCCGAAGCGTCAGCCGACGCATCCTCGGAGTCCTCCCGCTTGAGCAGCACCCCGTCGACGAATCCGCGGCCCCGCGTCTGCGTGGGCTCGACATCGACGGCCTTCTCGAACACGCGCGTGCGCAGCCAGTCGGGGTCGAGGCCGGTCAGAACGTAGGCCTTGCCGAGCTGGTAGAAGATCGTCGAGAGCTTGTGCACGAGCTCGATCGCGCTCGCCCCGTTGGCGACCTCCTGGCCGGTGAGGCCAGTGACGTGCGCGAGGAGGCGCTGCGGGTCTGCGACGTCGAGGTGCAGGCGCAGGCAGCGCCGGCTGTCGTCGAAGAAGGCGCGACACGGCGTGCACGCTTCGAGGTGCACCAAGGCGCGAGCGGAGGCGTGCTCGTCGAGCTCGCCGTCCAGCAAGCACGACAAGTCGAGCTGGAAGTGCTCGCACAAGTCGGCTGCGTTTCCGCCAATCCAATCGGTTGCCATCGGGGTCGTCCTCGCCGGGCGCCAGGTCGATCACGGCCAGCGCGCGGCAGTCTTGTGTGGGGCTCTGGTGGGGTGGTTGTTCTCGGGGGGCTGTGTCCGCTCTTGGGGCTGCTCGCGTAGGGAACGCTTGCGGCTAGTCCGCCGACTCGGAGGGGTTGCTGTCCCAGTCGGTATCCGACCTCCGGTCGTCGCTGCGTTCGACGACCGCGTCATCTGTCTCGCTGTCCATGCCGTCGGCGTCGTCAGAGTCCTGCGACTCGTCGTCGCTCGCCAAGGCGCGCTCCGAACGTCCGCGTGCGCTGGACAGCTCGCGCTGCGGGTCGCGCGCCGGGCGGCAGTCCGGGGCCTGCCCCTCGAACACGCGGCGCATCGCGCGGTGGATCTTCCGACGCGCGCGGAAGATGACCATCTTCAGGTTCTCGAGCTTGATGCCCAGGCGCTGCGCGGCTTCGCGGTAGCTGCTCTCCTCCACCTCGACCATGTGGATCGCGGTGCGCTCGCGCGGGCTGAGCTGCGAGTAGAACTCGAGGTAGAGGTGCAGGTAGGTCAGGTAGACGCGACCGCACTCGCGCGTCGACTCGTGGTCGATCACTCCGTTGACCGGAGTCGCGTCGGCGCGCGTCGGCTGGTCCGAGAGGTCTTCGAAGCCGACCTCGTGCCGACCGTTGCGCGCCAGCGAGCGCAGGTGCTTGAGCACCGTGTTCCGCACGATCATCGCGGTCCACACGCGGAACGCGTCGTCGCGCTCGCAGTTGAAGCGGTGCGGATAGCGGTAGATGTTGAAGAACACCTCCTGCAGCACGTCGCGCGGGTCAGCCTTGCTGCCGTAGCGGCGCAGGCAACTGGCGACCTGATGCAGCAGATGATCGCAGTTCAGCTCGTAGAGCAGCCCGAACGCCGCACGGCTCTGGCTCGTGCGGAAGTACTCCATCAAGCGCGTCGAGAGCGAGTCGCGAACCGATTCGGCGCTACGCCCCGGATCGGTGGTGAGCGACTCCCAGCGCGCGACTTCCGCGGCCGGAGCTTCGCGCCGCACCGCGGCCAGCTTGGCGCGCCAGTCGGGGGCGGGGGTCGCAGCGCTCAGCGCTACGCCCTTGGCTTGCGGATCGGCATCTAGCATCGGCTCCGCGCGACGGAAAAGTAGGGGGAGGAGAGGGCCGACAGAAACTCGAGGCGTGCATCGTAGACACACGCAAAGCACTTGTAACCCGGACTTTTTAGGAAACCTTCGGTCGCGCTTCGGAGTCACCGCGCGCCGAGCATCGAACCCCGCTCCGTAGGATGACCGCGTGGGGGCCACCGAACGCGCGATCGAATTGGCCCGCGAGTGCGGGTTCGATCTGGCTGGCGTGGCGCCGCTGCGCAGCCCGCGCGACGCGGACCACTGGCGCCGCTGGATCGAGCAAGGACGACACGCCGGCATGGCCTGGCTGGAGCGCGACCTCGAGCGCGTCGCCGATCCCGGCGCCTGGGCGCCTCGCGCGCGCTCGCTGCTCGTGGTCGGCCTCGGACACTCGCGCGCGCCCGTCCAACTCCCTGACGGTGCGTCGGTTGCGCGGTACGCGGGCGGCCGCGACTACCACAACGTCATGGGGCGACGGCTGCGCAAGCTGCGCCAGCGCCTGGTCGACGAGCGCCTGATCTCCGAGGCCTCGTGGTCGCGCGCCGCCGTAGACGCCGCGCCACTGCTCGAGCGCTCGCACGCAGCGGAGGCCGGGCTCGGGTTCGCCTCCAAAGCCGCCAACCTTCTGCACCCCAGCTTCGGGCCGTGGTTCTTCCTCGGAGAGCTGCTCATCGAGACCGAGCTCGACCCCACCACCACTGCGCCCGCCGGAAGCTGCGGGACGTGCCGCGCCTGCCTCGATGCGTGCCCCACGCAGGCCATCGTCGCCCCGGGCGAAGTCGACGCGCGACTGTGCCTGAGCTACCACAACATCGAGAGCCCGTCGGCGCTGCCGCGCGAGCTCCGCTCGGCCGTCGGCGAATGGGCGTTCGGCTGCGACGTGTGCTCCCAGGTGTGTCCGTGGGGTTCGAAGGCCCCTGACCTGGGCGAGCGCTTCGGGCTGCACCCCGCGCTCGCCGAGCACGGCGTCGTGCGCTGGCTCGAGCTGGCCGACGAGGAGGAGGTCTCGCAGCTCTTCAACGGATCCCCTCTCCAGCGGCCGCGGCGCGCGGGCCTGGCGCGCAACGCCGCGATCGTGCTCGGCAATCGTCGAGGTCACGACGCCGACCAGGTGCTGCTGCGCGCGCTCAACTTCGATCCGGAGCCGCTCGTGCGCGAAGCCGCGGGCTGGGCCCTGGCGCGCACTCGATCCGAGTCGCCCGCGGTCCGCGCGGCGCTCGAAGCGGCCCACGCCCGCGAGACCGACCCGTCGGCGCGCGCCGAACTGCGCCGCACGCTGGACGGCGAGCTCTGACCCGCGGCTGCGTCGCGCGACGTGAACATCGACGCTGCGAACGTCGATTCTCCGCAACGCAGGCTCCAACGCTCCAGCGCAGGTGACTCGCGCGCGCCGCGAGCCGCGCCGATGCGGCGTCAGGCGCTCCCTGGAGGGGCCACCCGGAATGATCTTCCTGTCAGCCCGCCCGCGAAGTGTGCGCGCAGATGAACCCCGCCGCTCGCGCGCGCCGTCGAACGTTCACCGAATGCGACGCGCACGCAGGGCGCGGCCAACCACTCGCGGTCTTGCGTGGACGTTCGCAACCGCTTGACACACGCGAACTTGGATTGGGCGCACCGACGTCGGCGGCGCACTTGGCGGCGCGCTTGCTCCCTGGGAGAGCGAGCCGACGACACGCCCGACGCAACGCCCACCTCGAAGCCACACCATGGAAAACGCCGACTACTACAACGACCGCAAGCACTGCTCGAAGTGTGACGCCTACGTGCCGTACCTGATGAGCGTCGACCGCAGCTACTGCGCGCACTGCGGCGCCGAGGTCCGCCTGTTCTCCAAGTCGGACTGGAGCGAGTTCCAGCGCACGATCGCCGAGCGTCGCCCCAAGGGCGGTCGCCCGCGCAAGACCCAGGACGGCCGTCGCGAGACCGCCTGATCAGCAGCACACGGCGCGGAGCCGCGCGCGACGGGTTGCGAGCGCAGAGCTCAGCGCCCGCCCGTGATCAGCGCCTTGCGACGATCGGCCGCGCGCCGCATCCGATCGTCGTCGCCGCGCGCGCGCCAATAGCTCTCGATCGCAGCCCAGGCCGCGGGCTCTTTCTCGAAGCGTTTCTCGATCTCTCCGACCACTTGCTCCGCCGCCTCGTGGTCGCCCAGCGCGGTGTGCGCCTCCAGCGCCAGCAGTCCGACGTCGAAGTTGGCGGGCAACAAGCGTTCGAGCCGCGCGATGTTCTCACGCACGTTCTCGCGGTCGCCCGCGGTTGCGTGCAGGCGCACGAGGCGCACGCGCGGCTCGATGGCGCGCGGATCGGTCAACAGCAGCGCTTCCTGCGCGCGCACCTGCTGGTCGATGCGGCTGAGCTCGACGAAGCGCGCCCGCGCCGCCTCAGCGTCGTCAGGACGACCTAGCGCGGCGAACAACTCGCCGAGGACGAACCACGCGCGCGGCTCGAAAGGCGCGAGGTCGCGGCCGCGCAGCGCCGACTCCAGGGCCTGCTCGGGTCGCTCGAGTTCGATCAAAGCCTGCGCGCGCCAGACCAGCGCGTCGGAGTGTTGCGGGCGCAGCTCCAGCGTCTTGTCGAGCGCGGTGAGCGCGCCATCGGCGTCTCCCAGGCGCAGCCGGGAGAGTCCCAGCCCGCGCCACGCCTCGACACTGTTCGGCGACGCCGCCACGACTCGACCGTAGTGCGCGAGCGCGCGCTCGTACTCGCCGAGCGTGTAGTAGGCGTGCCCGAGTACTTGCGTGGCGCCGACCTCGTTGGGCGCGACCTCGACGAAGCGCTCGGCCAACACAGCGCAGTCGCCGTAACGCCGCAAGCGGAAGTACGCCGCGGAGCCCTGGTACAGCGCGCCCGGATGGTCGGGAGCCCGTCGCAACACGTCGTGCACCTGCGCGAGCGCTGCGGCGTAGTCGCCCTCCTGATAGGCGCGCACTCCGGACGCGAAGATCGCTCGCACCGCGTCGGGCGGCGGCTGCTGCGGCGTCCAGTTCACCCACGCGCCGGCCGCCGCGCGCGGCAGAGTGCGGGGGTCCATGCGCAACGCCTCGGCGCGATCCTCCGCGGAGATCTCTTGCGCCGCCTGCGGCGCCGACTCCACGCCTTGCGCGCGCGCGTTCAGCGTTCCCGCCGCGAACGGCGCGCCGAGAGCGAACACCAACGACCCGACGATCAGCGCCTTCATCGCGACTTGGGCCGTTCGAGGGTCAGAACTCGATCGACCGCGACGTCTTCGAGCTCGAGCACCTCGCCCGTCGGCCACTGAGCGCGCACACGGCGTGCGACGCGCGCCTTGCCCAGACCGAAGTGCGCCTGCGGTTCGATCGACGACTGGAATCCGCCGGAGGTGCGGATCTCGCGAACGCGCGCTCCGCCTTCCCACTCGACCCACACGCGCCCGCCGAGCGCGAAGCGATTGCCGTCGGGACTGCGCAGCCGCACGGTGAGCCAGTGCGGCCCCTCCTTCGCGCTGCGCTCGAGGCGATTGCGGAAGATGCGCACGCGACCGTCGAGCTCGATGGCCGCGATGTCGACGTCGCCGTCGCCGTCGATGTCCCCCACGCTCGAGGCGCGCAGCACCAGCGGCGGTCCGTCGAGCAGGGGCTCCGTCGCGAAGCGCCCCTTCGCATCGCCGCGGAACAGCTGAGCCGCCTGTGCGTAGCTCGTGTCCGTGCCGAACAGATCCGCCTGCGGGTACACGTGTCCGTTGAGCACGAACGCGTCGAGGTTCCCGTCGAGGTCGAAGTCCTCCAGCGCCGTGCCCCAGCCCAGCCGTGTGATGCTCGGGCCGCCGAGTCCGGCCGGTCCGGCGCGCTCGCTGTACGCGACGCCGCCCTTGGAGAGGTAGAGCGCGTTCGACTCGCCGGAGAAGTTGGTGACGAACAGGTCTTCACGCCCGTCGCCGTTCACATCGCCCGCGGCGATGCCCATGCCCGCCTGCTCCTTGCCGTTCATGTCGTACGCGACGCCGCGCGCCAGGCCGACCTCGCGGAACGTGCCGTCGCCCTGGTTCTCCCACAGGAAGTTCGGCGTCGAGTCGTTGGCGACGTACAGGTCGGTGTCGCCGTCGCCGTCGTAGTCGAGCGTCGTCACGCCCAGCCCGAAGCCCGCTTCCTCGGGCCGCACCTTCGCGGCCGCGCTCGCGTCGGAGAAGCCCAGCCGATCGGTGAGCATCAGACCGACGTTGCGGAGCAACTGGTCGTGCACCGGAGTGAGTCCCTCGGGGCCGCACATCACCGGATGGCCCTTCCAGGTGCAGCCGCCTCCGGGCGGAGAGATCGTCTTGGGATCGAAGGCGAGGTAGTTGACCACGTACAAGTCGAGCCGACCGTCGCGGTCGTAGTCGAGGAAGGCCGCGCTCGTACCCCAGCGGCCGCTGTTCGGAATCCAGCGCGAACTCACGTCGGTGAATCCGCGGCCGTCGCGATTGGTGAACATGCGATCGCCGCCCCACTGCGTGACGTACACGTCGAGCCAGCCGTCGCCGTCGACGTCCCCCACCGCGCAGCCCATGCCCCAGCGGCCCGCCGACATCGCCCAGCTCTCCGGCGCCGGCGAGAACTTGCCGCCGCCGTCGTTGAGCATCAGTCGCGGCGGAAAGCCCGGCTCACCGCTCGCTTCGCGCTCCAGCGTCGAGCCGTCGACCACGAGCAGGTCGAGGTCGCCGTCGCCGTCGAAATCGCACAGCGCGAGCCCGCCTCCGTTCACCTCGATGATGTAGTTCTTCGCGCGCGAGCCGCAGGTCGTGCGCACGTCGCCCAACGCCTCGGCGTCGTCGAAGAACAGTGCCGGGGTCGGCGGGTCCTGCGTCGCGCACACGATCAGAGGGAGCCAGTGGAGCATCACGAGCTCTACTCTACGCGGCTGTGGCGCGCCGACGCGCGCGCGGACCTCAGCTTGAACACTCCGACAGCATCCAGCGGCGCCCTGTGGCGCGAGCGACTGCACGCCGCGCGCGTGTGCCTGATCCTGACGCCGCAAGCCGCGCCGGGCCGCGACGTGCTCGCAGCTCTCGACGCGCTGGCCGAGCACGTCGACCTCGTGCAGGTGCGTCCCAAGTCGCCCGATGCGCGCCCGGATGCGTTGCGCGGCGGCGCACCCTGGCTGCGCACCAGCGCGCGCGAGACCTGTGAGCTCGCGCTCGCGGCGCTCGACGTCGTGGCGCGGCTCGGCGAGCGCGCGCCGCTCGTGCTCGTCAACGACCGCGTCGACGTGGCCCGCGCCCTGGCCGAACGCGGCGTGGCCGGAGTCCACCTGGGACAGGACGACACGCCTCCCGCCGTCGCGCGCGCGCTGCTCGGTCCTGACGCGTTGATCGGCTTCTCGACGCACTCGTTGGCGCAGGTCGCTTCCGCGCAGGACGAGCCGATCGACTACCTCGGCTTCGGCCCGGTGTGGGCCAGCGCGACCAAGGGCTACGAGCGCGGGCTCGGTCCCGAGCGCGCGTGGATCGCGCAACAAGGCAGCGCCGCGCCCGTCTTCGCCATCGGCGGCATCAGCGTGGAACGCGCGGACGAGCTCGCGAGCGAATTCGTCGCGGCGCGAGTCGCCGTCAGCTCGGCGCTGCTCGACAGCGACGATCCGCGCGCCGCCGCGCTGCGCCTGCGCGCCGCGCTGGGCGCGTGAAGGCTCAGCGCTCGCCCGGCCGATCCGTGAGCAGCATCGCGTCGCCGTAGCTGTAGAAGCGGTACTCGAGCGCGATCGCTTCCTCGTAGAGCCGCAGGATGCGCTCGCGACCCGCGAAGGCCGCGACCAGCATCAACAGCGTGCTGCGCGGAAGGTGGAAGTTGGTCAGCAGCGCATCGACCACGCGGAACGGCGCGCCGGGCGTGAGGAACAGTCGCGTGCTTCCGCTCTGCGCGCGCAACTGACCGCGCTCGTCCGCGCAGCTCTCGAGCACGCGCACGCAGGTCGTCCCCACGGCCAGCACTCGCCCGCCGCGCGCGCGGCACAACTCGACGGCTTCGACGGTCGACGGCGAGAGCTCGAAGCGCTCCGAGTGCATCGCGTGCTCGCGCGTGTCCTCGGCCGTGACGGGTTTAAAGGTGCCCTCGCCCACGTGCAGGGTCACGCGCGCGAACTGCACGCCCAGAGCTGCGAGCTCGTCGACGAGCCGCTGCGTGAAGTGCAGCCCCGCGGTCGGCGCGGCCACTGCGCCGGGCTCGGCGGCGAAGATCGTCTGGTAGCGCTCGCGGTCGCGCTCGATCTGCTCGCGGTCGTTGCGCGAACGGCGGATGTAGGGCGGCAGAGGCGGCGCGCCGTGGACCTCGATCAACTCCTCGAGTCCCTCGCGCGAGCCGTTCGGCGCGTACAGATCGATGCGCCACGCAGCTCCGTCCGCGTCGCGTTCGATCGCGCGCGCAAGCAACGCGCCGCCGGCGATCGCGAGTTCCTCGCCCGGCTTGAGGCGCGCCGCCGGGCGAGCCAGCGCTCGCCACAGCGCCGGCTGCAGGCGTTCGAGCAGCAGCAGTTCGACCTCGCCGCCGCTCGCGCGCACCGCGTAGAGCCGCGCGTGGCGCACGCGCGTGTCGTTGACCACCACCAGATCGCCGCCGGTGATCAGGCTCGCGAGCTGGCTCACGACCGTGTGCTCGCTGCGGTCCGGCGCCAGCGCGTGCGCGAACAGGCGCGCGCTGTCGCGCGGCTCCGCGGGCGCCTGCGCGATGCGCTCGGGGGGCAAGTGGTAGTCGAAGTCGCTGACCTTCATCGTGCGCGGGCCAGCCAGCCCGCTCGGACCAAGAGACCGAGCGGCGCAGCGAACATCAATGGCCAGAGCCAGACCGGCGCCGTCCATTCACCGAACGCACGCCAGCGCTCGAGCATCACGTACTGCGCCGGCGCGAGCGCCGCGAGCGTCGCTGCAGCGGCGCCGAGTCCCGAGGTGCGCTCGTTCGTCGAGGCGCTCGTGTCGAGCGGAATCCAAGCGACGAGCCACGCGGCGTACCAGGGATGGAAGGTCGGCGAGAGCACGATCAGCGCCGTGCTGACGCTCAGGGCGCCGCGTTCGGGCGCGCGCGTGCGCCACACGATCGCCGCCAGGCTCGCCGCCCCCAGCGCAACGCACACGCGGCGCGCGAGGTGTTGCGGCTCGAGCCCGGCGAGCGAACCGCTCCACATCGTCTCGAACAGCGCGCGGAGCGGCGTGTAGACGGCGCTGGTGGTCTCCCACCAGCCGGCGTAGGTCGCCAGCGCGCTGCTGCCGGGCGCGGCGCGCATCGACCAGGCCTGCGGCGCGAGCAGCAGGGCCGCCGCCAGCGCGAACAACACCAGCGGCCTGCGCCCTGAAGCTCGACGCGGAAGCCACGCGGCGAAACACACGGGCAGGAGCTTCACGGCCACGGCCCCGGCGAGCAGCACGGCGCTCCAGCCGGGCCGGCGCTCCGCCATCGGAGACAGCGCGGCGAGTGCGAGCGCGACGCCGAGCGCGTCGAAGTGCGCCGCGCCCGCGAACTCGAGCGCGACCAGCGGACACCAGGCCCATGCGAGCCACGCGCCGCGCGGAACGCCGCGCCGCGCGAGCCAGCGCCCGAGGACGAGCGCGACGGCGAGGTCGCCGAGCAACGCGAGCAGCCGCAACGCGACGCTGCGCGCGAGCTCGATCTCGGCCAGGCCCAGCGAATCGACGGCGCGCGCGGCGAGCACCGCGAGCACGAAGCATGCCTGCGCGAGCGGCGGATACACCGCGGGGATCGAGCGGTGCTCGACCGACGCGTGCAGTTCGGCCAGCTCGCGCGCGAGCGGCGCCAGCTCGGCGGAGTCGGGCGCGAGCACGTACGGATTGAAGCCCGCGAGCCAGACCTCGGCTTCCCAGGCGTAGCGCTGCGCGTCCGGACTGGTCGGCGCATCCGCGCTCCACGCGAGCCCGCGCAAGAGGACGAACCCGCCCCAGACGAGCGCGCGCGGCAGCTCGACCTTCCGCAGCGACGCGCACGTCGCCAGCCACACCAGCCCGCTGAGCACCAGCGCGCCCGCGGCCCAGCGCTCCGGCAGTCCGAACACCCCCGCCGCGAAGCTGGCCGTCAGCGCCGCCAACGCGAGCGGGGCCCGGGCGCCGGGGCGGAGGCCTGGATGCGGCGCGGGCGAACTCACTCCCGTCAGCATGCGGCCTGGGATCGCGGGACCAAAGTCGGGCCGCGCCGGCGCGCCGGCGTCGCTTCGCGAGACGCGAGGCCCCAGTTCTGAGCCCGGCCGGCGCGTCGCATTCCAACTTGGGAACAGAAAACGAAAAGGCGCTTCAGTGGCCGCCCGGAAAACCCGTAAAAAGTGCCCGGAGCAACCGCTCTGGACTCCATGGCATGCCCGGGGGGGCCGTGCCAGGAGCCCGCCGCTTCCCTTCCCGGGAGGTGACGACAGGGAGCCCGCCGGCCCCAACTGGCGGGCTCCCTGCTTTTCAGTTCCGCGCCGTGTTCGCGGAGCTGCGGGGCCGCTCGATTGAGTTCGAAGGCGCCGCACGCCTCGCTCATCAGCGCTCCGCTGATCGTCGTCGAGCG
>CALKYE010000262.1 GCA_938003765.1 uncultured Planctomycetia bacterium
TGCCCGAGGGCGTGCGCTGGGTCGGCGCCTTGACGCACAGGAAGCTGGTGCTCGCGCCCCACGGGGTGGGCGAGAAGCCGTTGTTGTTGACGCCGTAGAAGAACAGACCGAGCTTCTGGCCTTCGAGGTTGTTGCAGGTGATCACGCAGCCCGCGTTGTTGGCGAGGTTGGGCTGGGTGGTCGCGCTGATCGACGGGAGGCAGCCGTTCGTCGAGGTGCCAGGCGTGCAGTACGCCTGAGGACCGGTGACGCCCGAGTCGACGAACGCCGCCGCCGAGAACGTGCCGCTGCCCGTGAAGGGCGAGGGGATCGTGCCGACCTGGAGGCCGGTGGCGACGTCGAACACGTAGAAGTTGACTTGCGTCGTGTTCGGACCGTCGGAGACGTAGTAGGCGAGGCCGTTGTTGACCGCGAGGCCGTCGATGTCGGTCTCAGTGCCCGGGTAGGGCGCGCGGAACGTCGTGGTCTGACCGAGGAGGTCGATCTCGTAGAGACCGCGCACCGACGGGGACGGCGCCGCATCGGTGAGGCCGTACAGGAGTCCCGTGACCGCGTCGTGCTCGAGGCCGCCGAAGTCGAAGGCGGTCGGGTAGACGTAGACCTGGGTCGCGATCATCGTCACGGGGTCGATCTCGTAGACAGCCTCCGTGGCGATGTTGCGCGTGCCGTACAGCTTGCCGTTGCTGAAGCTGAGGGCCACGAAGTTGATCGTCGTGCCGTTGAACGTCACGCCGCCGATGTTGGTCGGGATCAGCGGGTTGGCGTACGGCGACGAGTAGAAGACGCTGCCGTTGTTCCAGTACAGCGTGTTCGTCGCCGGGTCGTAGGCCATGCCCCAAGGCTTGGCATCGGTGGTCGAAGCGGCGTAGATCGGCAGCGCCGCGCCGTTGCTCGGGTCGATCGCGTAGATCGTCGCCGTGCCCGACTGGTCATTGCCGACGACGAGCGCCGGGCTGAACGCCGGGGGCGGCGGCCCGAGGTCGGTGAAGGTGAACGCCGTCGCCCACGGGCCGAAACCCGTCGAGTTCACAGCGCGAACGCTCCAGGTGTGGAGGCCCGGCGTGGAGGCGTAGGAGAACGGGCTGGAGACGACGGGCGTCACCACGCCGTCGACATCGACCTCGTAGCTGGTCGCGCAATCGACGGCGGCCCAAACGAGGTTGACGGAACCAACGTTGAAGAACGACGAGCCGTTGAGCGGCGTCGAGAGGACCGGCGCGCTGCTCGGAGCCGAGGGCGCGGGCGGCGTTCCGAAGCAGACGTCGAAGCTGCTCAGAGATCCGGTGTCGCCGGAAGCCCAGTCGTACATCGTCAGCGTCCACGTGCCAGTGGCGGCCGGGATCGACGAGAGCGGCGTGTTGAAGATGCCGTTCGTGCCGTTCGGCCACGCGAGCGTGCCGCGACCGAACTGCTGGTCGTAGGTGCCGGCGGGGAGGGTCACTCCGGTGCCCGTGCAGGTCGCCGGAAGCGCGAGCGTCGCCTGCGTGCAGGCCGGAACGATCACGTAGTCGCCGCTGAAGTCGCAGCCGAACGAGCCGCCCGTCGGGGTGGCGCCGCGCACGAAGATGTTGTGGTTCGCGCCGGCCGGGTCCGTCAGCACGAACTGAACGTCACCGACGAAGGTGTGGGCGAGGCTGAACATCTTGACTTCCGTCACGACCGTCGCGCCCGGGGGCAGCGACGCGACGTTCAGCGTGAACGACGTCGGGACGGTGGGGAGCGTCGTCGGGTAGGTGCCGCCGCCGCCCGTGCCGGTCGTGGGAAACACGCCGCCGTTGGCGACGCCCACTTCACAGCCGAGGGTTTGCGCTTGGCCGCTCACAGCGAGCGCCGTCAGCGCCGCCGCGGCGCCGATGGCGCGGGAGAGATTCGAGAATTTCATGGAGAAGAGTCCTTAGGGGAACGGAAGTTCAAGTCGGAGGAGGTCCTCCGAGGGAGCGACGTTTGGCCGCGGAGCCACGCTCAAGCCTGCGCACAAGGCGCAGACGCCTCTATCAGGGTACCCCGAGTTTTGCGGCTCGGGTGGCGCTCGTGCGTCAAGCCTGGGAATAGCCGTCGACGGCGGGACCTGGCATTGCGCCGCGCTGGGAAGGCGTTTTCGCCGGACCGGAGCCGGATTCGTCCCGACGTGCGTGGCGGCGGCGGCCCGCGCTCCCCGCGCTACTCGATGGCGAGCTCCTCGAGCACCAGCACACCCCCCCGGCGCAGGTCGCGGAGGTAGACGTAGTCCTCGGCGACCAGGCGCACCGTAAGCACCGGCCGAGCACGCACTTGGGGCGGGAGCTCGAACGCCAGGTCGTGCTCGCCCGCGCCTTTGAGCTCGAACCCGCCCAGGCGCACTTCGTCGACCTCGACCGCCACGGCCACTCCAGCGAGCTCGGGGCGTCCGAGTTCCTCGCCGCGGATGCGCAGCACCGAACCGCCCGCCGTGGCGAGGAAGGCGCTGAAGTACGGCGCGAGCTGGCCCTGCTTGTCGACGCCGGCGTGGACCTGATCCAACGCCGAACTCGCGCCGGGCGGCAGCTCGATCCGCGACTGGAAGCTGCCCACCCGCTTGGCGAGCTCGGCGTCGACGGTCGTGGCGCGCGCGTCGCGCTGGCCTTGGGTGTCGAGCGCTTCGAACGCTCGCGTGTGCTCTTCGACCGGAGCGGGATCGATCGCAGGCAACAGTCCGCGCGCGGTGATCGCGCCGTACAGCAGGCTGGCCACGGTGCGATGCCCTTCGACGGACCAGTGCGCATCCGTGTCGGAGATGCGGTAGCGCGCATCGCCCGCGAACGACGCGGGCAGCGCCAGCGTGCGCGCCGGATCGCGTCCCGTGGCGAAGTGCTCGTACGCCGCGTGCGGCGCGCCGATCCAGTTCAGGACGAGCACGTACTGCGCTCCGCTCGCGAGCACCGCGCGCTCGAGCTCGTCGATCTGCGCGCGCGCCTCGCTGAAGCGCGTGCGTGACTCGTGATCGAACCCGTGGCGCAGCCAGCCCGACTCCTTGCCGCCCAAACGGATCGGCAGCTCGCCGTCGACGATGCCGTGCACGCGTTCGGGGTGCTGCGGGCTGAAGTTCGCCATGGCGCCGAAGCCGCGCGCGCCGACCGTGTCGTCGAGGTCGTTCGACATCGCGAAGTGCACGACGAGGTCGGGCTGCACCAGCGACAGAGCGCGCAGCATCCAGGCGCACTCCGAACGCAAGTTCCAACTCCCCACGCCGATGTGCAGCACCTGCAGTCGCACGCCCGCTCGCTGCGCGTTCTGCTCGAGCCACTGCTCGAGGTGCGCGCCCAGGCGTTGCTCGGCCTCGACGCTGTAGCCGTACACGAACGAGTCGCCCAGCAGCACGACGCGCACGACGCCTTCTGGCTTGGGGACCTCGAACTCGCGCTCGCGCAGCCCGAAGCGGTTCGACTTCACGCCCAGCGCGCCGTCCAGGTTCGGCTGCAGCACGCGCGCGACGTCCGGGTCGGGGTGCGAATCCCAGCCGCCCTGCTCCGCGCGCACGAGCTGCGGAATCACGGCGTTTTCCGCAGTCTCGCGCTCGACGCGCAAACGTCGCACTTCGCGCGCGAGCAGAACGATCGCCACGGCGAGGCCGGCGGCGAGCGCAGCGAGAAGGATCGAGGCGGGGCTGCGACGGGTCATCGAGGTGAGCGCGCGATCGTACGGGAACGACGCGCGCACTTGCGCTCGCATTGAAGCGCCGATCCCCGCTTGAGAGGCGCGCCTCGCCGCCCCCGGTTCGCGGCCACTTCCCCGCCCCGCGCGGCCACTGGCCCCTCCACGGTGATGAACTCGAGGCTGCCGCCGCAGCGCGCTCGAGCGCTGGTCGCCCCGACGCGCCCGCCGCTGAGCGTCGTCGCGCGCGCCGGCGAGCTCCAACGGCCGCGCACTCGGCGGCTCCAAGCGCTCTGTGTGCTGCTCCGCGATCTCGGCCACGAATCCGCGCACGCGCAGCCCGGGCACATGCGCCGCAGCGAGCGCTGGCGCCGCGTGATCGGCAAGCACGAGGCGTCGAAGGCGGAGCTCGACAAGCTCGTCTCCAGCTGGTCCGACCGCGCTTCGCTGCGCTCGGATCACTTCGTGGTTGAGACTGAACCGGGCGGCGCAACGCGGTGAACCTGTCGACCTCGAGCGGCTCTACATGGCCTGGATGGCTGAGTTCGGCGAGCTGATCGACCTCGCCGAGAACGTGCGCGACCCGCTGCGCGTCGAGTCGGTGCCCCTGTACTCCTCCAAGGGCTCCGAGGACTTCAAGGATCACCTGAGCACGCTGCCCGAACCGCTGCACAGCGCCGCGACGAACGTCGCCACGAGTTGAGGCAACCCCAGTCTCGCGCTCACCTACTGCCGCATGGGGCGACGGGTTCCCCGTCGGTAGGCCTTGACGTCGTCGCGCAGCCGCTCCTGAACTCGACGACGGTCACTCCGCGAGCTGCTCGCGCCTGCCGGGCCCGGCGCGATCGCCCGCCGCTCGATGTTTCGTGATTCCGCGATGCGCAGCCAACGTCGGGACGCTCTCGCTTCTCGTGCGCGCCGCACTCCGCGGCGCGAGCCAGTCCGCTCCCGTACACCTTCGCAGCTCGTTGCCATGACGATCTCATCTGCCCGTCTTGCTCCGCACAGCACCCACTGCGCGAGGCTTCGCTCTTCGACGGCCAAGGCCCTCTCGCTGGCGCTCTTGGCTGTCGCCGCTTTCAGTCACGCCGCCGTGGCGCAGGGACCGTGCGCCGGCCAGACGTTCACGAATCGCGCGGCGTTCGAGTCCATGAGCGCTCCCGGCGGCCTTCTCGTCGAGTCCTTCAACGGCTTCAGCAACGGCTCCGCTGTGAGCCAGCTCTTCGGCGGTCTGATTCCGTTCACGACCCCCAAGCCGACTGTGTTCTGGGGAAGCTGGGGCTCCGGGTACTTCTCAGGCGGCGGGTTGATCCCTGAGCCGCGCTTTCAGAGCAAGCCTGCTGTCCTCAGTTTCTCGACGCCGGTGTTCGGCGTTGGGGCCAACACCTTCGACGACTTCGATGGCAGTCCCGGAGCGGCGATCATCACCTTGACGGCGACGACGACCAGCGGCTGTCAGCTGATCGTGTCGGAGTCGGTCGCAAGCTGGGGCAACACCGGATTCCTTGGCGCCGTCTCGAGCGAGGGGATTGTGAGCGCGCGCTTCGCGATCTCCGGGACCGGCGGGAATCTGGAGCTGGACGGACTGGTGGTGATCCCGGAAGCGCCTTGTCCTCAGCCCGTCGCCTACTGCAGCGCCAAGCTGAACTCGCAGGGCTGCGTGCCCTCCATGTCCTGGAGCGGCGTCCCGAGCGCCGGTCAACCTGCGAACTTCGTGATCAGCGCCTCCTCGGTGCTGAATCAGAAGCCGGGCATGTTGTTCTACGGGTTCGCGCCTGCCGCCATGCCGTTCCAGGGCGGCACGCTCTGCGTAGCGGGTGCGATACGACGCATGCCGATCACGAGCTCGGGAGGCGCGAGCGGAGCGACCGACTGCTCCGGTGTGCTCAGCGTGGACTTCAACGCCCGCATTCAGAGCGGTATCGATCCCCACCTGGCGCCCGGCGCCACGGTCTACTGCCAGTACTGGTATCGCGACCCCCAATCCGCGTTCGCGACGGGCCTGAGCGACGCGTTGCGGGTCGTAGTTTGCCCGTGAGCGCGACGTGAAGTTGGGAGTGACGTGCGCGCGCCTTCCGAAGGCCGCGCGCACTCGTTCCGCCGAGTCGGACCGGCGCGCGGTGTCCATCGCAGCGGATCTCGATGGGCGCGCCCAACCACATACACACGAGGTCGAGGTTCGCCGTTGCGTGCAGTGGCCGTGGCGGCGCGCGACGCCGACCGCAGCCCGCGAACTCGTCGTCCTCGGCGAAACTGCCGAGAGCTACACGACCGCCGCCGTCGGCGCGGGGCTGCTGGCGAGGATCGCGGCGAGGCGTTGCAGGCCGCTCGCGAGCTCTTCGCGCGTCGGCGGAGTCGCGAGGCAGATGCGCACGGCGTGCGGCGCCGCGGCGCGGCCGATGGCGAAGGCCTCGGGGCTCGAGACGGCCACGCCGGCGCGGCGCGCGCGTGCGACGAAATCGGCGGCGCGCCAGGGCTCGGGCAGCACGAGCCACAGGTGCGGGCTGTCGGCGCAGGTGGGGGACTCGATGGCGCCGAGGATCTTCCGCGCGAGCTGCTGGCGCGCGCGCGCCTCCTCGCGCTTGGCCTTCGCGGTGCGGTCGGCCATGCCGCTCTCGATCCAGTGCGACGCGAGCTCGACGGAGATCGTCGCGGGCATCGCGCCCAACGCGCCCGAGTTCATCAACGCGCGCTCGTGCGTCGCCGAGCTGCCTTCGGGCGTCACGAGGTAGCCCACGCGCAGCCCCGCGAGCAGGCACTTGGTCAGCGTCGTGATGTACAGCGTGCGCTCCGGCGCGAGCGTCGCGATCGGTCGCGCGCCGTCCTGCGCCATGTAGCTGTAGGTGTCGTCCTCGACGATCGAGATGTCGCAGCGCCGCGCCGCCTCGGCGATCGCGCGCCGCCGCTCGTTCGAGAGCGACGTTCCGATCGGGTTCTGCGCGTTGGGCTGGCAGTAGACCGCCTTGACCGAGCCCGTGCGGCACGCGTTGTCGAGCTCCTCGGCCACGAGCGGATAGGACATCCAAGCGGATGACTTCCGCCGGAGGCGGCCGTCGTCGACCGCAAGGTGGAAGCTGGCCGCGGCTGGCGGACCCATCAAGTCGCCAACAGAGCCCAGATCGGGCTCCTCTTGCGGGCTGGCGAGCCGTTCGACGCCCGCTGGAGCGGCTTTGAATACGACCGGGGCTACTCGCCGGCGTGCGTCGCGGGCGAGGGGCGTGCTCGGCGGCGCGAGGGGCGGGCGACTCTGGCGAAGTCGAGCAGTTCGCGTGAGCGCGCCGGTGCGGGCCGTGGCGGCTCGGTCGGGTGGCCGAGGTGCGCGAGGATCTTGCGCACGACGAGTGGGTCTGTGAGCTGCGCGATGATGCGGCGGAGGCCGCCGCGGTGCGGGCACGTCAGCACGTCGACGGCGAAGACGCGGCGCAGGGGCTCGGCCCACGTTGAGCGCGACGATCGCGAGCGGGTGGAGGTGCGGGGCGTGGTCGGTGAGTGGGGAGCGAGCGGGCCACAGGAAGGCGAAGTGGATGCGGGCGCGCGCTTGGGCACGACGAGCTCGTGCGCGAACGTCTGCCGCACCGCTGGGTGATCGCGGGACCTCGTGGATACCAGTTCGAGATCTTCGTGCGCGCGCTCGAGCAGTCGCCGGTGAAGGACCGCGTGCAGTGGATCGTCGACGCGCCCGAAGCCGCTTGCCGAGGCTCTATGCGCAAGCCGATCGATTCCTGTTCGCCAGCTTGAACCAACGCTTCGGCCTGCCGCCGCTCGAAGCGATGGCGTGCGGCGCCCCGGTCGTGTCGAGCGCGGTCACGTCGCTGCCCGAAGTCTGCGGCGATGCGGCCTTCCTCGTCGAACCGACCGAATCGGAACGCATCTTCGAAGCCGTTCGCCTCGTGCTCACCGAGCCGGACATCGCTCAAGAACTGCGCGCGCGCGGCAAAGTTCAAGCGCGCAAGTTCACGTGGCGCGAGTGCGCGAAACACACGCTGCTCGCCTACCGCAAGGCGCTCGAGCCCGACGCGCCCGAGCCGAAGCTCAGGCACGTGTTCTGAGGCAGCGCGACTTCGAGCGCCACGGGTTCGCCGGAAGCCCGCGAGGGTGTTTCCGTCGTCACACGCTCGGGTCTACGTTCAGCCGAGTCGGACAACGTCGGTTGGCCCGTCTGCCCCCAGCTCCCGCGGCTGAGCCTGAGCCTCGGGCTCTCCCGCGCACTCACCGGGCCGCGCTGCGCCCGCGCCTTCGACGGCTTGGGAACGCGTTCGGCGATCAGCGCTTGAGGAGCGAGGAGCAACAACATCGAGAGCATTTCGTACCGTGGCGACGGCCGCGAAGAGCGTTGAGTCCGACGGAGCTGAGGCGACCTCCACGGAGGACCCGATCGGCGTTCGGACTCCCGACTCGATCACTCCGGCGCAAGCTCCGCGTTCCTTGCGCCGCAGCGAGACGATCCTTGGGCGGGGTGAAGCGCACGACATCGAACACGGGATCGGGCTCGAGTGAGTGGCGTCTGCTTGACCGCGCTGCCGCGACGCCATTCGGGCGGGCTCCGGCGCGCGCGCCGCGGCGGCGCAGGGCGAACACGAATCGCTTCGGACCTGGAGTCGATCGCGGCGACGATTCGCGCCTGATGTTCGATCCTCCCCACTCGCGCCGGCCGGCAGGTAGCATCAACTGTCTCGTTGTGGCGAATGGCGGTCGCCTCGCTAGCTGTACTCCGATTGGAGGGAGTCATGACAGGAAGCTCGTCGTTTCGAAACATCCTCACTTCCGTAGCGGTCGCGGCGCTTGCGCACGCGAGTTCAGCGCAATGTGATTTTTGGGGGGCGCGTCAATTTGCCGCGCTGGCCACGGAAACGCAGTACGCCGTCGCGGCTGATCTGAATAGGGACGGCAAGCTCGACGTCGTCACTTCGCATTTCGAGCTGCTCGCGGGCGACGGGTTGGGAGGCTTGGCCGCGCCGGTGTCGCTGCCGGTCCCGTCGAACTACCTCGCCGCTGGCTGGCTCGTGGTTGGCGATTGGAACGGCGACGGATCCCTCGATGTCGCCTTCGGTTGCACTACGACTGGGCAGCAGTCCAGCGCGCTGCTCGTGTACTTGGCTCAGGCTGGCGGTCCGAGTGCGCCGTCCGTCGAGGTTCTTCAACCTGGCAAGTACTTCTACGACCTCGAGTCGAGTGACATCGACGGCGACGGAGACCTCGACATCGTCGCGCTCACCACCAGTTTCGGCTGGACGTACCTAGCGACGTTCTTAGGTGACGGCGCAGGTTCGTTCGGCAGTCCGTTGCACGTTCCGCTCGGAAATCTCGCCGCGACAGACATGGCGCTCGGTCATTTCGATGCGGACGCGCTGACCGACGTGGCGCTCGCCGTGGACAACCTCTCGCCGTTCGGGCCGTGGGACTACTTGTATGTACTCCACGGCGACGGGCTCGGCGGCTTTCCGCTCCTCGGCTACGTCGGACCCAACGACAATGCGAGCGTGGTGACTGCCGACGATTTCGACGGCGATGGCCTCGATGATCTCGCGCTGTTGCTCCCGGGCGGGTCGTCCAACAGCGTCCGCGTGCTGCGCGGCACGGGCGCAGGCGGATTTCAGCCTCCGACGGATCAAGACGTTTCTTTCGACCTCACGCGCCTGGTCGGGGCCGATCTCGACGGCGACCACGATGTCGATCTCGTGGCGTTGTCCGTACAGGGCGCGAGCCCAGCCGTTCTCCAAAACTCTGGCGCCGGGATGTTCGCCTCGCCTGTGAGCCTTGAATGGCCCTGGGCGCGTGAGCTGGTCGTCGGGCGCTTCGATGGCGACACGTGGCCCGATGTCGTGACCCGCAATTTCCCCTTTCCCACCCTCACGATGAGGATCTCGGACGGCGTCGGCGGATTTCGCGCGGCGCGCTCGATACCGCTGTACGGCCGTTGGCTCGCCGCGGGGGATTTCGACCGCGACGGCATCGTCGACGTAGCGAGCGCGGGCGCAGCTCCCTCGACGACCCAGCTCGCCATTGGCGACGGCGTTGGATCGTTTGCACCGCTCCCAGCGTTCGCGACCCCCTCTGCGTTGGACGGAGCGAGCGGAGATCTCAATGGCGATCAGAACCTCGATCTCGTGCTGGCCAACGGGTTGAGCGCCGCCGTCTTGCTCGGCGACGGTTCGGGGGGATTCGCGGCGCCAGCATCTGTGAACGCGGGAAGCGCGTGCGTGGGCGTCGAGCTTGGCGATCTCACCGGCGACGGCGTGCTCGATCTGATTTCGATGAGCGAGGACAACGGCCCCGGGACGCAATCGGTGCTCTGGGTCTGCACGGGAAACGGCGACGGAACGTTCGGGGCGCCTGTCGGCTACAACTCGTTCCCGTACCCCAAGGCCGCCGCAGTCGGCGACTTCGACGGCAACGGACGCAACGACATCGCGCTGTTGCACCGGAGTGACACGCGCTGTCGCGTCTACCTCTTCCCCACTTCAGGCGGCGCGCCCACGGTCACCAACATCCAGCTCGGGCCCGGCTCGCAGTACGCGATCGACGCCGCCGATATCGACGCCGACGGCGACCTGGACCTGATCGTGAGCCGCAGGAACTCCAACGTGCCGAGCTTCGTGTCCGTGCTCCGCGGTAATGGCGCCGGAGCGTTCGCGGCTCCCGTGAACTACACACTCGTGGGCGGACAGGCGGCCGGCCTCAACGTTGCGGACCTAGACGGCGACGGCGTGTTGGACATCGCGGCGATCAGCGGTGCGCTCGACAACGTCTCGGTCTTGTTCGGGGATGCGTCGGGCGGCTTCGCGCCGGCGGCTGCGTTCGCCACCCACTCCCAGGCCCTCACCGGCGCCCATGGTTTGGTGAGCGTGGACGCGAATCTCGACGGTCGTCCCGACTTGATCGTCGCGTCCGACTTGCTCCTCAACCTCGGGCAACAGGCGACGACGGGCGCGTACTGCACAGCGAAGACGAGCTCGATCGGCTGCGTCCCCGAGATCGGTTGGAGCGGCGTCCCGAGCGCGTCCGCGAGCAGCGGCTTCCTCGTGAGCGCGGCCGACGCCGTGAATCAAAAGCCCGGCTTGCTCTTCTACGGACTCAACGGCTCGCGAGCCGCGGCGTTCGCGGGAGGACTGAACTGCGTGGCGCCGCCCGTTCGCCGCGGCTTGATCGCGTACTCGAGCGGATCCGCGCTCCCGGCGCTCGACTGCAGCGGCGTGTACTCGATCGATCTCAATGCCTTCGCAAGCGGGGCGCTCGGAGGCAGCCCAGATCCAGCGCTGGCCGTCGCCGGGGCTCACGTGCACTGCCAATGGTGGGGCCGCGACGTCGGCGCGCCGCCGAACAACACTCAGCTCAGCACTGCACTGCAGTACGTCGTCGGTCCGTAGGACGCAGACCTCTCCGCCAAGACTCGCAACGCGCGGTGGTCCTCGGGCGACCATGCGTACGAAGCGCGGAGGCGCCAGCCGGCGCAGACAGACGGGTGCTCCCGCTGTGTTGGATCCGATGGTCGAACGTGGATCCGTTCCTGGAGCGGAAGAAGGCCGCGACCACGGTTGGTGGATAGCGCTTCTCGTTTCGAGCCGGGAGGCAGTTCGCCGAACGGCTCGAAACGAGTCTCAGCCGACAGCGTCGGCGAGACCTTCGATCCTCGGCGCCACGACGACTCCGCCCCGCAATCGCGTGAGAGATCCGCACGAGTCGAAGTCGCGTCACACGAGAACACGCCGTCGCCCTCACGAGTTCGGCTTCGTGAGCGAACCTCGCTCGCGCTGCAACGTGCAGATCCGCACGATCACGTGGCGCGAATGCGCGAAGCACACGCTGCTCGCCGACCGCAAGGCGCTCGAACCGGACGCACCCGAGCCCGAACTCAGGCGCGTCGCGCGAGGCGCCGCGAGGTCAGCGCTGTCCGACGGCCGCCGTCTTCGCCGCGTCGACCTCGTTTCCGATCGAGAGACCGCCCATGCGCTTCGAGGGATCGCGGGTTGCCGAGGTAACCGAATTCGCCGTCGGCGGCGTTTCTGTGCTCGGCATCGTCGAAGCGCAGGCGGATAGGAATTGCAAGCGGATGGCTTCCGCCGGAGACGGCCGTCGGCGACCGCGAGGTGGAGGTTCGCCGCGGCGGTTGGATCCGTCCAGTGGCCTCACGAGCTCATCTGGGGCGTCGGTGGGTCGGGCTTGCGAGGCTCGCGAGGTCCGCTGGGGCGGTGGCGCGGGCGCGTTGGATACGACCGGGCCTGCTCGCCGGCGCGGGTCGCGGGCGAGGGGCGTGCTCGGCGGCGCGAGGGGCGGGCGACTCAGGCGAAGTCGAGCAGTTCGAGTGAGCGCGCCGGTGCGGGCCGCGGCGGCTCGGTCGGGTGGCCAAGGTGCGCGAGGATCCTGCGCGCGACGAGTGGGTCAGTGAGCTGCGCGATGAGGCGGCGGGGGCCACCGCAGTGCGGGCACGTCAGCACGTCGACGGCGAAGACGCGTCGCAGGAGCTCGGCCCAGGTCGAGCGCGACGAGCGCGAGCGGGCGGAGGAGCTGTGCGCGGTCGGCGAGTCGGGAGCGAGCGGGCCGCGGGAAGGCGAAGTGGGCGCCGGCGCGCGCTTGGGCACGACGAGGTCACGCCAGGCGGAGGCCGGCGCAAGCACGCCGTGGTAGGTGAGCTGATGAGCGCGTGGGTTTGAAACGAATGCGGCCAAGCGCTCGATGAAGTTGAGCGGATCGAACGAGACCGCCGATGTGCCATCACGCCAGTGGCGTTTGAGGCCGTAGACGACGCGGGGGTCGGGTGCGAGCGCGAGGCGCTGGGCCGCGATGGGCGGCCGAGTCACATAGCGACAAAGATGCTCGAGCTGCTCGAGCTCGCCGGCGGGCACGGGCACCTTGGCGTGCGCGCTCACGCGGTGATGAGGGGGCTCGGTCCGAGACCCTCGGACTCGGAGCGCAAGCGGCGGCGCGAGTGCTCGCGCGGAGCGGATGCTGTCCGCGCAACGCGCGCCTGACACGACGGCGGGCGCCCACGGGGCGCGCGAGCCGTGACCAACGTCGCGGCGCTCGCCCAGCACGCCTACACGACGGCCGCCGTCGGCGCAGGGCTGCTCGACAGGATCGCGGACAATCGCTGCAGGCCGCTCGTGAGCGCTTCACGCGTCGGCGGCGTCGCCAGGCAGATTCGCACGGCGTGCGGCGCCGCTGCTCGGCCGATGGCGAAGGCCTCGGGGCTCGAGACGGCCACGCCCGCGCGGCGCGCACGCGCGACGAAATCGGCGGCGCGCCAGGGCTCGGGCAGCACCAGCCACAGGTGCGGACTGTCGGCGCAGGTGGGGGACTCGATGGCGCCGAGGATCTTGCGCGCGAGCTGTTGGCGCGCGCGCGCCTCTTCGCGCTTGGACTTCGCCGTGCGGTCCGCAACACCGCTCTCGATCCAGTGCGACGCGAGCTCGACCGAGATCGTCGCCGGCATCGCGCCCAACGCGCCCGAGTTCATCAACGCGCGCTCGTGCGCGGCCGAGCTGCCTTCGGGCGTGACGAGGTAGCCCACGCGCAGGCCCGCGAGCAGACATTTGGTCAGCGTCGTGATGTACAGCGTGCGCTCGGGCGCAAAGGTCGCGATCGGTCGCGCGCCGTCCTGCGCCATGTAGCTGTAGGTGTCGTCCTCGACGATCGAGATGTCGCAGCGCCGCGCCGCCTCGGCGATCGCGCGCCGCCGCTCGTTCGAGAGCGACGTTCCGATCGGGTTCTGCGCGTTGGGCTGGCAGTAGACCGCCTTGACCGAGCCCGTGCGGCACGCGTTGTCGAGCTCCTCGGCCACGATGCCGCCGGCGTCGATCTCGATCGGCTGCACGCGGATCCCCAGCAGTTGCGCCTGCGCCTTGAGGCCGGCGTAGGTGAGCGATTCGGCGAGGATCGTGTCCCCCGGCTGCGCGCAGGTGGCGAGCGCGACGGCCAGCGCGAGCTGCGCGCCGCCCGTGACGAGCACGCGCTCGGGGTCGATGTTCATGCCGCAGCGCGCGAGCCACTTGGCCGCGCTCTGGCGCTGCTCGAGCGTGCCGGCGATCGAGTACCCGCCGCTGACGTCGTGCAGGGTCGTGCTCTGCGCGAGCGCGCGGAGCGCGGCGGCTTGTTCTTCGGAGCTCGGTCCTCCGCCGGGCAGGTTGAAGGCCAGGTCGAGCATGCCTTCGGGCACCGCGACCGGCGCCGCGGCGCGCGCCGAGCGGGCCATCGGATCGCGCACGTAGCTCCCGCGTCCGACCTCGCCGTCGATCAGGCCGCGCCGCGCGACCTCGGCGTACGCGCGCGTGATCGTGCCGACGTTCACGTTGAGCCGCCGCGCCAGCGCGCGGTGCGTCGGCAGGCGCGTGCCCGCCGGAACGACGCCGGACTCGATGTCTCGCACCAGGGCCAGAGCAATCGCGTGATAGAGCGGACTGTCCGCTCCCGTCAGGTCGGGACGCCAGTTTGTCATGCTCGCAAGCCTAGCATTGTCTCGCTCGGACGTGGGCCGCAATCTACGTCCTGGGCGGCCGATCGGGACGCAATCGAGCGCCAGCGGCCAACTGGACCGACACAATCGACTCCGAGCTGTGAGACATCCGATGAGCCAATCCTCCGCGACCCTCAACGCGCCCCAGGCCGAGACCCAGGTCCATGTCGGACTCGCGCGCATGCTGTGCGGCGGCGTGATCATGGACGTGACGGACGCCGAGCAGGCGCGCATCGCCGAGGGCGCGGGCGCGTCGGCCGTCATGGCGCTCGAGCGCGTGCCCAGCGACATCCGCAAGGAGGGCGGCGTCGCGCGCATGGCCGCGATCGACAAGGTGCTCGAGATCCAGGCGGCCGTCACGATCCCGGTGATGGCCAAGGCGCGCATCGGGCACTTCGTCGAGGCGCGCGTGCTCGAGGAGCTGGGCGTCGACTTCATCGACGAGAGCGAAGTGCTGACGCCGGCCGACAGCGAGCACCACATCGACAAGCGCGCCTTCCGCGTGCCGTTCGTGTGCGGGGCGACCTGCCTCGCGGAAGCGCTGCGCCGCATCGGCGAGGGCGCGGCGCTGATCCGCACCAAGGGCGAGGCGGGCACCGGCGACATCGTCGAAGCCGTGCGTCACCTGCGCCTGGTGAACCGCGAGATCCGGATGGTGCGCAGCGCGCCGCGCGAGGAGCTCATGGCGATCGCCAAGGAGCTGCGCGCGCCGTACGAGCTGGTGCTGAAGGTCCACGAACTCGGGCGTCTGCCGGTTCCGAACTTCGCCGCGGGCGGCGTGGCGACGCCGGCCGACGCCGCGCTGGCGATGTCGCTCGGCGCCGAGGCGGTGTTCGTCGGCTCCGGCATCTTCAAGTCCGCGGATCCGGCGCGCACCGCGGCGGCCGTGGTGAAGGCGACCGCGCGTTGGAACGAGCCCGCCATCGTCGCGCAGGCCTGCCGCGAGAGCGGAGCGCCCATGCGCGGCCAGTCCGCGGCCGCGATGGCGCCGGACGAGCGACTCGCGACGCGAGGCTGGTGATGCAGGTCGGCGTGCTGGCGCTGCAGGGCGGCTTCGAGCCGCACCTCGCGATGCTGAGCTCGCTCGGCGTCGCCGCGCGCGAAGTGCGCTCGCCTCTGGCGCTGCGCGAAGTGACGCACCTGGTGCTGCCCGGCGGCGAGTCGACCACGCTGCACCACCTGCTCGAGCTGTTCGGCATGTGGGAGCTCGTCCGCGAGCGCCACGCGGCCGGTGAACTCGCGCTGCTGGGCACCTGCGCCGGCGCGATCCTGCTCGGTCGAGCGGCGGACGAGCGCCAGCGCCCGCCCCGGCTGGCCGTGCTCGACGCCGAACTCGAGCGCAACGCCTACGGCCGTCAACGCGAGTCGTTCAGCGCGCGCATCGAGCTCGAGGGCGAGCCGCTCGAGGCCGTGTTCATCCGCGCGCCGCGGATCGTTCGGGTCGGGCCGCAAGCGCGCGTCCTGGCGCGTCACGCGGGCGATCCGGTGCTGGTGGAAGCGCCGGGCGTGCTCGCCGCGACGTTCCATCCCGAGCTGGGCCGCGACGCGCGCGTGCACCGACGCTTCCTCGGCCTCGCCGTGCGCGGGGCCATCGCGGTCTGAGCGTCGGCGAACGGATTGGGAACTCGTCGCGCGCCCTCCGGCCGAGTCGCAAGTCGCGCCCGCGACGAGCCGATGTCGACACGGACCGGCGCCGCTGCACGACGGCGCGCCGGCTCCGCCTCGCGTCGGCTGGCGACCCGAGCAGCGCACCGCTACGTTTCCCGCTCCCCCGATGTCGTTTCGACTCCTCGCGCCGCTGCTGTGGATCGTGGCGCTGCTCGCAGCGCTCGAGCTGGCCCTCGAGGTTCGCGCGGTGCGCAACGGCTGGCCGACGCTGCTGTTCCCGAACGCGGCCGGCGAGGCGAGCAAGAACGAGGACGTCGGACCGAGCCCGACCTTCCCGTTCCGCTCGCGTCGAGTCGACGTCACGCCCCGGGCTGGAGTGGCGCGCGTGTGGTTCGCCTCGTCCTCGTACGGCGAGGACGTCCAGCAGGCGCTCGACGACGTGTTCCCCAACCGCGCCGTCGCGCTGCTCCGCGAGCGAGGGATCGACTGCGAGGCTCTGAACGCGAGCGTCGCTGGGCACACGGTCCTCGGGAACCTCAGCGACCTCGAGCGCAACGCCGAGCGCTGGCGGCCGCAGGTCATCGTGCTCTACCAGATGTCGAACGACATCGACAAGCTCGCCACGGCGCTGTGCTCGCGCGGTTGGCGCGCGCCGGAGGCAGGATCCGACGACGACGCGCTGCAGAGCGCGACGCAGGCGAGCGACCCGCACTTCGCCGACCAGTTCGTCGAGTCCACCACGCTCTACAAGCACCTCAAGAGTTCGCTCACGTCGCACGTCACGCGCGGACGGGTGCTGGCTCATTCGCTCGGCGATGAAGGCGCGCGCCTGTTCGAGTCGCGCGTGCGCACGTTCCTCGAGCAGTGTCGCTGGCTCGGCGCAACGCCGGTGCTGTGCACGTTCCCGACCGCGTACACGCTCGCGAACGCGGAGCAGACGCCGGTCGAGTACGAGCTGAACCTGCTGCGCTTCAACGTGTTCCTCGCGCGCGAGGGCTGGCTCGAATCGGTCGAGCGCTTCAACGCGGTGTTGCGAAGCGTGGCGCAGAGCGAGAACGTCGCGCTGATCGACGTGGCGCAGCGCTTCGCGGGTCGACACGAACTGTTCCGCGACATGTGGCACCTGACCAAGCAGGGCCACGAGCAGGTGGCGCAGCAGCTCGCGGAAGAGCTGGCGCGCTTGCCGCGTCTGGCGGAGGGCCGCGGTCAGTGAACTTCAACGCCGCCCACTTCGCGCTGTTCTTCCCGACCGTTCTCGCGGTCTACGCGTTGCTCTGGCGACGCCATCGCGCGCGCGACATGTGGTTGCTCGCCGCGAGCTACTACTTCTACATGTCGTGGAACTGGAAGTACGCAGGCCTGCTGCTCTTCTCCACGGCGCTCGACTACGTCATCGGACTGCGGCTGCACGAGGTCCGCGACCAGCGTGCTCGCAAGGCCCTGGCGACGCTCTCGGTCGTGTCCAACCTCGGCCTGCTCGGCGTCTTCAAGTACTACAACTTCTTCCTCGACGTCGCGCGCGACTCGCTCGCGCTCGCGGGAAGCGCGCTGCCGTTCGATCCGATCGACGTGCTGCTGCCGGTCGGCATCTCGTTCTACACGTTCCAATCGCTGTCCTACACGATCGACGTGTACCGACGCGAGATCGGCCCCGAGCGCGACTTCTTCAAGTTCGCGCTGTTCGTGAGCTTCTTCCCGCAGCTCGTCGCCGGCCCGATCGTGCGCGCGGTCGACTTCCTGCCGCAGTTGCACCGCGAGCGCGTGATCGAGCCGAATCACTTCCGCGAAGGGCTGTTCCGCATCTTCCGCGGCCTGTTCAAGAAGGTCGTCCTCGCCGACCTGCTCGCGAACTTCGGCGTCGACGCCGTGTTCGCCGCGCCCTCGCAGTACTCGTCGTTCGATCTGCTGTTCGCGCTCTACGCCTACGCCTACCAGATCTACAACGACTTCTCGGGCTACAGCGACGTCGCCATCGGCGCCTCGCGCATGATGGGCTTCGAGTTCCCGGAGAACTTCAACCGCCCGTACCTCGCGCAGAACGTGCGCGAGTTCTGGACGCGCTGGCACATCTCGCTCTCGAGCTGGTTGCGCGACTACCTCTACATCCCGCTGGGCGGCAACCGCGGCGCGAAGGGGCGCACGTCGTTCAACCTGCTCGCCACGATGCTGCTGGGCGGGCTGTGGCACGGCGCGGCGATGAACTTCGTGCTGTGGGGCGCGTACCACGGCCTGCTGCTGATGTTCGCGCGCGGCGCCGACCGTCACTCGCGCGAGAAGGCCTCGTGGGCGCTGGTGGCGTGGCGGCGCGTGAGCTGCTTCCACCTCGTGCTCGGCGGCTGGTTGCTGTTCCGCGTCACGAACCTGGAGCACCTGCGCGAGTACCTCGCCGGTCTCGCGCAACTCTCGGGCGGCACGCAGCTCTCGGCGGGCTTCTTCGCCGTGCTGCTCGCCGCTGCTGCGGCGCACTTCAGCTCTCAGGACGCGCTGGCGAGCCTCGGTCGTCGCATCGCCGCTCTCCCCGCGGTCGCGCAGGGCGCGCTCTACGCCGCGGCGATCCTGGTGTTCTGCGCGCTGACGCTGCAGGCGCCGGCGTTCATCTACTTCCAGTTCTGAGCCCGAACTTCGCCAGCGCGTCTCGCACCAGGCGCGCCAGCCCGGCGCGGCCCTCGGCGTCCAGCCCCGCGCGCCAGAGCAGCGCCGCCGTCACGGCCGCGAGCCCGAGCTTGAGCGCGAGCACGCTGGCGAGCGCGCTCGTCGACTCGAGCGGATCGCGCCACGCGTCGATGGCCAGCACGCCCGCGATCGTCAGCGCGGAGATCGCCGCCAGCGTCACTCCGGCGCGCGCGCTGCGGCTGCCCCAACCGCGCGAGCGCGCGAGCCACTCCGCCGCGAGCGCGAGCGGCGCGAAGGCGGCGAGCGTCGCCCACGAAGCCGCTGCGTAGCCGTGCTCCGCGCTGTGCGGCACGGCGTAGCACGAGAGCCCGACGCCGACGACCAGCGCGAACAGGTTGACTCCCAGCAGCGACCAGTTGCGCTTCTCGGCGAGCAGCGCGACCTGGCTGATCGCGTAGCTGCCGTACATCAAGTACGCCGCGACCACGATGGGGGTGACCCGCCACGCGGCGCGGAAGACCTCCGAGCCCGACAGGATGTCCACCGCTTGCCTGCCGAAGATCGCGGCGGGCAGATAGAACGCGCACAGCGCGGCGAAGGCCCAGTCGCCCAGTCGCACGAGTTCGGTGCGGCGCGCTTCGGCGGGGAGCTCGTAGACGTGCGGATACCAGATCTGCATGAACGGCGTGAGCACCGCCGTGTGGATCAGGAACGCGATCTTGTGCCCCAGTCCGAACACGCCGACCCACTCGCGCGCGATCGTCACGCCGAGTTCGGCGCCGGCGCCCTCGACGAGCTGCTGCGGACCGAGGTGCTCGATCACCTGGCGGCCGAACTGGTGCAGTCCGAGCTGCACGAGTCCGAGCGGCACGAGCGGGATCGAGAACACCAGCAGCGGCTTGAACACGCTCCAGTCGAAGCCCGTGCGCAGGCGCAGCACCATCCACAGCGTGAGCCCCGCGGCTGCGAGCACTTCGCCGATCAGGACGCTCAGCAGGAAGCCGCTCACGCCCCAGTCGAGGCCGAACAGCATCCACAGCTTGAGCGCGGACTCGAGCACCGTCTTGGCGAGCTGCAGGCTGGTCGCGGCGCGCGAGAGCTTGAGGATCTGCAGGTAGCGCAGGCCCGACGCGGTGCAGATCGAGAACGGCACGATCAGGATCGCGATGCCCAGGGCCTCGAGCAGGCCATCGGGAGTCGCCTGACCGCTCGGCAGCGAGAACAGCAGCGCGGCCAGCGGTTCGCGCGCGAGCAGCGTCAGCGCCGCGACCGCGAACGAGAGCACCGCCAGCGCGATCGTGGCCGAGCTGACGACCTGCGCGCGACGCCGCGGGTCGGCGTGGTCGAAGTAGAAGCGCGTGAGGCCGTTGAGCAGGTTGATCCCGACCAGTTGCGGCACGATCAGGATCAACAGATCGATGATCTCGAGCACGCCGAACTCGCCCAGCGTCAGGCGCTGGGTGTACAGGCGGATCAGGACGATCGAGAGCAGCCGCTGGAAGACCGGCGCGAGGCTGTAGATCCAACTGTGCCGCAGCAGATCGCGGACGGACTCGCGTTGGGCGGGCTGTGGCTCGGATCCCTGAGACTCCGTCGAGGGACCGCGCGCGGCGCTGCTCATGGTGTTGCGAGCCTACTGGGGGCAGGCCGCCGCGGCGAGCGAGGTGGCGCCGGCCGTGGTCGCACAGCTCACGCTGAGTCGCGAGCGGTCGAGTGCTTGTCGCCGGCGAACGCGCGCAACAGCGCGACGCCGAGGTACGCCGCCAGCGCGATGTAGAGCAGCGCTCGCAGTCCGACGGCCATCGAGAGGAACTCGGTGAGTCCGCCCGCGACCGCGCCGATCAAGTTCCAGCCGAAGGCCGCGTCCGGTTCGGCGCGCGCCTTGAAGCGCAGCGCGAAGCACGTCGATGCGAAGAACACCGGCGAGCCCACCAGCAGCACCGAGGCGCCCAGGCGCAGCGCCGGCTCGAGTGCGAGCAGCGAGCTGGTCGGCACGGCGATGGCGACGGCGAGCGAGAGCACCAGGCCCACCATGCTGAAGTTCCACGACAGCGGGCGGATGGCCATGGCGAGCGTGCCCAGGAGCACCATCAGCAAGATGGCGCCGAACACGATCGCCGAGGTCAGCCAGGTCGCGCCCCAGGCGAGGTTCATGGCGGTGACCGAGCGCGTCTCGAGCAGCAGGAACGCGACGCCGAACAGGAACATCTCCAGATCGAGGCCGCCCTTGAGCACGCTGCGGCGCATCTGCGGCGAGAAGATCGCCACCGAGACCAACGCGATCGCGCCGAACAGCGCCATCAGCGTCGCGTAGAAGGCGCTGATCCCGCGCTCGGTGAGGTACAGGAACGGCCAGTCGTCGCTGGGCAGCTCGGTCTTGGCCGTGATCGCGGCGACGTCCTCCATCGTCGGACGCTGCGGCCCGTCGTCGATCTGCTTGGTGAACGCGGCGCCCGAGAAGAACATCGCGTGGCCGTCGTAGGTCTTGGGCTGCACGCGCGGCGGCTGGCCGAAGACCTCGGTCAGCATCGCGATCTGCCGCTCGCGGATGTACTCGCCGACGTGGCTGTCGAACAGCACCACGAACCCGCCTCCGGGCGCCAGGCGATCGCGCGCGAGCTCGAAGCACTCCTTGGTGTAGATGAAGTTGTCCAGGCGCACGTTCGACAGCGCGGACAGTCGCGTGAGCGAGTCCATCGTGCCGAACACGATCAGGTCGTAGCGCTCCTGCGTGCGGTTGAGGAACGCGCGCCCGTCGTCGATCACCACGCGCACGCGCGGATCGGAGTAGGGCTTGTTCGGGTGGCGCTCGCGGCCGAGCTGGTAGAGCAACGGGTCGATCTCGACCGCCGTCACGTCGGCCACGCCCTCGTCGAGCATCGTGGCCACGTCGTTGCCCGTGCCCGCGCCCACCACCAGGCCCTTCTGCGGCGTGTTCTCGAGCAGGCGGTAGGGAAGGTGGTAGTCGCGACGCAGTTCACGCAGCCACAGTCGGATGCCGGGAGCGGTGTGCGTGTCGCTCCTGGCCAGCGGCAAGGCGTTCTGGTGCAGCGAGCCGTTGGTCATCACCGCGAAGCCCGGTCGATTGGGGTCGACCGAAGTCGTGAGCGCGTAGTACGGGCTGTAGCGCTCGGCCTTCTCGGCCTTCACCACGCAGAACAGCACGCTGCCGGCGCCGATCAGGAACAGCACGGCCAGCGCGCGACGCGCGACGAAGAACGGAGCGAGGCCCACGACGACGACGCTGAACCACACGATCGGGAACGCGCCGAGGAAGCTGCCGACCGAGAAGGCGATCACGCCGAGCAGAGAGCCGGCGATGTCGCACGCGTAGCCCCACAGCGAACCGGAGAGCTCGCGGAACGCTTTGAGCCGCTCCGCCACCATCTGACCGAGCGGGAGGAACGTGATCGCGGTGCCGACGAAGCCCCACACGATCGGCAGCTTCACGCCCTCGACGACGACCGCGTCGGAGCCCTCGAGGTCGTGATAGAAGAGCCACAGGAATTCGCTCACGGATTCCTGCGTGAAGACCACGCCGCTCATGGCCCAGGCGCTGCCGATCAGCGCGATCATCGAGAGCGGCCACAGCCACAGGAGCGACGACTTGCCCGCGCGCAGGCAGCCCAGGCCGAGGCCCAGGAACGCGCTGATCAGGATCAGGTTGGGGAAGTAGGCCAGCACGCGCACCTGCGCCGGGAGCCAGCGGATCAACGCCAGCTCCTGGAACAGCACGACGAACGAGATCAGGACCAGCTCGAACCCGATGCGGGTCCGGCGCGCGGGAAGGTCGGTGGGGGACATGCGCCCCGCAGCTTAGCCGCGCCCTCGACGCAACGGGGGCATGCGCAGACCTGAAGTTCCGCCCCGCTCAGCGGCGGCGCGCGATCGCGCCGTGCAGTCGATAGCGCATCACGCTGCGCTCGTGGAGGCGCACGTTCCACTCGAGCGCGTCGAACTCTCGCTCGAGCGCGAGCTGCGCCAGGGCTTCGTCCCCGCTCCAGCCAAGCATCGACCGCAGCACCGGTTCGCTCGCGCCCGCGTTGGGGCCCCGCTGCGAGTGCCCGCCGAGCCAGTGTTCGAGCGGCGCGGCGGAGGTCGACCAGTCGTAGGGGCAGGCGAGGAGCAGCACGCCGCCGGGCGCCAGCAGGCGTGAGCAGGAGCGCAGGAGCTCGAGCGGGGCGTGCGTGCTGTCGAGCACGTTGAGCGCGACGATTCCGGCGAAGCTCCCGTCGGCGAACGGCGCCTGCGCGGCGTCGACCGACCAGAAGTCCACGAGCTCCGCGCTCGGCGTCGGAACGACGAACTCGCGCCGCTCGTACACCACGCCCACGCGCCGACGCGCGTAGCGGACGCGCGCGTCGCGCAGGATGCTCTGCGCGAGGCGCAACTTGCCCTGGTGCAGGTCCACGCCGAGCGTGACGCGCCCCGTGCGCGCGGCCAGTTCGAAACTCGCGCGGCCCGCGGAGGCGCCGATCTCGAGCAGCGGCCCGTCGGGCAGCGCGCCCACTTCGCTCCACAGCGCTTCGAGCACGCGCGCGATCGAGCCGGGCGCCGGATCGCGCTCGCGCTCCAGCGGATCGAACTCGCCCCAGTGATCCCAGGCGTACTGACTGAGGTGCTGGCGCTGCGTGTCGAACTCCGACTGCGGGCCGAGGCAGTCGCCCAGCCAGCTCTCGCTCAGCGCGTCGAGTTCGTCGCGGCCCAGGAAGGCCAGCGCCTGGCTGCGCAGGTGCGCGCGCAGATCAACGGTGAGCTGCGGCGCGCCGTCGAGCAGCGGGAACTCGCGCAGGCACGAAGGATTCGCGCACGCGAGCCAGCCTTCGAGCACGTGCTCGCCCTGCTCGCGCAGCACGCGCTCGAGTCGCAGCGGCTCGGGAGTGCGGCAAACCGGGCAGCGCGGCGCGAGCGCTTCGAGGTGACGACGGCGCATCGGCGCGACTCAACTGATGAGCACGTTGGTGCTGCCCGGAGGCAACACCTTGCCCGTCGGCCCCGGTATCGGAGCGACGCACGACGCGTGCGCGGTCATGTCGCCGACGCGCGCCGCCGGCATGTTCGCGATCAGCACCTTGGTCGAGCCGAGGCTGATCGTGCCCGGACCTCCGGGCACACAGCCAGGCAGCGTGCACGGCCCGGTCATGTCGCCCGAGCGCGCGGCGGGCATGTTGTTGATCAGCACCGTCGGCGCGCCCTTCACGATCGCCAGCGGCAGCGCGGGGTGCGGCGCCGGAGCGGGAACCGGCGCGGCCGGATGGATCGGCGCGTGGCAGTGCGGTGCGTCCTGGAGCACCTGGTCGCCCAGGCGCGCGGCGGGCTTGCTCATGCTCGCGATCCTCGCATCATTCGCACGGTCCGTGCGCGATCAGTTGGATGCCGAAGGTCGACTCGACCTGCTTGGCGAAGGCCGCGACGAGCAGCCACGGCAGCGGAACTCCGGGCGCGCCTGCGAGCATCTGCGCCAGCGCGGGTCCGAGCAGCGGTGAGGCCGCGCCGCCCAGGCTCGCCGCGGCGCCCGCGCTCGCACCTGCTCCCGCGCCCGCCGCGGCGCCAGCTCCAGCGCTCGCGCCTGCTCCTGCCGCCGCGCCGCCGCCCGCGCCTCCGGAACCTCCGAGCGCAGCGCCCATCGCCGCGGGAACGGCGGACAGCGCTGCGTTGAGCGGAAGCGACTGCGCGAGCGCGCTGTTCAACGAGCTCAGCAGCGAGTTGAGCGATGCGCCCGCGCCCGGAGCGAGCACGTCGATGCCGAGCGTGCGCTTGATCGTGTCGATCGCCGCGAGCATCTGCATCGCGGCGAGCAGCGCGGCCATCGACACGGGATCCATGTTCGAGGGCATGCCGCCCGCGTTCGCGCCCATCGCGGCGAGCTTCTGCGCGAGCGCCGCCATTCCGCCGGGCGCAGCCACGTTGACTCCCAGTCCGGCTTGCACCGCAGCCGTCGCCGATTCGAGCGCCTGCGCCTGCGCGGTCGCCGTCGCCTGCTGGCTGGCTTGCGCGAGCGCCGCGGCTTGCAACTGCGCGAGCAACTTCGCCAGCGCATCGCCCGCGGCCTTGGCGGCGTCGCTCAGTCCCTTCTGAGCTTCGTCCAGCGCCTTGGCGATGTTGTCCTTCGCTTCGTCGAGCGCCTCGCCGACCTTCTTCGCGGCGTCCTTGGCCCACTCGGGCGCGTCGAGATCGACGTCGAGCAGGTCGCCGAGCTTCTCGATCAACTCGCCCAGCTTCGCGAGCTCGAGCAGCTTGCCGAGCAACTGCAGCGGCAGCAGCGCGAGCTGCTTGAGCAACTCGGCGATCATCGGCCACATGCTGACGGCCATGCCTCTCGCTCCCGGCGAGAGCATGTTCATGCCCAGGCCCGCATTCAGCGCCGCGGCCGCGTTCGCAGCGGCGGAGAGTTGCGCCAGCGCCGCCATCTGTGCATTCGCGCTGTTCGCAGCGGCCGCGGCAGCTTGCGCCGCCGGACTCGCGGCCGCGTTGGGGCCCATCGCGAGCGGCGCGGCGAGAGCGGCGTTGGCGCCGGCGAGCGCGGCGCCGAGCGCTCCCGCGGCAGGCAGCAGGCCCGGCGGAATCGCGAGCCCCGGCCCGACGTTCGTCGGCAGGTGCGCGAAGCGCGCGAGGAGCTCTTGCTGGCGCTTGTAGCAGATGCAGATCACGGCGCGCGCTCGCTCACTTCTTCCACCACGACTTCCTCACGCCCGTGCTGTCGGACGGAGGTGCGGGAGGCGCCGGGGGAGGCGGGGGCTTCGGCGGAGCGTTCGACTCGAGAGCGGGTGACTTCACCTGCGCGCCGTACTGCACGGCCTCACCCACGGCGGGCGCGGATGCGGCGCCGGACACGCTCGCGCCCGCGCTCGACGAGCCGCCCGCGGCGGCGGAGCTGCTCTCACTCGCGGTCGAACTCGCGCTCGCGCTCGAACTCGTGCTCACCTGCGCGGCGGGAAGTTCGGGAACCGCGAGCTGCTGCGCGGCTTGAGCGAAGTCCTCCGCGAAGTCCGCGGCCGAGAACGGACACGGCAGCGAGATCGAGCTCACGAGGCACAGCGGTCCGCAGGAGGAGTACTGCACCAGACCCACCCCGAGTTGCCCCATCAACTTCGTGACGAGGTACGAGAGCAGCAGTGTCGCGGGCGGGAGGATCGGCACGCCGCTCAGCGCGTTGCCCAGGCCTTCGTTGTAGGCGCGTTGAACCGCCTGGTTCAGCGACTTGCTGGCCGCCTTCGAGGCGCTCTTGGCGAGCGACTTCGACGCGGAGCGCGACGCGCTGCGCGACAGGCTCGGACTCACGGAGCGCGACAGGCTCGCGAGGCGCGCCTGCACCAGCGAGCCGGCGCCCGGCGTGAGCATGTTGAGGCCGAGCGAGCTCTGGATCGCGGCCAGTGCGCTCATCAGCGCCAACGTCTGTGTGAGCAGCGCGGCGTTCAGCACGCTGTTCAACGCGTTCAGCGCCGACATGTTCGAGGCCAGGTTGCCGAGCGCGGCGCCGAGCATGCCGACGCCGCCGGGCGCGCCGAGGTTCACGCCCAGGTTGGCCGCGAGCGACGCCTGCAGCGCGATGAACGCCTGCAAACTGGCTGCGGCGCTCGCGCTGAGGCCCGCGTTCGCCTGCGCGGCAGCGGCGGCGTTCGCGGCTGCTTGCGCTTGCGCGTTGAGTTGCGCCGCCGCGTTCGCGCTCATCAGGCCCACGCCCATCGCGTTGGCGGCGGCGATCGCGCTGGCGAGCTGTGCGAGCGCTTGCAGCGGCGACAGCGTGCTCATCGGCAGGTTGCCGAGCGCCTTGGCGAGCGCGCTGGCCTCGATGGCGCGCGCGAGTTGCTCGAGCGTGGGCGCGCAGTTCCCGCCGGTGAGGTTCATGCGCAAGCCCAGTCGCAGCGCGCCGACGGCGTTGGCCGTCGCGGTGAGCGCGGCCATGGCTGAGACGTTGAACGGCACGGCGACGTTCGCGGTGACGGCGGCGTTCAGCGCAGCTTGCGCGGAGAGCGCGCCGCCGAGCGCGGCCTGCGCGCCGGCCGCTGCGTTGACCGAGCCCATCGCGGCCACGTTCGCCGGCAGCGGCGAGAACAGCCCCGGCAGCGCGGCGATCGACTGGGCGCAGGCGCAGATCATGGGCGTGGGACGGCGCTCACCGCCGCGGAGTGCGCTTCGCCGCGGCGGGCGTGCTCGTCGTCGGCGCGCTGGCGCTCGCGGTTTCCGCGGGCGCGTCCCACGGAGCGCTCTGCTGATCGACCTCGCGCGCGAGCGCGACGAAGCGTTGAGCGACGCCGGTCATCTCCGCGCGCGGGAGCTGCTGCAGCGCGATCTCGAGCGCGAGTCCGCTCGCCACTCCGCACAGGAACTCGGCGGGCGGGATCGGCGGGACGTCGGGCGGACCGAGGCTGCCGCCGCTCATGTACGCGGCCAGCGCGACGCAGCCGAAGGGCTTGTCGAGCCCGGCCTTCTCCGCGGCGTCGTTGCAGGCGCGACGTCGTTCGTCGTTCGGTTCGTCGACCCACGCGCGCGCAGCGTCGAGCGCGGCGCGCTGCGTCGGCGGCGTGGCGTCGTTCGCGAGCGTGCTCACGCAGCGCAGCGCCATCCACACGGCCTCGCGCTTGGGCAACGCGGCCGCCGCCACCTTCAGCGCGTCGATCGCCGCGCCCGCGGAGCTCAGTCGCTCGAACAGCGCGCGTGCGTCGTCGCCTGCGCGGCGCTGCGGAGCGCTCGCCTCGCTGAGGTCGACGCCTTCGAGCACCTTGTCGAGCGGCTCGGTCGAGAGCTTGCCGAGTTTCTTTGCCATGGTGCGCGTCCGATCAGCCCAGCATCACGGCCGAGCCCTTGGCCTTCATCACGCCCGAGGCCTCGACCGACACCATCGCGCCGGTGACCTTGGTCTCCATCTTCCCGTTGATCTTGATCGAGGGGCTCTCGATCACGATGCCCGATGCGCCGACCTTGATCTTGCTGCTCCCTGCGGTGAGTTCGATCGTCTGCGGCGACTCGATGCTGACCTTGCCGCCGCTCGACTTGATCGAGAACGCGCCGCTGGTCTCGAGGTCCGCCTTGCCGCCCGCCTTCACGGCCCAATCTCCGCTCGTGATGTCGAGCGTGTCCTTGCCGCTCTGAATCGTGACCGTTCGATCGCCCTTGATCGTGACGGTCTCCTTGCCCGTCTTGACCTCGATCGTGCGGTCGCCCTGCTCGATCGTGAGCGTGTCGCTGCCCTCGGTCAGCGTCTCGAGCCGGTTGCCCTTGTTGATGGTGAGCGTCGAGTCCTTCTCGATCAGCACCGTGCGCGAGCCCTCGCCGTCCTTGCCGATGGTGAGCTTGTCGTCGTGCTTGACGACGCGCTCGAAGTCCTTCTCGCAGTGGAAGAAGATCTTCTCCTCGCCCTTCTTGTCGTCGAAGGACAGCTCGTGGAAGGTCTCGGCGGTGCCCTCCTTGCTCGAGCGCGTGCGGAACACCGTCTGCGTCTTCTGCGCCGGGAGATCGCGCGGCTTGTTCTCGCCGTTGTAGACCACGCCCACCACCAGCGGCTGGTCGGGATCGCCGTCGACGAAGGTCACGACGACCTCCTGGTCCTTGCGCGGCAGCGAGAGCGCTCCCCAGCCGTTGCCGGCCAGGCCCTGCGCCACGCGGATCCAGCACGAGCGCTGCTCGGGGTTCACGTCGGTGGCGCGATCCCAGTGGAAGCGCACCTTGATGCGACCGAACTCGTCGGTGTGGATCTCCTCGCCGTCCGGGGCGACGACGACGGCCGTCTGCGTGCCGATCAGGAACGGGCGCTCGCGACGCTTGCGCGGACGGAACACCCGCGTGGCCGGGATGGCCGTGAAGCGGTTGGTGTAGAGCACCGACGTGCCCGTGGCGTCCACGCGCGACTGCGCGGAGTGGTGGATCTTGACGACCGCATACGACTGCTGCGCGTCGCTCTGACCCTCGTCCGCTTCGAAGCCGAACTTCGCGCCGGGCCCGAGCTGATCGCAACTGCTCTCGCCCGCGCCGAGCTCGTGCGTCGCTTCCTCGGACTCGATGTGCGCGGTGGCGACCTTCGTGCCCAGCGCGCTCGTCTTGTACTTGCCCTGGTAGTCGTACAGCACCAGCTCGTCCGTGCCGGTGAGGCTGAGGTTGTTCGGCCGCTCCGCGGTGAGCGCCGCCTGCGCGTTCGCCTTCGTGACGTCGCGCGACGCGGCCACCGCCTTCTTCGAGACGACTTCCCAGGCGCACGACCAGCGCGAGACGTGCTTCTTCTCGGAGCCGCCGCTCGAGAGCAGCAACTGCGCCGGATCGGCGTCCTGGTACGCGCTGGTCGCGGCCGCGAGCACGAGCTTGTGGTCGCCATCCGAGTGGCGGAAGAAGAAGAAGATCCCGTGCGTCTCGAGCAGCCGCGCGACGAAGTCGAAGTCGCTCTCGCGGTACTGGACGCAGTACTCGAGCGTCGCGTCGGCGTCGCCGATGGCGGCCGTGTCCACGTACGACGCCGGCAGGCCGTTCGAGGTGCAGACCGCCTTGACGATCTCCGACACCGTCTTGTTCTGGAAGATGCGGCAGTCGGTGCGCTTGGTCAGACGCCACAGCTTGGGGACCACCAGCGCCTCGTAGCGGCGCGCGTCGCCCGAGCCCGACTCCGCCGCGCGCAGGCGCCGAACGATGCCGTGGAAGTGGCGCGCCGGGCTCTGTCTCGCGCTCTCGACGTCGCTGCCGTCCTCGATCGAGAACGAGACCTCCTTGCCGATCACGTCCGTCGCCGTCACGGCGCTGTTCGCGACGAGGCTGAGCTTGAACTTGAACAGCTGCGACATCGCCTCGTCGCCGGTGAACGACTCGAGCGCGAACTCGACGCCGCCGATCGCGCCGACCTTGAGCTCGCGCCCGGTCTGCTCGTGCCCGCTGGCGGCGGGATCGGCGAGCGCGGGCTGCTGCTCGATCTGGGAGTCGAGGCCTTCGAGCGATTCGAGGCCGGCGATGAACGACGCGCCCGAGCCCGCGCCGCCGACGCCGTCGCCGTAGGGCGAGAGCCAGCCGCTCTCGCCGACCGCCGTGCGCGCCGGCGGATCGGCCGGACGCGTCCAACTGAACGAGAACGGCCCGCGGCGGCTGCCGTCGGGCTGCAGCTCCCAGGTGTTGATCTCCAGTTGCTCCCAGTTGAGCGTGACGGTCTCGATCGCTTCGCCGCGCGAGCCGCTGCTGGGGCCCTCGAACGAGTACTTGGTGACGCGCGCGAGCTTGAGGATCACCGAGACGGTCGCGGGTCCGCCCGGAGAGCACACGTCGAACTGGATGCGGCGCGCCTCGCCCTTGGAGGACCACTCCATGACGTCGTGGCTGACGCCGTCGACCGCTTTGGAGAAGGTGGCTTCCGAGCTGAACAGCTCGTACTTGCCGTGCAGGCGCTGGGAGCTCGACTTCATCTGCTCCACTTGCTTGCGCAGCGCCGCGGCGAAGGCCGAGCTGGGCGCGTCTTCCTCCGAGTCGGAGTCCGGCTCGCTGTTCGCGCCTGAACGCGAGTCGAAGACAGCGCCTTGTCCGAGCTCGAAGCGCTGCACTTCGAACCAGCCTTCGTGCTCCTTGGCGGTCAGGCCGCCTTTGACCGAACCGTCTCCGAGCTTCGCGTAGATGGGCATGGGGTGGAGCTCGAGTGGGGCTGAGGGGACGCGCTACGCGGGTCAGGACTGCGCGTCGTCGTAGCGGAAGGTCTTGAAGCGGTTGAAGCGCGAGCCGGCGTCCATCGAGCGGAACTTGAACTCGAGCTTGGTGTACTCGAACGTCAACCGCTCCTCCGAGTCGCCGCCGGAGAGTTGCGACGAAGCGCTGATGGCGTAGCCGACCAGCAGCGCGTTCTCGAGCGACACCACCAGGAACGGGTCGAAGCCCAGGTCGCACTCGGCGATCACGACCTTCTTGTAGCGCCGCTCGCGGTGGTCGACGTGCCACTGCGCGAGTGCGGGCGTGTGCGAGTCGGCGTCCTTGGTGGCCGAGGCCAGGCGGATGACCGGCTTCTTGGGCGAGTCGTTCTCCTGCCCCGAGCCCACGACGATCTGCTCGCGCTCGAGCGCGAACGCGTAGCGGTCGACGACGATCCAGTCGGCGCTGGGCGTCGCCGGATCTCCCGCCGTCACACCGTCGATCCACATGTACGAGGTCATCGCTACCGGCTGAACGAGAAGTTCGAACCCCGGGGCGAGCGCCGGTCGACGCCCGCCTCCGGGGTTCGCAGTCGAATCACATCGCCGCCGCCGTGGCCAGGTCGTAGCCGACCGGGAACGGCTTCATCTTCACGTTCTTGGCGTCGTAGCTCGTGTAGACCATCTCGATCTTGGTGAAGTCGAGCTTGAGCTCCTCCTCCAGCGGATCGTCGGCGCGCATCGAGTAGCGGTAGTTGGTGAGCAGCGTGTTGTGCAGCTTGACCTCGAGGATCGTGTCACCCTTCTCCTTGCAGAAGTGAATGATCACTTCCTTGGCCTCGCCGTTGATCATCCACTTCATCAAGTGGCCGCTGGAGATGTCGCCATCCTTGCGCAGCGTGATGTCCTCGAAGTCGACGGCGGATCGCAGGCGGTCGACCACCTTGCCCGGAGTGGTGTTGACGCCCGGGCGCACGACCGGCATTTCGACCGAGTTGATCTGGATCCACTTGGGGTGGGAGGACTGCGTCACTCCGCCTTCGATGCCGACGACCTTCATGTACACGGCCATGGGGTTCGCTCCTTAGGTAGCTGGGTTGGTTGGGGGTAGAGAGTTTGGTTTGGACGGACGCGGACTCGGTCGAGCCCGCGGTTTGCCTGCTGGGGGCGTCGAGGCGCGCTCAGCCGAAGCTGACGACCCGCCGCACTCGGAAAAGCTGTCGAGCTGAGGGGATTGTGGCGGCGATCGCCGAACGTGGCGTGCGCAGCGCTCAGCCTTTTTGCCCGAACTCGTAGACGAAGCGGCCGTCGTCACCCGTGGTGATGCGGACGTCGGCGATGGGCTGGCCCGCGGCCATGCGGGCCAGGAACTCGCCCGCCATCTCGGGCAGCAGCGTGCGGCTGAGGATGTGGTCGACGTTGCGGGCGCCCGACTCGACCTCGGTGCAGCGCGCGGCGACGGCGTCGACGAGCTGCGGCGTGTAGCTGAGCTTGGCGCCGTAGTGCGCCTCGACGCGCTTGACGATCTTCTTCAGCTTCAGCCCGATGATGTTCTTCAGCACGCTGTCCGACAGCGGGAAGTAGGGCAGGATCGTCGTGCGTCCGAGGAAAGCGGGCTTGAAGAACTTGAGCAGCTCGGGTCGCAGCGCCTCGCCCAGTCCCTGCGCGTCGGGCATCGTGGTCGGATCGGCGTTGAGCGCCATGATCGTGTCGGTGCCCGCGTTCGTGGTCATCAGGATCACGGTGTTGCGGAAGTCGATGTCGCGGCCCTCGCCGTCCTTCATCGAGCCCTTGTCGAACACCTGGTAGAAGACGTCCTGCACGCCGGGGTGCGCCTTCTCGAGCTCGTCGAGCAGCACCACGCTGTAGGGCTTGCGGCGCACGGCCTCGGTGAGCACGCCGCCTTCGCCGTAGCCGACGTATCCGGGGGGCGAGCCCATGAGCAGCGAGACTTTGTGCTCCTCCTTGAACTCGCTCATGTTGATCGTGGTCATGTTCTGCTCGCCGCCGTAGAGCAGCTCGGCCAGCGCGATCGCCGTCTCGGTTTTGCCGACGCCGCTGGTGCCGACCAGCATGAACACACCGATGGGCTTGACCGGGTCGGTCAGGTTGGCGCGGCTGGTGCGAATCGCCTGGGCGAGCGCGTCGAGGGCGTGATCCTGTCCGACCACACGCGACGCGAGCTGCTCCTTGAGCGTCAACACATTGCGGATCTGGTCCGAAACCATCCGCCCGACCGGAATCCCGGTCCAGTTCGAGAGCACCTCGGCCACCGCCTGGGAGTCGACGCAGGGCAGCACCAGCGGCGTTTCGCCCTGGACCTTCTTCATCTGCGCCTCGAGCTCGGACAGGCGCGCGCGCAGCTTCTTGCGCTCCTCGTCGCTGAGCTTGGCCGGCGCCGGCTGACCTTCGGCGGGCTTGACGAGCTCGCGCTCGAGCTCCGCGCGCACGCCCTGGACCTGCTTGGCGAGCTCCTGCTCTTCCTTCCAGCGCTTGTCGAGCGCCTCCATCTCGGCTCCGACCGCCGCGAGTTCGGCGCGCGTCTTCTCGATCGCTTCGCCGTGCACGTCGTGCGAGACCTGCTCGCGCTCGAGCATGCCCAGGGTCGTCTCGAGCTGACGCTTGCGGCGCAGGCAGTCCTCGAGTTGCGCCGGCGTCGCGCTCTGCGACAACGCCACGCGCGCGCAAGCCGTGTCGAGCAAGCTGACCGACTTGTCGGGCAACTGCCGACCGGCGAGGTAGCGCTTGGACAGGCGCACCGAGTCGACCACCGCCTCGTCGAGCACGCGCACCTTGTGGTGCTTCTCGAGCGTCGCGACCAGGCCGCGCATGATCTGCACGGCGGTGTCTTCCGTGGGCTCCTCGACCTTGACGACCTGGAAGCGCCGCGCGAGCGCCGCGTCGCGCTCGAAGTACTTCTTGTACTCGGCCCACGTCGTGGCGGCGATCGTGCGCAGCTCGCCGCGCGCGAGCGCCGGCTTGAGCAGGTTGGCCGCGTCGCCCTGGCCCGACTGGCCGCCCGCCCCGATCAGCGTGTGCGCCTCGTCGATGAACAAGATCGTCGGGACGGGCGAGCTCTTGACCTCGTTGATGACGTTCTTGAGGCGGTTCTCGAACTCGCCCTTGATGCCCGCGCCCGCTTGCAGGAGCTGCAGGTCGAGCGAGCGGACCGACACGTTGCGCAGGCTCGGCGGAACTTCGCCGGCCACGACCTTGAGCGCGAAGCCCTCGGCCACGGCCGTCTTCCCGACGCCGGGCTCGCCGGTGAGGATCGGGTTGTTCTGGCGGCGGCGCAGCAGGATGTCGATCAACTGCCGCACTTCGCTCTCGCGGCCGAGCACGGGGTCGAGCTCGCCCGCCTTGGCGCGCGCCGTGAGGTCGATCGTGAACTGATCGAGCGCCCCGCCGCCCTTGGGGCCTGCGCCGCCGCTCGCCGCAGCGCCGCCCGCGCTCGCGCCGCCTCCGCCGAGCGCCGCCGCCTCGGCGTTCTCGCTGGACTTCTCGACGATCTTCGCGAACTCGCGGCGCAGCGTCTCCTCGGAGATCTTCTCGAACTGCGAGGAGATCTCGTACGCCTGGCGCGCGAGCGTCTCATCGGACAGCAGCGCGATCAGCAGGTGTCCGCTGCGCGCGGCGCTGGCCCCGAACTCCAGCGATGCGACGAGCCAACCCTCGCGCGCAAGGTCGACCACGCTCGGCGCCAGCGCCGGCGGCCGCGAGTTGCCGGTCTTGAAGCGCTCGATCGCCCGCGTGAGGTCGGCCGCGAGGCGCGCGGGCTCGATCTCGAAGCGCTTGAGGATCGCGCTGAAGTCGGCGCCCTGCGCTTCGAGCAGCTTGGCCAGCCAGTGCTCGATCTCGACGTTGTAGTGCGTGCGCGACAGGCACAGGCCGGCGGCGGACTCGAGCGACTTGCGGCAGGTGTCGTCGAGCCGGCTGATCAGGGACTTGAGGTTGACGTTGGCCATGGGAGTTGGGGGAGAGTCGCGGGGGCGATGTCGGGCGACTCGCCGTGGAGCGGCGAGCGCTTGGGGGATGGGAGCGGGCGCTCAGAGACGGTCGAGGGGCAGGCGCACGATGGCGGGCTCGGTCGTCGCGCGCGCGCGCAACCACGTGTCCCACCCGAGCAGCGCCGGCGAGTCGGCGCCGCCCAGGCGCAGCGCGGGAGCGGCGTCGGGGCGCACCAGGCACTCGAGCACTGCGTCGCAGCTCCCGTGCGTGAAGTCGCGCACGAGCTGCGCGAGTTCGCGGAGCAGCCGTCCGTCCGGGCGCAGCGAACGCAGTCGCTCGCGGTCGAGTGGACCGACGCGCACGGCGATGCGCGAGACCACGTCCCACACGCGCGTGCCGAGCACGAAGCCGCCGCCCAGGCGTTGCGTGGCGCCGTCGCCGCGCGTCCGCGCGCTCAGGCGCGAGCACTCGCCCGGATCGAGGTGCAGCCACTGACCCACGAACTGCCGCACTTGCACGGGCGCCTCGAGCTGCTCGCTGAGCAGGCCCTCGAGCGCCAACTGGCTGCGGCGCTGGTCGCAGAAGTGCCCGGCGAACTCGAGGCGCGCGCGCTCGGCGAGGCTCTGCGCTCGGCGCGTCGGGTTGAGGCCCGCGATGCCCTGCAGCGCCGCGGAGAAGTCGTCGGGGCCCGATCCGAACAGCGCGCCGTGCTCGTACGCCAGGCCCAGCGCGTACTTGCGCGAGGCTCGGTAGAACAGCGACAGCGCGCGGTGGTGGAACACGTCGAGGAAGTCGCGCAGCGAAGCGTCCTTGAGGTGCTCGCGGCGCAACACCAGCTCGGTGTAGTGCAGCGGCAGCACGCCCACCGCTCCGACGAGGCCGAAGAACTGCGCTTGGAGTTCCAACGGGCCCTCGGCCAATGCGCTTTCGCGCGCGCGTCGCGGATCGCGCAGCGCCGTGTGCGGGTGCGCCAGCGACGCGGCGGCCTTGAGGCGCAGCGCCTCGCGCAGCGGCGCGTGGTCGAGCCCGATCGGCCGCCGCGGATCCGCTCCGCGCTCGCGGTCGAGCTCGCTCAGCGCGCGCTCGACCAGGCGCAAGGCCTGGCCGAACTCGAAGCGCTGCGGCGCCGCGGCGACGGCCGCGACTAGACCAGCGGCCGCGTTCCCGCGCGCGGTTTCCACCGACGCTCCTCGAGGTTGCGCCCGTCGCTCTGCACGACCAGCTCGGTGAAGGTGTTGAGGTTCGCGATGCCGCCCAGGAAGTGGTCGAGCACGCGCGAGAACAGGTGTCGGCCCGTGGCGCTCAGCCGCACCGGATCGAGCCGCACGGTGATCTCGAGCCCGCGCGCGACGCCCGGTTGGCCGCCGGCCACCACGCGCATCGCCTTGGGTCGGCTCGTGACGTCGCGCACGCTCTCGATCACGTTGCGGTTCTCCGGCGCGAGCACCGTCGAGTACAGCGCCAGCGCTTCGCGCAGCGTCGCGGCCGCGTCGGCGCCGCGCGCGAACGAGCCCTGCCCCAGCGCGAGGTGCGCGACGAGCTTCCACAGCGCTGCACGGCCGCGCGCCGGTCGCAGCGTCTTGGTGGGCGGCACGAGGCAGCGGATCGAGCGCACCTGTCCGCCGCCTTCGGCGAAGTACAGCCGCGGCTGATCGCCGCCGAACGGCAGGAGCGCGGGCAGGTCGCGGTTGGTGCAGGTGGTCTCGACGTTCAGCACCCAGTCGTCGAGCGTGGTCGCGAGCCCTTCGACGTCGACCAGCGTGAGGTGCGCCTCGCGTCCGGGGTCCGCGGCGCCGCTCGACTCGCCCGCTTCTTCGCGGCGCAGCGTGTAGTACACGGCGTCCTCGAGTCCGCGCCCGCCGTGGCGCACGTCGTACAGCGGCAGGCAACGCAGGCTGCGGCCGTCGCGCGAGTGCGCGCTCACCGAGTCGATCGAGTAGACCTCGCTGGCCAGCGGCTCGCGCGCGTCGGGCACGACGTGCAGCTCCGCCTCGCGCTGCGTGACGACCAGCGGCTCTGCGCGCTTCTTGAACAGGTTCACGATCGGCGTGCAGCCCAGCGTGAAGGTCTCGCCGTCGATCGTCGGCTGCAGCTCCGGCGCGACGCTGTCGAACAACAGGAAGATCTCGAGCGTGTCCGTGAAGCTGGCCAGGCGCTCGCGCGGGATGCCGACGAGGTCGACGAAGTGGTGCTTGGCGGGGAAGGCCAGGAACTCCGCCAGGATGCGGTGCGCGAGCGAGGAGCGGCCCGAATACGGCAGCAGGCCTTCATCGGGTCCGAAGCCCACCGGGAGCAACGCGCTGGGCGGCAGCACGATCGGCGCGGGATCGTTCGCGCGCTGCGCGATCACGATCTCGAGCAGGTTCTCGAACAGCCGTCCGTACAGCTCGCCGACGCGCGAAGGTTGGCCGCGCAGGTAGAAGCGCAAGCGATCCGGCGCGAGCTTCTGGAAGCCGTCGGCCTTGGTCTTGGTGCGCAGCGAGATCTGGATCGCGCTGGCGGCGGCTCCGGCGCGCGGTGTGCGCGGCACGGGCAGCGGCGAGCTGAACATGCGCGCGCCCGCGATGCGGAACGGCCACACGGTCACGGGGTAGGCCGTGCGGAAACGGCAGATGGGTCCGTGCGCGCGGTCGGTCTCGAGCTGCGCGCCGGCCTTCACCACGCTCGGGGCCGTCGCTTCCGGATCGCCCTCGAAGCGCACGATCGACATCGACGGCATCGGCGCGAGCAGGTGCGGATGCGTGACCGACAGGAACGCGTCGACCAGCTCGGGGAAGTCGTCGTCGAGCTTCGCGCGCGTGCGCGCGTTGAGGAACGCCACCGACTCGATCAGGCGCGCGACGTGCGGGTCCTCCACGGCGTCGGCGCCCAGGCGCAGTCGTCCGGCGATCTTCGGGTGCGCCTTGGCGAACTGCGCGCCCATCTGGCGCAGGAAGCCCAGTTCGCGCTCGTAGTAGGAGAGCAGGTCGTCGGCCATGGAGCGGTGGCTAGAGGCGCACGTGGAAGCTGCGGGTGAGCGGATCGACGCGCGAATCGAGCGTCAGCGACTCGGGCGCGGGCTCGGCGTGGACCAGGGCCTCGATGCGAAAGTGCAGCGTGCGGTCGCTGCGCTCGCTGTCGTCGACGGCCACGACCTTCACGGTCTTGAAGCGCGGCTCGTTCGCCTTCAACGCGGCTTCGATGAGCTTCAAGTGCTCTGCGCGGCGCTTGCGGGTCGCGAGGTTCGCGCCCGAGAAGTCCGGCGCGCCGTACTCGTAGCTCGAGCGGCGCAGCTCGGTCGCCTCGGGCGGGGCCGCGAGGAAACGCACGCGCGTGTTGAGCAGGTTCTCCACGTCGCGCCGGATCGAAGCGCGGAACTCGCGCTCGAACTGCGCTTCACCCAGCGGCGCCTCGCGCGACGCCTCGGGGCTGTCGTCGATCAGTCGGTCGAGGACCGACAGGAGCAGCGGCCGCGAAGAGGGGGAACGTGCCATGGCGACGTGGAGCGGCTCTCAGGCGGAGAACACGATCTCGCTCACTTCCAGCACCGTGCGCGGCGTCTCGTCGAACACGAACGTGCGCAGTCCGACGCCGGTGACGGGCTCGCTCTCGCCGCCGATCCAGTCCGTGCGCCGTCCCAGGCGCGCCGCGTCGTCGACCTCGCCGCGCACCGGCGCGTAGGTGGTCGGCACGTACACCTTGCCGTCCGGCCCGCCGCGCACGCTGACCTCGGCCGGGCGCCAGAGCAGATCGCGCGGCCGGACCGGCTTGTCGAACACGATCGAAGCGATGCTCTCGAAGGGCGCCCAGATCAGCTTGCCGGTGCTGGTCAGCACTTCGAGCACGCCGGCGCACACGTCGTCGAGGTCGCGCAGGTCCGAGAACGGAACGCCGTCGCACGTTCCCGTGCAGCGCGGTCGCGCGGCTTCAGCCTGCTCGACGCACTCCGCCGCGGCCGCGCCATCGCCGGCGCGGAGCAGCGTCAGCGCTTGCAGCGAGGCGCGCACGGACGCGCTCGGCGCAGAGAGGAACTCCGGCGCGCGGCCCTGACGGTGGACCTCCTGGCGCGTGCGTTCGGCGCGGATCAACTGGCGGTACAGCGCCAGTCCCGGCGAGGCGGCGCTGTCGAGCTTGGCCAGCGCTTCGAGCTGCGCGTCGGCGCGGTCGAGCTCGCCCTTGACGCACAAGAGCTCGGTCAGAAAGCCACGCGCGTCGAAGTCGCGCGGGTTCTTCTTCACCTCCTGCGTGATGGCGTCGATGGCGGCGTCGAGCTGACCGCGGGCGTAGAAGTCCGAGGCGCTGAGTGCGGGGGCGGTCATGGGCGTGTGTCTTTGGGGGAACGGTGGGATCAGCGGCTGCCGGCGATCTCGGTGACGAGCTTGAGCGACGTCGACAGCTCGTCGAGCTGGAAGTGCGGCCGCAGGTGGATCACGGACGAGTAGCAACCCGGCTTGCCCGCGATCTCGCGCACCGCGACGGCGATGTCGCGCAGCGGTTGGCGCGCCTGGACTTCGATCGCGGCGTCTTCGTTGGACACGGCGTAGCCGCGCAACCAACCGTCGAGCAGCTTCTCGAGCTCCTCGGCGCTCGTGTACGAGCCCGCGCGGTCGCGGCCGATCATCTTGATCGTGTGCGCGAAGCGCGACACGCAGAACGTGTACTGCAGCATCGACGCGAGCCGGGCGCTGGCGCGCGCTTGCTCCTGCGTCAGGTTCTTCGGGCTGTGCAGCGAGGGCGTCGAGTAGAACGCCGCGTAGGGCGAGCCGTGGCAGGCCGCGAGCGCGATCAAGCCCGCGTCGGCGAAGTTCTTCTCCTGCAGGTCGCTGATCACGACGTCGACCGGCGGCGCGACGACGTGCGCCTGGCTGTCGGCTTCGAAACCCAGCGCGGGCAAGTCCGTCACGAGTCCGCCGCTTTCCTCGCCGCGCTCGACGCCGCGGATCGAGGCCAGCCAGCCGGTGCTCTCGAAGGCGCGGATCAGCACGGCGCCGAAGGCGTAGACCGCGCTGGACCACAGGAGCCCCGAGAGATCGGAGGCCGACGTCTCCTCGCGGTAGCGGAAGCCGTCCGCGCGCCGCACGTCGTCGCGCCACGGCGCGCGCATCAGCACGCGCGGCGCGACCACGCCGAGGAAGCGCGCGTCGTCGCTCTCGCGCAGCGAGTTCCAGCGCAGGTACTCCTGGCTCTGGAACAGACGCGAGAGGTCGAGCGGTCGCGACAGCTCGTGGAAGTGGTCCAGCCCGAGCAACGCGGGGTGCATGGACACGATGGCGGGCGCGAAGGCGGCGGCGGCGACCTGAGCGAGTCCCTTGAGCACACCGATGTCGTCGACGGGCTGGTCCGCTCGCGGCCGGTGCGCGATGAAGTAGTCGCACAGGAGCACGCCGAACGGTTCGCCGCCCGGAGTGCCGAACTCGTCGCTGTAGACCTTCTTGAAGAGCTGCGACTGGTCGAACTCGATCGCGCGTTCGAAGTCGCGCGCCAGGTCGCGCCAGGTCACGCTGAGGATGCGGATGCGCACCTCGCGGCGCGTGGCTTCGCGCGACACCAGGTGCTCGAGTCCGCGCCACGAGCCCTCGAGCGCCTGGAAGCGCGGGTGGTGCACGATCGCATCGAGCTGGCGCGAGAGGCTCGCGTCGATCTCGGCGATCGCGAGCGTGAGCGAAGCGATGAGTTGCTCGCGCGTCGGCGCGGGGCCCAGCCCGGCGAGCTCGATCCACATCGCGAGCGCGCGCTGCCAGTGAGCTTGGGCGAGGAACGCGTCCAGGCTCGCCGCGGCGGGCGTCGAGCGCGCCGCGGTGGCCTGGAGCACGTCGGAGAGGAACTCGGAGCGCATCATCGCTGCGCTCCGAATGCGCGCGCCCGGGCGCGGGGGTTTCGTCGGGGCGCGCGCATGTCAGGGCTCGAGCGCTACTTCGCCACCGGGATGCGGGCGACCAGGCGCATGGAGGCCGTCAGCTCTTCCATCTGCAGCCACGGACGCAGGTAGGCGACCGCGTTGTAGACACCGGGCTGACCCGGCACTTCCTTGACCTCGACCTTCGCGTCGGCGAGCGGGTACTTGGCCTTCATCTCCTGGCTGGCCCGCTCGTCTCCGGTGACGTAGTTCTTCAGCCAGTTGTCGAGCCAACGCTCGCAGTCCTTGGCTTCCATGAACGAGCCGATCTTGTCGCGGCCCATCACCTTCAGGTAATGCGCGAAGCGCGAGGTCGCCATGATGTACGGCAGGCGCGCCGAGATCGCCGCGTTGGCGGTCGCGTCGGGCGTGTCGTACTTCTTGGGCTTCTGCGTCGTCTGCGCGCCGAAGAACACGGCGTAGTCGGTGTTCTTGTAGTGGCACAGCGGCAGGAACCCGAGCTTGGAGAGCTCCGCCTCGCGTCGATCGGTGATGCCGATCTCGGTCGGGCACTTGCTGTCGGCGTCGCCCGAGTCGCTCGTGAACACGTGCGTCGGCAGGCCCTCGACCTTGCCGCCGCCCTCGGCGCCGCGGATCGCGGTGCAGAAGCCCGACTCGGCGAAGGCCTTGGTGAGCGTCGTGCCCATGACGTAGGCCGCGTTCATCCAGCAGTAGTCGTCGTGGCTCATCTCCTTGCCGCGACCCTTCTTGTCCTGCGGCGCTTCCTCGTAGCCGAACTCCTCGACGGGCGCGGTGGCGGCGCCGTAGGGCAGGCGCGCGAGCACGCGCGGCATCGTCATGCACACGAAGCGCGAGTCCTCCGACTCGCGGAACGAGCGCCACTTCTGGTATTCGGCGGTCGAGAAGATCTTCTCGAGGTCGCGCGGCTTGCTGAGTTCCTCCCAGCTCTGGAAGCCGAACAGGCCCGGCGCCGGCGCCGTCACGAACGGGCAGAAGCTCGCCGCGGCGATGCTCGACATGCCCTGCAGCAGGCTGAGGTCCTCGGGGTGGTTCGAGAACTCGTAGTCGCCGATCAGCGCGCCGTAGGGCTCGCCGCCGGGCGTGCCGAACTCGTTCTCGTAGAGCTTCTTGAAGGTCGTGCTCTGGTCGAACTCGCTGGCCTTGTCGAGGTCCTTGAACAGCTCGCGCTTGGAGATGTCGAGCGCCTTGATCTTGAGCGTGGCGCTGGTCTCCGAGTTCATCACCAGGTGGTGCAGCCCGCGCCAAGAGCCCTCGAGCTTCTTGAACTCGGGCGAGTGCATCACCGCGGCGAGCTGGGCCGAGACGAGCTGGTCGATGCCCTTGATGGCGCCTTCCAGCGTCTGGCCGAGGTTCTTGCTCCAGCTCACCGTGCCGCGCAGCGCTTCCTGCGTCAGCGTCTTGAGCAACTCCTCCGTGCGCGAACGCTCGGTTTGTTTCGTGGCCTTGATGGCCGCTTCGAGCAGGCTCGGCGCCGCGTCGGCGGACTCCGCCGACTGCGCCTGACTCGAAGACTGGGATTGGGCTTCGCCGGTCATGTTCGTAGCTCCTCGTGCGTGGGGGGTGCGGGGCCTACTTGTTCTCGCCTTCGACGCCCAGGTCGCGACCGAGCCGCTTCAGCTCGTCGGTGTTCTTGAGCACCTTCTCGAGGATCTCTTCGAGGTCCTCCGAACGATCGACCTTCGACACCAGGTCCGACAGCTTCGCGCGCGTCTCGAGCAGCTTCTTCAGCGCGGGCACTTGCTCGGCGACCTTGGCCGGCGAGAAGTCCTCGAGCGACTTGAAGGCGAGGTCGACCTGCATCTGGCTCTTGTCGCCGGCCAGCGTGTTCTCGACCTTGAAGTGCAACTCGGGCGCGGTCTTGGCGAGCACGTCGTCGAAGTTGTCGCGGTCGATCTGCGTGAACTTGCGGTCCTTGAGCGGCTTGAGCGGCTGCGCGGGATTGCCGCTGAAGTCGCCGAGCACGCCGACCACGAAGGGCAGTTCGCGCTGCACGGCGGCGCCGCCGGTCTCGACCTCGTAGCTGATGTGGACGCGCGGCTTGCGCACGCGCTCGAGCTTCTTGTGAACGCTTCCCATGGTGGTTCTTTCCGGGCCGTCAGTGCGGAGGGGGTTGGGGTTACTGCTCGGTGTTCGGCGGGCGGATGCCCGTCATCATCTGGTAGGTGGAGCGCGAGCCCGTGTCCGGGATCAGCTCCTCGATCAGCTCGTGCAGGGGCAGGTTGCCCCAGCGGATCGCCTGCTCGACGAGGTACGCGATCGGCGAGTGCGGCTCGGCGCGGCGGTAGTACTCCGCCACGGTGCGCAAGAGGCGCAGCGCGTCCTCGCGCGAGCGAATCGGCCCGTTCGAGGCCGTCGGCGCGGCGCCGCCCTCGTTCGACGCGTTGCCCGCGCCCGCGGGCTGCTCGGTCGGCAGAGGCTCGCTCTCGAGCACTTCGGCCGCGACGTACTTCAACACGTCGGCTGCGCGGCCCAGCGCGTCGGCGATGCGCGTCGACGGCGGCGCGAAGTGGCCGCAGCGCTGTTCGAGCGCCTGGTTCAACGCGTCGAACGCGGCGCGGCACTCCTCGAGGTCGGCGGAGAGTTCGCGGAACGACTCTGGACCCGCGGCGCGCGCTGCGCGGCGGAACTGTTCGAGCGTCGGCGCGCCGGCCGCGATGCGCTGCTGGCGCTGTTCGCCCTCCTCGATCCGCTCGAGCTCGCTCGCCTGGTGGTAGTGCCACGCGCTGAACGGACCGACGCCTTCGCTCGCACCCGTCAGCGGCACGAGGCTGATCGGCGCGATCAGCGTGCCTTCGGCGTCGTCGCCGTTCAGGCCCGAGAGCGGCGCGACGCGCGTGGAGTCGCCGTCCTCGTCAGGCAGCGGGTGCAGTCCGTCCCAGTAGCGCTCGACCCAACCGTGAACGAGCTTGAAGCCGTCGCGCAGTCCGGCGAAGCCGTGTTCGCGGACCAGCGCCTCGATCCACCACGCCGCGACCTCGAGGTCCTTGGCCTGCTCGCTGAGCAGCTTGGGCGCGAGCTCGAGCACCGCCGACCAGTCGGGCGTCGCCGCGTTGGCGTCGTCGCCGTGCAGCGCTTGACGTTCCGCAGCGCGCGCCGCCGCACGCGCATCCTTGATGCGGTAGTAGAGCGAGCTGGGGTCGGGGTCCAGGCGCACGTTCACCCCGGCGGGCGCTGCGTCGGAAATCGGCGCGAGCAGGGCGTCGAGGGGAATCGTTTCGGCCGTGGACATGAGTTCGGTCGGAGGAGGTCGGAGCGCGTGCGCGACGCCTTTCGAAGGCGTCGAGCGCGCAGTGGATCGTAGCTTGGATCGGAGAACGCGAAGGTCGCGCGAGCGCGCGGGTCAGCGCACGCGACTGCGCAGCGAGAGGAACGCGCCGCGCAGGGACTCCGCGAGCGCCGGGGCCTGCTCGGGCGAGGGGCCAGCGCCGGCGGCGGAGCGTCCCTCTGCGGGGCACAAGTCTCCCGGTGAGCGAGCGCGGCCGGCCTGTGGAGCACGCAGCCAGATCGCGTCGGCCGGAGACGGAGTCGCGCGGAAGATCGTCACGAAGGCGGGGGTCGTCGATGCAGCGGCGCTCGGGTCGCCGGGGGCGTCGCCAGCCGTGTCGGACGATGCGGCGAACGGGTTTTCGCCGCCGGAGGACGAGCTCGCGAACGGATCGGAGCTCGCGTCGGCGAATGGATTGGAGTCTGCGCTCGGCGTCTCGGCGAACGGGTCGGGCGCGGGCGCGAACGGATCGCTCGACGAGGACGAACCGAAGGGATCGCTCGAAGACGAGAACGACGAGCCGAACGGGTCTGCGGGCGCCTCGGGCGCGGGCTCGGGCGCTGCCGCGGGCTTGGGAGGCAACGGGAAGAACAGCGACGGCAGCAGGTCGCGACCGACGAGGTTGAACTCGACCAGGAGCTTGAGCCAGGCGTGGGCCTGGGGGCGCGAGGGCAGGTCGGCGACGAGGGGCAAGCGAATGGGTCCGCGGTGGGCGCTGCGACGCAACGCTTCGAGCGCGCACAGTGTTTCGAGCAGGCCTTCCTTGCCCTTGCCCGGCCACAACGCCGCCAGCCACATCTCGAAGTCGATGCTCTCCGCGGGCGGCGTCTCCAGTGCGGCGAAGTCGATCTGTTCACCCCGCATCTTCGCCAGGAACGACTGCGCGTCGGAGTGCTCCTCGCGCGCGTCGTAGATCGAGTGCAGGCGATTCCAGATCGCCGCCGCCAGCGCCGCGCCCTGCTCCCAGTCCTCCTGCACCGACTTCTTCTTGCGCTCGACGAAGGTCACGAACGGAAACGGGCGCAGTCCGCCGGTGTCGCTCGAAGGCCAGGCGGCGCCGATCAGCGGCGCTCCCCACGATTCGCCGAGCACGAACGCGGCCGGCCAGGGAAGCGTCAGAGCGTCCTTGGCGTTCGGCGCCTGCGAGAACGCGCGGTCGAGCCAGTCGCGCAAGCCCTGCCCCGCGCCCTGTCCGGCGCCGACGCGGAGGTAGTCCTTCGCGAGCGGCAACTTGCCGTAGAGCTGGATCGGCGCCTGCTCCTTGCCGAGGAATGAGAACATCGCGCGGAACTCCTGGGGTCACTCGAGCCGTTGCGGGCGCACCGGCAGGTCGCGGTCGAGGAAGCGCAGCTCGAACGGCGCCGGCAAGCGCGCGCCCTCGGGTTGCACGGTGACGAGCCACAGTCCGCCCTCGGTCTTCTCGCCGCTCCAGGCGAGCAACAGGGGCGCGAGCGAAGTGAAGATCTCGAGCTTGGCGTCGCCCGGCTCGAACTCGCGCGCGCCGCTGGGCGTGTCGTTCCAGCGCATGCGCAGCTTCTTGCCGGCGTCGGCGCGGAAGCTCCACTCGAGCACCTTCTCGGGCATGTCCGAGTCGACGTTCTCGTACTCCCAGCCGCCCAGCGCGTCGATCGGCGCGTAGAACGACTCGCGCCAGCCCTCACCCTTCTTGTTGGGATCCCAGATCGAGAGCGACTGCGAAACGCGCGGCTTGAGCGCGATCTTCACCGAGCCGTCCTCGATGCGCCGTCCGTCCTCGCCGAGGAAGAACGCTTGCAGGTCCATGAGGAAGCGCTGCGTGGCGAGGACGGGCTCGCTCGGCGGAGGTGCGTCGGGGCCGCCGCTCGGCGCGAGGCCGATCTCGACCGCCTTGTAGCGCGCCTGGAGTTGATCGAACTTGCCGTTCTTGCGGTTCAGCAGCGCGTACAGGCGCTGCATCAGCGCGCTCTCGTCGAACTTCGAGCGCGTCAGCGAGAAGTCGGTGGCGTAGAGCGCGTCGAACAGCTCACGGTTCTCGTCGAGCAGTTCGCGCAGGTCCTCGCCGTAGCGCAGCTTGACCTCGTCGATCAGCCGCAGTCGCAGCGTGTCCCACATCGCCCGCGCGTAGGCGCCGCCGCCGTTGGGCGGGACGTCCTGATCGGCGCGCTTGGAGCTGTCGATCTCGAAGATGCGCACCGCGAGCTCGGCGCCGTTGGTGGACCGCGCGACGCCGTCGGCCACGCCCGTGAGCCACTCGACGTACGGGCTGCGGCTCAGCGCGCTGCCGCTCGACGGCGCCTTGAGCGCGCGCAGCGATTCGAGCGCCTTGCCGGCGCGTTCGAGCTTCAGGAACACCGCCGAGTTGCGCGCGAAGAGCGGATCGTCCAGCGGCGGCGGCTGCGCGACTTCGTCGAGCCCCTTGATCAGCTCCTCGATGGCGCTGCGCGAGAGCTTGTCCTTCACCTTGGCCGCGGCGTCGGCGAGCGAGAAGCCCGCCTGTCCGTGAACCTGCGGCGGACGCCAGTAGGCGCGCAGCGCGGCGTCGTGTTGCTGCAGGCGATCGATGAGGCAGCGTTCGACATCGTCGAGCCACGCGCCGTCGAGTCCGTCGCGCGACTCGTCGCCCGCGACGCCGAAGCGCTGCTTCATCAGCGCGAAGTGCTCGGCCAGCGTCTGCAGCATGGCCTTGGTGTGCGCGCCGCCCTCGGGCAACTGACGCCAGTACTCGACCAGCAGCTCCTGGCGTCCGGCCGCGTAGCGTCGGAGCAGGTTCGCCGCGCGCTGCGAGGTCGTGGCGCCGCAGCGGTCGACGACGTGCGCGAGCGTGTCGAGCACCTGGACTTCCAGCGTCGGCGGGGCCGAGGCGTCCGTCGACGCGCGCAGCGCGCGCCAGTTCTTGTCGAGTTCGGAGAGGTGCTCGGCCAGGAGCGCGTCGAGCTGGGCGGTGAATGCGGCGGTGCGCTCTGCATCGAGCGTTGCGAGCGCGGCGCGCGCGGCGGAGAGTTGCTCGACGAGCGTGTGGGCCAGCTCGTCGGCCGCGGCCCCGGCGCCGTGCGCGTCGACCAGCGACTTCCAGTTCGCGTTGCGCTCGGCGAACTGCCGGCCGGCCTCGCGCAGCTTGGCGATGTAGGCGAGCTTCGAACGCTCGCCGAAGCGCAGTTCGCGCGTCGCCGCAGCGACGTCGGCGCCGAGCGTCGCGATGGTCCAGTCCGCGTTGGGCTTGGCCTTGCACGCCGCGAGCAGCGAGTCGTCGAGCATCGACGAGAGCTCGCTCGTGGGCACTTCGAGCTGCCCGTTCCAGCCAGCGATCTTCTCGTCGAGGATCTCCTTGGTGAAGCCCGCGGCCTCGCCTCCGGCGGCCCCGAGGCTCCAGTTGAAGCTGATGTTCTTGCCCGCGCCCGCGAACTGCGCGTCGATGAAGCGGAACAGGTCCTGGTGCGCGCGCCAGTCGCGTTCGACGCGGCCCACGGCCTGACGCTGCGCGAGAAGCGCGGCGAGGCGTTCACGCGGCGCGCCGAGCTGCTCGCGGAACTGCAGCCGCACCGGCGTGGCCTTGATCTGGTACGTGTTCTGCGTGAGCGGATCGAGGTCGCGCGCCGCGAGCGCGAGCGCCTCGGCCGTCGACGCGAACTGCGCTGTGGTCGCGAACGCCGTGCGATCGTCCTGCAGCGCCGGACTCGACAGGCGCTCGTGGAGCCGCGCGATGCCGAGCCACGCGACCATGTAGCCGACGCCGCCGCGCGGTTGCCACGCGACACCGGGCGTGAGGCACTCGTCGACGAGATCGAGCGCAGCCTTGCTCGCTTCGTCGATGCTGCGCGCGGCGCCCGGAGGAGCAGGCGACACGGCCGCGCCGCCGTACTCCAGGCGCGCTTCGATGGCGCGCGCCAGCGAGAAGCGATCGCCGTTGGGCGCGTTGAACTCGCGCTCGGCCGCCGGCAACGCGTCTTCGACGAGCTTCACAGCATCGCGGTCGGCGAAGTCGAGCTCGGACAGCAGCAGCGTCGCGCGTCCCATCAGCGCGCGCAGTTCCTCGTGGTCCGCGGGCTTGGCGGCCGTGATCGCTCGCACGTTGTCGAGCAGTCGCTCGCGCAGCCGCGGCGCGAGGCGCTGGTCGAACTCGGCGACGTAGAGCTTCTTCAAGTCCTCGCGCGTCGAGTTCCAGATCTCCTCGGAGACCGCGCGTTCGGCGGAAATCGCGCTGCGGGTCGCGTGCAGCGCTTCGAGCATGCGCGGCACGGCCCAATCGCGTCCGCCGTCGAGATCGCGCGCCAGCTCGAGCGCCGTCTGCGTCGACTTGTTGACCTCGCCGCCCGAGCCGCTCGCGAGGTAGACGGTGGCCGCGACGATCGAGCCGAGCGCGATCACGCCCGACACGCCGTAGCCCAAGACCGCCTGCTTGTGCGCCGCCAGCGCGCGGCCCTTGGTCGGCCGCACGAGCCCGCGCTCGCCGAACACGCGCGTGCGGATCAGGTCCTTGATGAAGTACGCGCGCTGCTTGGTGAACAGCGCTTCGAGGTCGCGCTGGTCGGCCTCGTTGGTCGAGCCCATCACCGCGGCGCACGCGCGCGCCATCGGCACGCCGCTCTGCAAGCCGCTGGTGAGGTACAGGCCGCGGAAGGTGAGCTTGCCCTCGAGCGAGCTCTCGGTGAACACGCGCCGCAGGTAGATCTCCAGCGGCTCGAACAGCGCGGCGAGTTCCTCGGGGAACGCGTACAGGCGATCGACCTCGCCCAGCGCCTCGGGGATGTGCGCGGTGGCGAGCATCTGCGCGCGCAGCGAGCGGGCGCGCTCGACGATGCTCGAGAACCCCAGACGCGCTTCCTCGACGTCGAAGGGCGCGTCGACTTTGTCGGCGCCGCGCGACCAGCCGAACATCTCGTGGCGCTTGTTCGCGTCGAGGCGGTGCACCGATTCCGCGAAGCCGAACAGCTTGTCGGCCTTGGTCAGCACGACGTAGATCGGGAGCTGCGCCTCGAGCTTGTTCGCCAGCGTCAGCAGCGCGCCCTGGATCTTGTTGGCCTTGCTCTTGGCGACGTCCGGCGAGTCGCCGAGCAGGCTGTCGCACGGCACGACGAGCAGGATGCCGTTGGCCGGGCACATCGGCCGGAAGTTCACCAGCAGCCCGAGGAACGCTTCCCACTCGAGCTGGTCCGCGACTCCGCCTTCGTGCGTGAACAGGCGGCCGGCGAGGTCGAGGATCACGGCCTCTTCGGTGAACCACCAGTCGCAGCCGCGCGTGCCGCCGATGCCGGAGAGCTTGTTCTGGCCGAAGGGGAAGTGCAGGTCGCTGTTCTGCAGCAGCACGCTCTTGCCCGACTGCGGCTCGCCGACCAGCAGATAGAACGGCAGCTCGTAGCGGTCGATCTTCTGCTTGTCGAGTTCGACGACGAAGCTCTCCCACTCGCGCTTGCGGTCCTCGATGCCTTCCTTGGCGGTGAGGCCTTCGTCGAAGGCGCGTCGCTTGCGCTTGCGCCACGCGCGCAACCCGACTTCGACCGCGGCCCAGCCCAGGCCGAGCGCGAGCACGGTCCACAGCACCGGCTTGAGCAGCTCGGGTACGAGGACGACCAGCACCACCAGGCCGATCAGCACGAGCACGCCGACGGCGATCCACAGTCCGCGACTGGAGAGAAGGCGCTTCATGGCGGGATCAGCGCTCCTCTTGCGCGAGGCGCTCTGAGTGCTCGCGGATCTGCTGGTTGGCCTTGCGGTTCTTGAAGCGCGTCACGGCGTCCCCGGCGAGCAGCGCGAACAGCAGCGCGCCCATCGCCACGAGCACGAAGCGCAACATGCCCGCCGTGGGCAGTCGCGCCGGCTCACGCGGCGAATTGCGTCCGTACGCCTCGGGCGCGAGCCGTTCCTCCTGGCTGGCGAGGCGCGCCTTCTCGAACAGGAGCTGCCGCTTGCGCTCGAGCTCCTTGCGCGCGCCGTAGAGCTTGCCCTGGAAGCCGAGCGCGATGCAGGTGAACAGCACGTGCGCGACGTCCGCGGCGTCGTTGCTGGTGTCGCCCAGCACCTCGTCGACGATGTCGAAGAAGCGGTCGCCGCCCTCGGAGGTCTGGCACAGCTTCATCTCGAGCAGCTGCATCGACCAGGCCATGCGGTTGGGCCAGTTCGAGCCCAGCACCACCTGGTCGGCGGCGGCGATCAGCGGGTACTTCACGCGCTGGAACTGCGCGCGGAGCTTGCGATCGGAGTCGCAGGTGCGCTCGATCGAGTCGAGCTCGCGCTCGAGCTCGCCGTGCAGGTCCTCGACGCTGGCGGAGTTGGTCTCCGCGTTGCGCCGGAAGGTCGTGAGGTACGAGAACAGCGGCGTGCACGCTTCGTGCAGGCTGGCCGGCTTGGTCGCCATCGACTACCCCGGAAGTTCCACGTAGAGGTGGTAGCGCACCTCGCCCAGCGCGCCGAGCGCCGAGAGCAGCACGGCCTTGCGCGCCTCGAGGATCCTGAGCCACGAATCGCGCGAGCGGCCTTCGGTCGCCACGCGGAAGAAGTGCAGGTTCGCGCGCCGCGGGAACGCCGTCGGCGGCGTGCGCAGGTGCTCGAGCTCGATGCCCGGCACGACGCCCTGCACGACGCGGTCGGTGTCGGCGGGCGAGATCAGCTTCACGCCCGCGAGCACGAGCTGCGCGGTGTCCTCGGGCGTCTGATCGAGCTCGACCCCCATGTAGAAGATCGCGCTGGCGGCCAGCCACTCGGTCGGGATCGGGCAGTCGAGGAAGCCCTCGCGCTGCGGGTCCTTCTTGAACTCGATCGTGTCGTAGGGGACCGAGACCTCGGCCGCCAGATAGTCACGCAGCGCGCTGAACACGGCCTGGAAGCATCGGTCGAGCTCGGCGTGCTCGTACAGCGGCAACTCGGGAGCGCAGCGTTCGGCGCCGAACAGCGCGAGGGCGCCGGCGCAACGCGCGAGCTCGAGGTAGATCGGGAAGGGGTGCAGGTCCGCGCGCCCGGCGAGTTGCTCGAGCGAGGCCACGACCTGGTTGAGCGTGAGCAGCTTGACGATGCCCGACACGTCCGCGCCCTTGTCGACGCTCGACAGACGCGCGAGCGACGGCACGCGCAGGGCGAGGTCGCGCGACTGGCTGCGGGCCTGCGCCGCGAGCGAGGCCAGCTCGGACAGCAGCGCCGCCGATCCGCCGGCGGCGACGACCGACGCGACCCAGCTCTCCGAGAGCGCCGACTTGGCCGCCGGCTTGCCGCGGCGAACCAGGCGGGCGATGTGCAGCGACTCGTAGCCCGAGCGGTCCTCGTCGCCGAAGAACAGGCGCAGTTCGAGCCCGCGGAACTCCAGTTCCTTGGCCGAATCGCGCAGGTTCTCGTCGTCGACGTGCTCGAGCGTCACGCGGTAGCGGTAGGCCCGCCCGGTCTCTTCGCCGACTTGGGGCGCGCCCGCCTGCGGCGCGAGCGCGCCGAGCCAGACGTCCAGCTCGGCGTCGGTGAAGTGCTCGGCGAACTCGCGCTGCTCGACGAATGCGTCCGCGCCCAGGGTCGCGTGGGTTCCGTCGCGGAACACGCACTCGAGCGCCTCGATGCGCAGCACGTCGCGCTCGAGCGCCTGCTCGTCGAGCGCCAGTCGGACCAGCCCGAAGTTCCCGGGGATTCCGGCGGCGTCACCGCGCGCGATGCGGGCGCCGACCTCGCGCGTGAAGGCCTGGAGGTGTTGCGGGCACAGGAGCATGCCCTCGCGCCACAGGACACTGGGTTGGGGAGCGGGGCTGCTCATCTGGGGCGGAGAAGCGGAGGCCGGAGCGGGCTACTTGCCGCCGACGCGGTTCACTGCGAGGCCGCGGATCTCGAGTTCGATGCGGCCGACGTTCTCGAGTTCGGTGCGAGAGATCTTCGAGGATGCGCCCCAGCCCTTGGGGCCGCAGTTGGTGATCACGGCCATGGCCAGTTGCGGGCGTGCCTCGAGCAGCCCGCGGTCGACCACGACGCGCAGCTCGGGCCCCTTGGCGTTGGGCTTGATCTCGACCGCCTTGTGCGTGGGGTTGGCGGCCTTGACCTCGAAGCGCCAGCCGTCGGTCAGGGTCGGCTTGAGCTGCACGAAGCTCACGTACTTGGCCTGGCGCTCGGGGCGCACGAGCTTGTCGAGCGTGCGCGGGTCCTCGAGGTCCGCCAGGTCGGCGTCATCGGCCACGATCACGTAGACCGACACCACCTCGTCGAGCTGCGCGCCCTGGAGCTGCGCGACGAACTCGCCCGGCCCCATGAACGGGATCGAGCTGCACGATGAGCCGCACAGCAGAGCCGTGAGCGCCAGCGCAGCGGCGCCGCCGAAGCGACGCAAGGACACGAACGGGGAACGGGATCGAGGGGCTTCGAGCGCGGGGCGCATCGTCGGGGTCCTGTGTCGCCGGTCCGCGCGGTGGGGGCGCGCACCGCTTGGCGGGGGTGTGGGAGGGCTGGCGGGGGATGCTGCTGCGTCGCGCACTCTACAATGCGGTTTCCACGGCTGCATTGCCCCATAGAGCGCACGCAGCGCTCGCGGGAAGCGGCCGGAGCCGCGCGCTTCGCGTGAGGGAACGCGAGATCTGGACGCGGCTCGCGTCACAGCTCTCGAGCGACGTCTCGAACGTCGCTCCGCGCGAGCTGATCGCGCGCGCTCTCACCCCGCGTTCGTGCCGAGCATGTCGCGCACGGCTTCGCGCGCGAGCTTCTCGAGTTGGTCTTCGAGCATGTCGGGACTCAACTCCTTGAGGTACGTGCAGGCGCGGCGCCACAGTTCGGTCTCGGCGCCGCCGGCGAGTTTGCGGAAGGCGGGGATCGGACCCTGCGCCAGCAGTCCGGCCTCGGACAGATCGTGCTTGAGCTTCTCGGCGAAGAGCTTGCTCGCCTTGCGGTTGGCGGCGAGGCCGGCGACGAGCCACTTGCCGAGTTGCTCGAAGTAGCGGACGAGCTCAGCGCGCGCGTCGCGCTCGCTCGGATCGCCCAGGATCGTGCCGACCAGCCCGCGCAGGTTGCCCTCGACGTTGGGCAGCATCGTGTTTGACTGGTACAGCTGGATCTGCGCTCCGGCGACACGGGTGACAACGCGCTCGAACTGGCGCGCGACGCGGAACAGCTCGACCGCGACGAACTCCTCGGGCGAGCCGTCGAGCAGCGGTTGGACCTGCTCGATGTCGCGGTCGGCGAGCTGGTTCCAGAGCGCGCCGACGGTGTGCATGGGGGACACCATCTGCGCCGGTACGGACCGCGAACGCTGGTCCAACTGGCTCTTGAGCGCCTGATTCTGCGCGCGCAGCTCCAGCAGCTCGGCGAGCATCCTCGGCGCGCCGGGATCCGAAGGACGCGCAGCGCCTGGAGCGCCGCCGCCCGCCGCCCCGCCGCCGGACTCGGAGAGCTGGCGCTTCAGGGCGCTGTTCTCGGCCTGCAGTCGGATCAGGAGGTCGCCCATCGGCCCCGCGGGCGCGGCGGCCAGCGCCGGCGCCTGGGCCGACGCGGCCAGTTGTTGGCGCGCTTCGTCGAGCTCGCGCGTGCAGCGCGCCAGCTCGGTGGCGAGGCGCGAGCTCTCGGTGCGCGCCAGTTCGAGCTCCTCGAGCGAGGCGGCGGCGGCCAGCGCGGCGCTCACTCGCGCCAACTCGGCGCGCTGCGCCGCCCGGTCGGTCTCGATGCGCTGCATCTGCGCGGTGAGCTGCTCGACCAGCGTGCGCTCCTCGTCCATGTCGCGCAGGAGCTGATTGCGCTCCGCAGTCAGCCGCTGGATCTGCTCGTTGGCCACTCCCAACGCGAGGGTCTCCTCGGTCGGCGCGGGCGCGGCGGCGAGGCTGGGCTGCGGGGTGCTGTCCCGCGGCGGCGGGGTCGCGCCGCGCAGGCGCTGCACCTCGGCGCGCAGTTGCTCGCTCTTCTGGTGCAGGCGGTCGACGATGCCGTGCGCCGCGGCCAGCTCCTCCGACTTCTCCGCGAGGCTCGCGCGCAGCCGCTCGAGCTCATCGCCGCCGCCGCTGGCGCCATCGCTTGCCTTGGCCGCCTCGTCGCGCCAGACGCGCACGACCACATCGCCCTCGCCGAGCTGGAACTCGTCGCCCGACAGCAGCGTCGCCTCGCTGATGCGCTTGCCGCCCACGAAGGTGCCGTTGCTCGAACCGAGGTCGACGAGCACCCACCCTCGCAGGAGCCGAGCGTGGCGCTTGCTGACGTAGGGCTGCTGGATCAGCACCTCGGCCCCGGGGGCGCGGCCGATCGTGGCGACGTCGCCATCGACCTGAACCGTGGTCTCGGGTTGGTTGGCTTGGCGCAGGGTGAGCTTGATCACGTCTCCTCACTTGGGGCTTTGGGATGCGCGTGCCACGCGCAGCCCGGAGCGCGCTCTGAACGATCGCGCTAGCTGGCTCACTCTCGCTCGCACCACGCGTCCGCGCCAGCCATTCGAGCAAAGTGAGGGCTGCTACACTCCGAGTTCCACGCGCGTCGCGGCGCGTCCAGCGTTGCGTCGAAGCCTGGGTTCGGCGCGCGATCCGTTTCGGCTGGCGCGTGCTCCCGTTCGACTCCCCAGCGACCGCCGCGATCCTTGCGCCGCTCGCCGCCAATCCCGATCTTCGCGCGGACATGAGCCCCAACCCCAGCGACGAGCTCGAACCCACCGTCCCCGGTCCCGCGAGCTCTCAGTCTGGCCCGACGCCGCCGGGCACGCCGCACGATGCGGCTGGCGACGACGCCGACGCCACGCTGATGAAGTCGCCCGGTCGAACCGAGGTGCGCGGGCCGGGCGGAACGCGCGCGAGTGAGTCCAAGACGGCCAACGAGGGGATCGATCTGACGCGGCCGAGTCCGGCGCGCACGACGGCGCGCACCTCTGCGGCGACGTTCAGCACCTCGGCTGGAAGCGAGGGCGGCGCTGCGTCCGCCAAGCGCGATCCGCAGGTCTTCGGCGGCCGCTTCGAAGTGATCGAGATGCTCGGCGAAGGCGGGATGGGCAAGGTCTACACCGTGCGCGATCGGCAGATCGAAGGCCGCGCGGTGGCGCTCAAGGTCCTGCTGCCCAAGTTCTCGCGCAACGAGAAGTTCCGCAGCCTGTTCTTCCAGGAGATCCGCGCCGCGCAGAACTTCGTCAACGAGCACGTCGTGCAGGTGCGCGACTGCGGCCAGATGGACGACGGCCGCCTGTTCGTGACGATGGACCTCGTCAGCGGCGAGTCGTTGCGCGACATGCTCGCGCGCGAGAACTCACTGCGCCCGAGGCACGCGCTCGAGATCGCCAAGCAGATGCTGGCGGCGCTGCACTCCGGCCACGAGCGCGGTTTCGTGCACCGCGACGTCAAGCCTTCGAACGTGATGCTCGCCACGCGCGTTCCGAAGACCGACGACAATCCCTACGGCGTCGGCGTGCGCGTGCTCGACTTCGGCATCGCGGGACTGGCGGCCGAGATCGACGAGGGCAACGTCGCCGGCACGCCGCTCTACATGTCGCCCGAGCAGATCCAGGGCCAGCGCCTGGACGCGCGCTCGGACCTGTTCGCCGTCGGCATCGTGCTCTACGAAATGCTCGCCGGCCACCGGCCGTTCGAGGGCAAGACGCTGCAACAGATCACGCACAGCGTGATCGAGACCGACGTCGCGCCGCGCATCGCGGAGATGAAGGAGCTCAGCGCTCCGATCCGCAAGATCCTCGAGAAGGCGCTGCAGAAGGACCGCGACAAGCGCTTCCAGAGCGCGACCGAGTTCATCGAGGCGATCGAGAGCTCGAGCGCGTACAAGCTCCCGTCCGCCGTGCCCGGCTGGGTGGTGGGCGCGCTGGTGGTCGTCACTGCTGTCGCCGGCGTCGAGGGCTACCTGCTCTGGTCTCAGCAAGGTCGCGTCGAAGCCATGGCCGACGCGCGCGAAGCGCTGCAACTGCAAGTCAACGAGGCGCAGAAGACGCTGACGACGCGCCTCGCCGAAGCGGAGAACGCGCACAAGAACGCGATCGCGGGCAAGGACGCGGATCTGGCCACGACCTCGGCGGCGCTCACGGCGGCCAACGAGGGGCTCGAAGCGGCGCGCGCCGACGTGGCGCGACTCGAGACCGAGCTCGCCAAGACCGGCGCGAAGGACGACGACCAGATGGTCGAGCTGCGCGCGCGCTTCAACGCGCTCGAACTCGCCTTCGCTCAGGAGAAAGCGGCGCGAGAGGCTGCGGCGCGGGACAAGCAGACGCTCGACGAAGAGCTGCTGCGGATGCGCAAGTCGCAGGACGAGCTCACGAAGCGACTCGCGGCCGCCGAGGAGGATCGCAACAAGCTGACGGCGGCGCTCAACCCGTCCGCGCGCAAGGCCAACGCGTTCGACGACGTGCTCACGATCCTCGAGCGGCGCGGCGGCGCTCAGGCGCGCGCGCTGTACGACGACGCCATCAGCGAGCGCATCTTCGATCGGCCCGCGCGCTCGGGCACGGACCTGGTCGAGGAGTTGATCGAGGCGGAACTCGCCATCCATCGCTTCGACGCCAGCCGTGCGCAGGGCGGCGCGCTCGACATTCCGGCGCTGCTCGAGGCGAGCCGCCGTCTCTCGCAGGCCAAGAACCTGCGCCAGAACTTCCAGGTCGCCGCGAACGACTGGCTCGCGTTCGAGACACCCGACGGGACCGCGGGGCAGCGCACGACGCGCCTCGACGCGTACATCCGCACGCTGTCCGAGCGCGTCGAGCCCGAGGTGAGCGCGATCTCTGGCTACCACGTGCAGGACTGGGATCGCCTGGCCGTGGCCGGGCCGACGCAGTCGCTGCAACACGTCATCGAGCACCAGCGCCAGTTCACGTGCGACCACGTCGCCGAGTTCGCGCGTTCAGCGCTGGCCCACTGCGAGTCGACGTTGGCGCCGGGCGGCAAGCTCGACACCAAGGCGCTCGCTGCGGCGAGCTTCCTCGACGAGTGGGGCGCTTACCTCGAGTCCAATGACTCTGCGCGTGACGAGAGCGCCGGTGGGCTGCTCGCGTTCGTCTACGCGCGGCGCTGGCACGACTCGGACGAGAGCAACGACGCCGGATTCGACTGGTCGCGCGCCGCCCACCCCGCGGTGAAGGGCGAGCAACGCGACTGGCGCGCCGTGTTGCGCCTGCAGTACGAGCTCGCGCAGCCGCACGCCGGCTACCCGATCAAGTCGGGCCGCAAGCTGGTCTACCGCCTCGAGAACGACTCGCCGCTGCGCTGGCGCGTGCTCGAACCCAAGCCGGGCGCCGAGATCGGCCCGAGCGGTCCGTGGGAGTTCACGCAGAGCAACTTCAAGGTCGACGCGCTGCCGATCGGCGGCGCGGAGCCGATCCGCGTCGTGCGCCGTCGCGGCGTGTTCCTCGTCGACGGCGCGAGCGATCCGCTGCTCGATCTGCGCGCGGTCGGCGACAACGTGTGGGTTGCTCCGTTCCCCAAGCTGTTCGACAAGCTTCCGCCGCCGCAACTGGGCGTGAGCCAGGTCTCGATGAACGAGCACCTCGAGCGCGTCGCCGCGGATCCGGGGCCGTGTCTGGTGTTCAAGCGCGGCGCGCTGGTGCGCTGGTTCTCGCCCGAGTTCGGACTGGTGCTCGAGGAACTCGAGGGCCAGCCGGTGCGCACCGAACTGGTCTTTGCCACGCCGCTGCGGTAGACCACAGCTCTCTCGACCTGGAGTCTTCATGCGACAAGCTCTCTCTCCGTTCGCCGCACTCGCGCTCGCTCTGGCGATGCTCGGCGGCGCGTCGTGTTCCTCTTCGAAGGCCAAGGGCGGCGTGCTCGAGACGCCGCGCTCGTTCGACGGCTTCCCCGCGGACGCCTCGGTCGGCATCGTGCAAGCCGAAGCGCGCTTCTACGTCAACCACGCGGAGCTGCTCGAGGACTACGACATGATCGAGCGCGAGCGGGTCGTTCCGGTCGCGCTGCGCGTCGGGCTCCGCGGCGCCGGCATGAACGAGGCGCAGGCGCGCCTGTTGACCGAGTCGGGCGACATGCGCCTGTACCTGCCCGACGGGACCGCGCTGGTCTCGCGCTCGTACGGCCAGATCGAGCCGCGCCGCGAGAAGCAGCGCGATGCGATGTACGGCCTGGCGCACAAGGGCGGCTCGCTGACCAACTTCGACAACGCGACCTACGGGCTGGTGTTCTTCGCGCTGCCCAAGGACATCAAGTACGACGAGGGCTCGCGCACGCTCCAGCGCGCGAGCGGCTCGGTGACGCGCTCGCTCGACCTCACCAAGAGCGTGTGCGCGTTCAAGGTCTCGATCGGCGACGAGACGCGGACGCTGTACATCGGACTGAAGGCTGACCGTCGCTCCGCGCGGCGCTGAGGAGCTGCAACGTGAACAACCTCCGACTCCCGCTCCGATTCCTGGCGGCGCTGCCGCTCGTGGCGCTGGCTGCGTGCTCGAGCCCGAACCCCTACGCCGGTCCGGCCAAGCAACTGGCGGCCGACGCCGGCCGCGTGCGCTCCGGCGAGCTGCAGAACGCTGCGCGCAATCTCGAAGCGCTCGTCGTGCAGTCCGACCGCGGCGACGGCGGCGCGCGACTGCAGGCGTTCTACGCCGCGTACTTGCTCGCGCAAGCGCACTCGCTGGCCTCGGTCGGTTCGCCGTTCCTGGCCGAGCCTTCGACCTCCAGCGGTCTGGGCGGCGGCGCTCCTCGTCACAGCGGCGTCGGCCACGTCGTGGCGGCGTCGATGTACTCCGCGCTGGGCCAGGAGCTCTCGCGCGACCTCGACAAGGCGCCGCGCGAGCACAAGGGCGTGAAGCTCCTGCCGGCCGAGCTCGACTCGTTCCCGATCAAGGACGTGCGCGCCAACCTCGCCCTGCGGCAGATGGTCGCGCTCGCGCGCCTGGGCTTCGAGGAGCGCGTGCGCGAGTTCGTCGCCGGCTCGGTGGAGCTGCACTCGTTCGAGACCGCGCGCGCCTTGCTCGAGCGCCTGCGCTTCGAGCCTGCGCTGGCGCCGTGGGTTCACGCCTCGCTGTTCGAGTACCTGCGTCGCAGCGAGAGCACCGAGCCCGAGGCCTACAAGTTCGCCGTGCAGGCGCTCATCCTGGCCGAAGGCGCCGGCGGAGCGTTCGACGGGCGCGAACGCGAGGAACTCTCGAAGTGGATCCGCGAAGGCTCCAACTTCGAGTACCGCTGCCCCGACCACCGCATCCTGGTGCAGCCCGAACTCGGACGTTGCCAGGAGATCGGCTGCCAGCGCGCGCTGCACGAGTTCACGCCGCAGCGCAGGTCTCGCTGAGCTGCGACACGCGAGCTTCGCAGCAGGCGCGAAGCGCTCGTGCGCCCACCGCGAAGCGCCGACGCCCGAACTCAGATCGAGTAGCCGCCAGGGGTGCGGATGAGCAGCGTGCCGCTGTGCGCCATGCGCAGCACGCGCCACGCCACGCTCCCGAGCACCGCTGCGACCAAGGCGCTGTGGCCGTGCGTGCCCAACACGACCAGGTCGTAGTTGTCCTGAACGGCCAGGATGCGCCGGGCGGGATCGTCCTGCGCGAACACGATCTCGTGCGCAGTCCCGCGCCAGTCGAACTCGCTCATCGCGGCCTCGAACTCGCGCTTGGCGGACTCGCGCAGGGAGTCGATGGTGTAGGTCGGCGAGGGGATCGCCGCGGCGGCGTCGGCGTTGGCGAACATCTCGGGCGGCACGAAGCAGTGCAGCGCCGTCACGTGGGCGCCGACCTTCTTCGCCAGCGCAGTGGAACGGTGCAGGAGCTCGAGGCTCTTCGGCGAGAGGTCCACCGGCACGAGGAGGCGCTCGAGCTTGCGCGGCGCATCGACCTGCAGCCACAGCGGCGTTTCGCAGTGCGCGAAGAGCGTCCGCGCGAGCCCGCCGAAGTCGAGTTGCTTGCGCCGACCGCTCTCGCCGAGGAACACGATGTCGTAGTTCTTGGCGCGCTCGAGCACGACGCGCGTGGGGGCGCCGATCACGACCTCCAACTGCTCGGCGACACCCTGCCCCTCGAGCTTCAAATGCCCGTGCTCACGCGAGAGGTGCGCTCGAAGCCGCGCTGCGACGGCGTCGGCGTTGGCCTTGGAAATGTCGCCGCCGCTCAGCGCGGCGAAGCGCCCGGACGGGGCCAGGATGGGCTCGACGACGTGCAACAGCTCGACGCGCGCGCCGGTTCGGTCCGCCAGCGCGATCGCGGCGCGCAGGGCGTGGTCCGAGGCTGCGCCTTCGGCGATGCAGACCAGGAACTTGGTCGCGGGGAAGTTCGGGAGCGGAGCGCTGGTCATGGCATCCTCGGTGTCTCGGACGGCGCGACGGGGCGGGTGCGCAGCGTACGCGTCGCCGGCGCGACTCCGCTGTCGGTCGAAGGGCGCAGCGCTGCGGGCACATGAGCGCAGGAGCGCCGCCCGAGCTCACTCGGGTTCGGCTTCGACGCGCGGCGGCTCGCCTTCGTCGAAGTACTCGACGCGGATCACGTTGGCGCGGCAGCAGACCGGACAGTCCTCGACGTAGCGCTGCTCCAAGCCCTCGCTGGGGTCGAGCGGGACGACGATGTCCTCGCCGCAGCTCGGGCAGTTGTACGAGCCTTCGCCGGAGTCGCTCGCGCCGCGCTTGGGCGCGCGCACGGCGGGCTCGTGTCGAGCAGGGTTCGAAACGGCCTCGAGGATGCGCGCAGCGATGGACGCATCGTCGCCGGCCTCGCCCAGCATCTGTGCGCGCAGCTCCCCGAGGTGTGCGGCGAGCGCGTCGACGCCGACGCCGGAAAGAGCCCGTTCGACCAGCGCGGGCGCGTAGCCGTCGTATTCGTCCCCCGGCCCGTTCACACCCGGCTGCACTCCGAGCGGGTCCCAATCGCGCAGCACGCGCGCCACCGCTGCGGTGCGCTGCTCCAGTTCGTGATCGCGTTTCGCGCCGCGCGTTTGCCGGTGACTCATGTCAGCTCGCGTCCATCTCGACCGACGCCAGACAGTCTGACCGGGTGGCGGACGAGCTCGATGCTACTGCCGCACCGACTCGACCCACGCCCGCAGCCGTTCAAGGATGCCGGCGGCGTTCACCATCGAGCG
>CALKYE010000263.1 GCA_938003765.1 uncultured Planctomycetia bacterium
GCTCGCCGGGTCGATCGTCGTGTCGATCGGTGCGCCGCTCGCTCTGGCGCTCGCTCCGTCGGCAGCTCCATTGGCCGCCGCTTGGGCCGCCGTATCGGTCGCTCGGTCGGTTGCGGCGTCGCTGGATCTGTCGCTCGCTGCGTCACTCACGGTCCTCGTCGCCGAGCGCGGCTACGTCGTGCGACGCGCCGGCCGAGACGTGGGCTGTGGCGCGCTTGGATCCGCGACTTCGTTCGACTCGGCCTCGCCGCCGCTCGCGCGCTCATTCGCTCCGCTGCCCGCGCGACTTGGCGAATCGGGGGACGGATCGTCGGGCGCGGCGCACGCCAGGGGCGATGCGTCGCTGCGAGTTGCGGCGTGCTCGTCGATGCCGAGGTCGCGCATGCGCGCCACCAGCGTGTCGGGGTCCCAACCCAGGTAGAGCGAGGCGCGCGTCTTGTTGAGCGTGCCGCGCAGGTTCGTGGTGCTGGCGAGCGCGGCCCGGACCAACGTTTCGTCGGGCGTGCGCGAGTTCACCCGCCGCAGCAACTCGATGCCGAAGCGCCGCGCGATGCGCTCGACTTCATCGGCGCGCAAGCTGCGGCCCGGGGCCATGAGCACGAGCTTGAACACGAAGCTCTCCAGCTCGCGCACGTTGAACGGCCAGGGCTGACGCCAGAGCAGCGCGATCGCATCGTCTTCGAAGGTCGGGGCCGCCACGCCTTCCTCTTGCGCCACGCGCTGAGCGAGCAGGTGCAGCAACTGCGGCAACTCAGTGCGGCGCTGCGAGAGCTCCGGCACGCTCAGTTGCAGTCGCTCGAGGCGTTGACGCAGGTCGGGATGGATCAGCGTCGCGAAGGCGGGATCGCTCGCGCGCGCGCTGAGGCACACGATCCAGCGCGGTCCGCGGACGTGCGCGCCGCGCCGCGGGGCGTCCAGACGCGCCGCGAGTCGCAGTTGGTCCGCTTCGCTCAAACGTTCGAGCTGTTCGAGCACGATGGCGCCGACGCCGCCGAGCGCGGAGTGGTCCGCAGCGGGCAGTTCGCCCGACAACTCGAGCAGCGGCGCCTCCGGCTCGGGACTGCAGAAGTGCAGCCAGCGCGCGACGATGCTCTTGCCGACGCCGCGTGCGCCGCACAGCGTGACGTGGGCGCTCGAGCGCGCGGCCAGTGCGAACGGCTCGATCCAGGCGTGGGCGCCGTGGCCCAGATGCACGTCGGCGCCGAACTGCGCGCGATGCCACTCGCGGAACTGCGCCACGCGCAGGCTCAACGCGAACTCGCCGGCGCGCTCCAACCAGCGCTGCGCGAGGGCTTCCGGAAAGTCGCGGCGGCGCGTCGACTCGACCACCAGCAGGCCGCACAACTCGCCGTGGCGGCGCAGCGGGAGCACGAGACCGCTGGCGCTGTCGACGCGCATGGAGAGCTCGGCGCGCGGTTCGTCGTAGCGCACCATCGACGCGGTGCGCAGGGCGCGCAACACGCCGCGCCGTCCGCCCGCCCGCGGGTCGGCGGGCGAACTCGCCGCGACGGCGGGCCGCGTCGGTGACACGTCATCCCCGCGCGCGCCGCCGCCCTGTGCGACACAGCGCAGCCGGCGCTGACCGACGTCGAAGCCCCACCAGCGCCGCTGGGCCGTCTTCATGCCGAGCGACTCGACCAGCGCTTCGAACGCGCGCGCGGCGGGATGCTCGGCGGAGTCGGCGGGCGCTCGCCACTCGACCTGCAACGGAGCGAGTTCGTCGTCGCGTTCGCGCGAGGCCGACCCTGCGCGCGCGAAGCGGAGCTCTGAGTTGTCGAGAGTGGGCTCTCCCGCGCCTTCACTGCGCGGCGCGGAGCTCTCGGCCGAAGCGACACGCACACCGCGCGAGCGCGCGAACCGCCCGCTCGCGAACTCGTGCGCCAGTCGCGTCAACGCCGCCCGCGCGGGCGCGAGGTGGTGTTCCCACTCCAGCCGGAGCCATCCGCACACTTCGCCCTGCGCGTCGAGGTACGGCGCGATGGCCACGCATGCCACGCTCGCGCGTTGGATCGAGTCGAGCGCGGCGCCGGCCAGGCCGCGGTGCGCGAGCGCGGGGCGCGCGTCGAGGATCGCCTGACGTTCGAGCGTCGATCCGTCGCCGCCGCCGTGCTCGAGCAAGCGCTTCCAGTCGCGCAGACGATCGCGCAGCCCCGGCGCCACGTCGAGCGCGACCACGCGCGTCGCGCTGCGCGGGCAGAGCTCGACGTGCGCGACGGCGCAGGCGCCGATCCGGCGACGCACCTCGCTCAGTTCCGACGCGCTCGAACCCCCGTCGACGTCCGCCGCGACGCTGTTCGAATCGGCAGCGTTCCGCGGCTCGACCGCGCGCCCCGCAAGGTGCGCAATCCAGTTCGGCGCGAGAGCGCGCAGCTCCACCAGCGCCTGCGGGAGTCGACCGGTCCACGGCCCGCTCGCGCGCCGCTCGGCCTCGCGCGCGGCGGCTTCATCGCCCGCGAGCACGGCGCACCACACGGCCAGCCGCTCGGCGCGCGCGCTGAGCGCGAAGGCCCACGCGTGCTCAGCGAGAAGGCGCTGCGCCGCCCGCACCGCGCCGCGGTCGAGCGCGCACTCGACGCAGCCGCACAACGCCTCGGCGCGCTCCGGCGAGGGCGCTCCACGCAGCAGCGCTTGGAAGCTGGCTTCCGCCGCCGCGGGCCCGCGCGTCACGCGTTCGAGCCTCGCGCGCCACAACGCGAGCGCGCGCTCGTCGACTCCGAGCGCCGGCAACGCCCCCATCAAGCGCTCGGCGAGTTGCAGCGCGCGTTCGTTCGGCCCGGGCGTGCGCGGCAACTCGCGCAACTCGTCGCGCAAGAGCTCGAGCTCGCTCCAACGCTCGTGCGCTTCGCGTTCGGGCTCGCCCAGCCACAGGAAGCTGTCCGCGCCCAATTCGGCGTACAGGTGGATGCGAATCAGATCGACGAGCGCCGCGCGGGCCTGCGCGCGCACATGCTGTTCGAACTCGCTGCGCGCCGCGTCCAGTCCGGCGCCCACGGCGGCGGCGCGGGGCGCGCGAGCTTCGTCGCGCACCAGACGCAGGAACGTCGTGACGCGGCGCGCGTGCTCGAGGTAAGCGGCGGGCGCGCGGGGCAGGAGCAGGCTGAGGTTGTCGACGGCTCGCATGCGTGGAGGGGGAAGTCGGGTCCGTGACGAGTGGAGGGCCGTGGGTTCGGCCTGCGAAGACTCGCCGCGCCGCCCGCCGTGTTCGGGCGAGCGGCGCGGCGCGAGCGAGTCAGTTCTGCGCGCGCTCGAGCTGGCGCGGCGAGAGCGGCGAGCAGCGCTCGAGCTCGCACAGCCCGAGCTCGATCTCCGAGCGCAGACGCGGGCCGGGCGCGCACGCGAGCGCGGCGCGGTACTCGGCGCGCGCGACGACGACGTCGCCGTCGCGCCGTGCTTGGCGAGCGAGCGATGCGCGTCGACGAGCGCTGGGGTGCAGGCTCGCCGCGGCGCGCGCAAGCACGATCGCCGCGGGCCACTGCGACGGATCGAGCGCGCATGCCGCGAGCAGTTCGCGAAGTGCGATCGAGTAGCGCGCGCCGTCGAGCCGGGCGGCCCACAGCTCGTCTTCGAGCGCGGCGCGCCACGCGGCGAGTTCGCTCTGCAGACGTGCGGCGAGCGCTTCGCTCGGGTTGCTGCTCGCCGAGCGCGCCCAGCGCAACTCAGCGGCCCGCCCGAGGAGTCGGGCGAGTTCCTCGACATGCAGGCGCTCCAGTTCGAGCTCGGCGCCGCGCGTGCGAACGGGCGGATGGCGCTTGCCTTGCCCGTGCGGATCTCGGGCTGCGACGCGGAGGGCGCCTGCCGCTCCATCGCGAAGCTCGGTGTCGCTCCGCGAACCGAATTCGACGCGCCAGTCGGCGTCAGCGAACGCGTGTCGTTCGCACGAAGGTGTGGTGTTCACTGCAGTTCCTCCTCACTCCCGGCGCGCCCGGAATCGTCGTCCGCCACATCGAGCAGCGCCTCGTCCATCGAGTCGTTCGTCGCGTCGCTCTCAGCGTCTCCGCTCGAGTCGCTCGACACGTCCTCGAGCGTTGCCCCGCTCTCCGACGCTGGGCCGTGATCCGACGAACGCCGCTCGGACGGCGGCGGATTCGCGGGCTCGGGGCGGATCGCCGCCTCCATCACGGCTTCGAGCGCCCGCCGCGCGGCGCGCGCGCACTCGGTCGGACTCAACTCCATGCGAGCGGCCGCCGGCTCGAGTTCCTCGCGCTCGAGCACCAGCGCGAAGAACGCGCGGCGGTCGCGTGGCTCGCAGGCGTTGAAGGCCGCGCACGCCGCGCGCATGCGCTGCGCGGACAGACCCAGCGGTCGCGCCAGCGTTTCGAAGCTGGTCGAGCGCGACGACTCACGTTCGTCGACGCCGGCCTCGCCCGACGGCGGAGCATCGCCGTTCTCGACGCAGTCGAGGATCGCGTCGTCGACTTGACTGCGCAGCCAGCGCTCGAACACGGGCTCTCCGCGGTAGCGCGTGGAGAAGCGTGCGACGCGCGCGACGGCGCGCAGCCACACGCGGTCGGCGTCGAGCAGGTAGGCCTGATCCGCGAGTCGCGCCGCAACCACGTTGCGCAGCGCGAGCGGATCGCCGCTGGTGAGGCGAGCGAGCACCTCGCGCGGGCTCGCCCCGGCCAGCAGCGTGCGCCAATCGCCGCCCGCGCTGCGCGTCGCGCGAGCGCTCGACGTCGGCTCGGCGACCGACTCCGCTCGACGGGTCGTCGCGTCGCGCGCGCCGCTCGCGCGCTGCTCAGCATCCGCGCGCTGACGCTCGTCGAGCGTCGGCGCGCACCGGGTGGGACCGCCCGGCGCTCGTCCACGTGCTTCCGTCATCTCTAGCTGCTCCGTGCGCTCGCACTGCGCGCACCATCGCGCCGCGCGGCAAGGCCACGGTAGCTGCGCTCGCGGAGCTCAGCGGCTCGTGCGAACGCCGACGCGCGCGTTGCGCTCCGCCGCCGCGAGCACGGCGGACGCGCAACTGATTGTCGATCGGAGCGTTGCGCTCACGATCGCCAGCTCGACTCCAGAAGCTCGCGGGCCGTCCCAATTGTGCGCCGCGTTCCAGGACTCCCCATTTCGCGAAACGGGGCCCTGCGCGGCGCCGCTCAGGCGCGCGGAGGCTCCTGGCTCGGCGCAGCCGCCCCGCCCGCAGCGGGAGCGGCCTTGGGAGCCTCGGACGCGTCGCCCTGCAGCTTGCCGAAGTAGGTCGGCATCTCGACGCCGCCGACGCTCTTCATCACGTCGAGCAGCGGCGGGATCGACTGACCGAGGCTCGAGAGGAAGCCCGCTGCGCCGCCCTTGCCGGCGCCCGCGCCCGAGTCCCACACCGTGACCTTGTCGAACTTGATGTTCGCGATGGCCTTGGCGCTCGAGTCGGCGAGGTGGTCGAGGTGCTCGAGCATGAGCAACTGGAAGGCCTCCTTCGCGCCGCCGCAGCCGGCGACGATCTGGCGCAAACCTTCGGCCTTCTTGGCCAGCATCTCGAGTTCGCCGCGCGCCTGCGCTTCGAGCCGCGCGTAGGTCGCCTTCGCTTCGCCCTCGGCCTGCAGCACGAGCGCCGCAGCGCGCGCCGCCGCGTCGATCTTCTGGCGCTCGGCCTCCGCCTCCGCTTCGACCACGATGCGCGCCTTCTGCGCGCGCGCGGGAGCTTCGAGCGCAGCGCGCTGCTCGGCTTCGATCTTCTTCGCGTTCGCCGCCGCAGCCGTGGCTTCGGCCATGTACTGCGCGGCGAGCACCTCGGCCTCGGCCTGGCGCTGCTTGGTCTCGCCGATGGCGTAGGCCTCGGCCTGCTTGACCTTCAGCTCGGCCTCGGAGGCCGCGATCTGCGCGCGCGAGCGGTTCTCGCCGTCGACCGCATCGGCGTTGGCCTTGGCGACGTGGATGCGCATGGCGCGTTCCGCTTCCTTGACCTGCGCCTGGCGCTCGAAGTCGGCCTTCTGCTCGCCGATCTCGCGGTCGCGTCCGAGTTCGGCGACCTTCACCGCCAGCTCGCGCTCGGCGTCCTTCTCACCGGCCACGGCCATCGCATTGGCGCGCGCGACCTGCACGCGCATCTGCTGCTCGGCTTCCTTGACCTGCGCGTCGCGCTCGAACATCGCGCGCTGCTCGCCGATGGTGCGCTCCTTCGCCAGCTCGGCCACCTTGACGCTCATCTCGCGCTCGGCGTCCTTGGTGCCGATCTCGCGCAGCTTGGTGGCCTGCGCCACTTCGATCTCGCGGTCGCGCTCGGCGCCCGCGACACCGATCGCGCCCTTCTTGGTCTGCAGCGCGACGTCGATCTCGGCCTGCTGGATCGCTTCGCTGGCGGCCTTGCGACCGAGGGCCTCGATGTAGCCCGACTCGTCGGTGATGTCGGTGATGTTCACGTTGATCAGCACCAGGCCGATCTTCTCCAGCTCCGGCTCGAGGCTGTGCTGGATGTTCTTGAGGAACACGTCGCGGTCCTTGTTGATCGCTTCGATCGGCATCGAGGCGATGACTTGGCGCAACTGTCCGAAGATGATGTCGAGCGCCTGGTTCTTGATGTCCTGCGTGCTCAGGCCGAGCAGGCGGATGGCGGCGTTCTGCATCACTTCCGGGCTCGTGCCGATCGCCACCGTGAAGTAGCTCGGAACGTTGACGCGGATGTTCTCGGCCGAGAGCGCGCCCTTGAGCGGCACTTCGATCTGGATCGGCTCCAGGTCGAGGTAGTCGTAGGCCTGCAGCACCGGCATCACGAAGATCGAGCCGCCGTGCACGCACTTGGCGGCCTGACCGCCGGTGCGCGAGCCGTACACGACCAGCACCTTGTTCGACGGGCAGCGTCGGTAGCGCGCGAGCACCATCAGACCGATGCTCATGGCGAACAGCACCGCAACGGCGGTGGCGATCACGGCCCATGCAGGCAGACCGCCGAAGAGGTCTTCGAACTGCGCCGCGGGGATGGCTGCGAAAGGCAAACTGAACATCGCGAAACTCTCCATGTGCGCCGATTCGCCACTCGGCGAATTCGGTCGCGGGGACATCACAGCGCTTCGACCTCGAGCGTGTCGCTCGAAGCGATGGCGACGACTTTGCACAGGGCGCCGGTCTTGATCTCGCGTCCGCGAGTCAGCGCTTTGTACTGCACGGAGCGCCCTTGGACCTTCACCGTCACGCTGCCCGCGCCCGAGCGCTCGGCGGGAATGGTCAGGTACACGCGCCCCTCGACTCCCAGCGCGTTCTTGATGTCGACGGTTCCCGACGACGCCAGACGATGCGTCTGCGACAGGAGCAGGCCGACGATCCAGAACGCGAGGCTTCCGCACGCCGCGCCGACGAACACCGACAACCACGCGCCCCGTCCGGCGTCGAGCACGGCCCAGCCGCCGATTCCGAAGAAGGTGACGAAGGCCACCACGGTGCGGAACGAGAAGCCCGAGAACCCGCCCTCGGCGGCATCGGCCGCGTCCGTTGCGTCCGACGCGTCGACATCCCCGTCCGCGCCGAAGCCGAAGACGCTGAGCGCCACCTGCACCAGCAACAGGAAGCCGCCGAGCAGGGCTGCGCCGACGTAGAGGGATTGGAGGGTGAGCATGGAGCGAGAGTCGAGCTGGCGTGCGAGCGGCCGGCGACGAGCGCGAGCGCCAGCAGATGCGGCGTCGCGGAGCGGGAGGTTACTGACTGCGCGCGCGGGGATCCAACGGACGCGAGCGCGCCGCGAGCCCGCGCAACGCATCCGCGCATTCGGTTGTCGCCTGCGCGAGCGGCCCACAGCGCGGTCGAACAACGCCAGCGATCGGCGCTCTGCTCCTGCCTCCGCGCGGCCCCGCTGAGCGCCCACACTCCCGATCGCAGTGGCGCAGAGCTATCCTCGCGCGGTTCCGCCAGCGCACTGCGCGCGGCCCGACTCCCCCCGCATCGGAGCACCAGCTACACGTGTCCCTCCCGCTCGAAGGCAAGACCGGTCTGATCCTGGGCGTCGCCAACAAGCGCTCGCTCGCCTGGGCCTGCTCGCAAGCGCTGGCCGAGGCGGGCATGCGGCTCGCGCTGACGTACGCCAACGAACGACTCGAGAAAGGCGTGCGCGAGCTCGCCGCCGAGCTGCCGGGTTCGATCGTCGCGCCCTGCGACGTGACCTCGCCCGAGCAGATCGACTTGCTGGTCGCGCAGCTCGAACGCGAGTTCGGCGGCCTCGACTCGATCGTGCACGCCATCGCCTTCGCCAAGCGCGAAGAGCTCGAAGGCGACTTCTTCAACACCTCGAAGGAGGGCTACATGCTCGCCCACGAGGTGTCGGTCTATTCGCTGACCGAGATCACGCGCAAGGCGCTTCCGCTGATGGCGGAGCGCGAAGGCTCGATCGTCACGCTGACCTACATCGGCGGCGAGCGCGTGATCAAGAACTACAACGTGATGGGCATCGCCAAGGCGGCGCTCGAGGCGAGCGTGCGCTACCTCGCGGCCGAC
>CALKYE010000264.1 GCA_938003765.1 uncultured Planctomycetia bacterium
GCGTTTTCCGTTCCGCGTTTTCCGTTCAGGGCGCGCCGACGCCCGTCCGCGGATCGTTGCGAACGATCTCCCAGACCTGCCGCGTCAGCGCTTCGCAGTCGCTCGGCTCGAGCCCTACTACGTCGCACGGCAAGCCTTCGGGCGAGCGCCGGTACAGCGTCGCGAAGTGCGTCAGGCTCGCGATGAACACGCCCAGGTCGCTGGGGTGGATGTCGTCGTGCGCGCGCTCGGGGTGGCGCAAGCGCGCGGACGCCAGGCGCTCGCGCTCGGCCTGCGGACTCAGCGCCTCGCGCAGCGGCCACTCGCTCGGCCAGTCGACGTACGGATTCGTGAACAGGTCCTCAGCGCGGAGCGCGCGGCCCGCGAAGCGCGGACGTGTCTCGGGCGGAAGGCTGAGCAGCGCGCGGAACACGCTGCCGACGGGCACGAGGAAGATCGGACCTGCTCCCGGCGCCGCGTCGACGCCGAGCCAGCGCGCGACGCGACCGCGAAGTCCGGGCGGCGGCACGCGACCCGCGGCGGCTTCATCCGCCAAGCGCTCCCACAGCGCGCGATCGCTCTGCAGGCGCGCGGGCCAGTCGTAGACGCTCGCCGGCGGATAGAAGCGCCCCGGCTCGCCGACTTGGAGGTTCGACCAGCACTCGTACACGTACACGCGCGCCGCCGGGTTGCGCTCGCGCAAGGCGCAGGCGAACTGCTGCGCGTACCAGGACGAGTGCTCGAAGCGGACGGCGCTCTCCAGCGGCACGCCTTCGGTGAGCACCAGCGCGTCGAACGGAGGCGTTCGCTCGAACAGCGTCGCGCGCTGCGCCGCCATCTCGGGGAGCTTGCGCCCGTGCAGATGCGCCGAACCGCTCCACAGGAGCGACAGGCACGCGCCCCAGATCGTGTGGTCGAAGCTCTCGTAGCGCAGGCCGCGCGCGCGGGCGAGATCGCCGACGCGTTCGATCAAGTTGCGCGCGCCTTCGCGATCAGGATCGCGCGCGTTGATCAGGCTGTGGCCGACCCAACACACCGAGAGCTCGTCGATCGGGCCGGCGCGGTGCTCCTGCCAGTCGATCGTCGCGCGCGGAGCGGGCCCCATCGGCCACGCGAGCGCGGCGGCGACGAGGCCCGCGATGAGAGCCAACAGCAACATGGGACGGCGCGTCATGGTTCGCTTCGCGCCGACATCTCGCCGAGCGACGCCGCCGCGCGCAAGTTGCACGGCGGCGTTCGCGCGCGCTCAGCGGTTCTGGAACAGCGCCACCATGGCGCCGACCGGGTCCTGCAGCAGCGAGAACGTGCCGATCTCGGGGATCGGCTGGTTCTCGACCATCACCTTCGCGCCGAGCTCGCGCGCCTGCGACGTCGACTTGGCGAGGTCGTCCACCGTGAAGTAGACGCACCACCACGACGGAGCTTCCGGCATCGGCGAACGCATGATGCCGCCGGCGTGCTTCTCTCCGGCCATCTGCACGCGGTAGAGGCCCATCTCGCCCATGTCCATCGGCTGCGGCGCCCAGCCGAACAGGTCGCTGTAGAACTTCTGAGCGTCGGCGTCGTCGCTCGTCATCAACTCGTTCCAGCACACGCGGCCGTGGGCCATCACGTCCGGGTCGGCGCCGGGCGTGTTCGGCGTCCCGGCGAAGATCGAGAAGTAGGCGCCCTGGCGGTCGCCGCACACGGCGAAGCGGCCCGTGCCGGGAATGTCGGTGGGGGGCACGCAAACGCTGCCGCCGAGCTCCTTGCAGCGCGCCGCCGCCGCGTCGACGTCCGGCACCGCGCAGTAGGGCATCCAGTGCGACATCGGGATGGCCTTCTCCTCGACCATGCCGCCGATCTCGCCGGACGCGGTGCTGATCACGTTGTAGGTGAAGGGCCCGACCGGCTTGGCCTCGATGTTCCACCCGAGCAGCGCGCGGTAAAAGGCCTGCGAGCGCTCGGCGTCGGTCGTCATCAGATCGTGCCACACGAAGCGGCCGACCCACGGGGGTGTCGTAGTGGTCATGGGTTGCTCCAAAGCGAGTTGGTGGAGTGCGTGGCCGCACGCGGCGAAGCCTAACCGTGAGCTCCTGGACGCGGGGGCGAGCCGCAACGCGATTCGCCGCTCTTGGCGCAGGTTTTTCGCTGGCGGCTACGCGATCGTGTGTGTGGGCGGCGGCGCGCGTCGCCGCAGCGCTCAGCGCAACACCTGCGGACTCGCGCGCAACGGCGCTTCGCCGCACAAACGCGCGAACTCCGTCAGCATCGCCGGTCCCGCGGGCGTCAGGATCGACTCGGGGTGGAACTGCAAACCCCACTGCGGCCGACTGAGGTGACGCACGGCCATCACGAGGCCGTCGTCGGTCCATGCGCTCACCGCGAGTTCCGCCGGCAAGCTCTCGCGCCGCGCGTGCAGCGAGTGGTAGCGGCCGGCGTCGAAGGGATCGGGCGTGTGGGCGAACAGTTCCGACGCGTCGTGATGCGTGGGCGTCGCCCGTCCGTGCACGGGCCGCGGATCGCACTCGACCACGCCGCCGTAGTGCTCGACCAGCGCCTGATGCCCGAGGCACACGCCCAGGATCGGCAGGTCCGGCGGCGCGCGACGCAGGAGTTCGGGGCAGATGCCGGCTTCGCTCGGCCGACCCGGACCCGGACTGAGGATCCATCCGCGCGCGCCCGCCGCGAGCACGCGCTCGACGCTCCAGGCGTCGTTGCGCACGACTTCGACGGCCACGTCGACGCTCTCCAGCGCCTGGTGCAGGTTCCACGTGAACGAGTCGTAGTTGTCGATCAGCAGCAGCACGGACGAGCGAGAGCGTAGCTCGCGCGCCTACGCTACGCGGCGCCATGCGAACCGTCGACTCGATCCTCGCGCTCGTTCTGCTCACCGCGGTCCCCGCCAGCGCGCTGCAAGGCTCGCGCGCCGACTACGAACGCGCCGCCGGCTTGCGCGAGCGCTACCGCGGCCTCGTTTCTAACGCGCGGCTCGACCTGCACTGGCTCGACGACGGAGTGCACGCGTGGTTCCGCGACGAGCGCTTCTCGGGCGCCGCGAGTTGGCGGATCGTCGACGCTGCCACCGGTCGCGTCGAGCCGCTGTTCGACGAGCGCTTCGACGCTGCTGCGCGCGCTCAGGGTTGGAGCGGCGAGCTGGCGCGCGTGTGGGCCGCGTCGCCCGATCAGTTCGGCGCGCAACTCGGCGATCGAAGCGTGCTCTGGTCGCGCGGCGCTGGCGAACTGCGCCTCGCCGAAGCGCAGGCGCTGGCCAGCGAGCTGACGCGCGATCTCGGGCCGAGCCGCAACGGCGAAGCGTGCAGCGTGACCTTCGTGAACGAGCGCGAGGAAGCGGTCGAGATCCTGTGGATCGACAGCGGCGGCCGGCGGCGCTCGTACGGGCGCATCGAAGCGGGGAAGAGCTTCACGCAGAACACCTACGACGGTCACAACTGGCTGGTCCGCGACGAGCAGGGCCGCGACCTCGGCGCCGCACGTGCGCGACAGGGCCTCGCGCGCGTGCGCATCCTCCCGCAAGACGTTCCGCTCCCGCGCGACGAGCGCGGCGCGCGGCGTTCCCAGGAGCGTTCGCCCGACGGCCGCTGGAGCGTGCGCGCCAACGAGCGCGAGCTGGTGCTGATCGATTCCGAGGGCGCCGAGCGCAAGCTGGCCGACGCGCCGAGCGAGGGCGCGCGCTGGTCGGGGCCGTTCCACTGGGCGCCGGACTCGTCGCGTCTGGTGGTGTGGGAGCGCCACCCCGGCGGCGATCGGCGCGTGCACTACGTCGAGAGCTCGCCGCGCGACGAGCTGCAACCCAAGCTGCACTCCTACGCCTACCTCAAGCCCGGAGACGAGGTTCCGCAGGCGTTCCCGCGCGTGTTCGAGCTGTCCACCGGCCGCGAGCTCGCGCTCGAGCGCGAGCAGTTCGCCAATCCCTGGTCGATCGACCGACTCGAGTGGGCGCAGGACTCCTCCAGCTTCTCGATGCTCTACAACGAGCGCGGCCACCGCGTCATGCGCGTGCTGCGCGTCGACGCGCGCGACGGCTCGATCCGCGCGTTGGTCGACGAGGCCTGCCCGACCTTCTTCGACTACGCGCACAAGACCTTCCTGCACCGCATCGAGGGCGGCCGCGAACTTCTGTGGATGAGCGAGCGCAGCGGCTGGAATCACATCTACCGCATCGACGCGCAGACGGGCGAGCTGCTGGGCGCCGTGACGAGCGGCGAGTGGGTCGTGCGCTCGGTCGAGTCGACCAACGACGCGACGCGCGAGCTCGTGCTGCGCGTGCGCGGCCGCAACGCCGGCGAGAGCCCGTATCACGACCACTTCGTGCGCGCGAGCTACCACGGCGGGCCGCTCACCGCGTTGACCCAGGCCGACGGGACGCACGAGCTCGCGCACTCGCCCGAAGGCGCGTTCTACGTCGATCGCTGGTCGCGCGTAGATCACGCACCTGTGTGGGAGCTGCGCCGCACGCGCGACGGAGCGCTGGTGTGCGAGCTGGGGCGCGCGGACACGACGCGTCTGGAGGCCGCGGGCTGGCGCGCGCCGCAACGCTTCGTCGCGAAGGGCCGCGACGGAGTCACCGACATCTGGGGCGTGGTGTTCCGGCCGACGAACTTCGACGCGCAGGCGAAGTACGCCGTGGTGGAGCAGATCTACGCCGGTCCGCACGGCGCGCACGCTCCGGTCGAGTTCGCCGCGCTCCACGGCCATCCGCAGGAGCTGGCCGAACTGGGCTTCGTCGTCGTGCAACTGGATGGTCAGGGCACGAACTGGCGCTCGAAGGCCTTTCACGACGTCGCCTGGAAGAACCTGGCCGATGCGGGCTTCCCCGATCGGATCGCCTGGCTGCGCGCGCTCGCTGCTGCGCATCCGCAAGTCGACCTCTCGCGCGTGGGCATCTACGGCGGATCGGCGGGCGGCCAGAACGCGCTGCGCGCGCTGCTCGACCACGGCGAGGTCTATCGCGCGGCGGTCGCCGATTGCGGCTGCCACGACAACCGCATGGACAAGGTCTGGTGGAACGAGCTGTGGATGAGCTGGCCGGTGGGTCCGCACTACGAGGCGTCGAGCAACGTCGCGCACGCGGCGCGTCTGCGCGGTGAGCTGCTGCTGATCGTGGGCGAGCGCGACGAGAACGTCGACCCGGCCTCGACGCTGCAGGTGGTCGACGCGCTGATCCGCGCCGACAAGGACTTCGAGCTGCTCGTCATGCCGGGCGTGGGCCACGGCGCGGGCGGGACGCCCTACGGCTGGCGGCGCACCTGCGACTTCCTGGTGCGCAAGCTCTACGGCCTCGAGCCGCGCCGGCCCTGAAATGCCAGCGGGCGAGTCCCGATGGGTGCTGTGGAGCGGGTCGCGGGCCCGCATGTTCACCCTCTATCCACAGATCTTCACCCATGGCACGCGTTCGCATCCTCAGCCTCTTCGTCAGCTCGGCTCTCGCCGCCTCTCTCGCTCCTAGCGCCCTCGCCGCCGGCGGGGGACTCAACGGCGTCACCCAGCGAGTGAGCCTCAACCACCTCAGCCAGCAGGTGTTCTCCGCCAGCTCACGCCCCTCGCTTTCGCGCGACGGAAGCCGCGTGGCGTTCGAGACCGACGCCGCACTGCTCCCGGCGGACACCAACGCGACGACGGACATCTACGTGTTCGATCGCACGAGCGGAGTCCTCACCCTCGCGAGCAACACCGTCGGAGGCGCCCCGGCCAACGGCGCGTCGCGCTACGCCTCGCTCTCGGGCGACGGGCGCTGGGTGGCGTACGAGACCGCGGCCACCAACGCGATCGGCTTCGACCTCAACGCGAACTGGGACGTGATGCTGCGCGACCTGAACACCGGCGCGCTCAAGCGAGTCTCGTCGCTTCCGGGGAGCGTGTTTGCGGCGAACGAAGGCGGGCGGCGGCCCTACGTGTCCTTCGACGGCCGCTACGTGGTGTTCGACACCTACTCGGAGGACTTCTCCGCGCTCGACAGCAACTCGGCGCACGACGTGTACGTGCGCGACATGCAGCTCGACGTGTTCGAGCTCGTCTCCGTCGGGTTCTTCGCGCAGGGCAACGCCGGCTCCATCGCCGCGCGGATCTCCGACGACGGCCGCTACGTGGTGTTCGAGAGCGACGCCAGCAACCTCGCTGCGGGCGACACGAACGGCGCCTCGGACGTGATGCTGCGCGATCGCCAGACCGGCGCGCTCAGCATCGTGAGCCGCATCCCCGGCGGCGCCGTCGGCAACGGCGCGTCGTACGGTGCGTCGCTCTCGGCCGACGGGCGCTACGTCGCCTTCTCGACCTTCGCCACGAACCTCAAGTTCGGTGATGCGAACGGTGGGGACGACGTGTTCGTGCTCGACCGCGTGACCAGCGCGCTGAGCCACGCGAGCGCGACGCCCAGCGGGAACTTCACGAACTCCAGCGGCGGATCCGGCGCCGCGCTCGCCGCCGACGGACGCTCGATCGCGTTCATCAGCGCCGCGCCCGATCTGATCGCCGGCGGCTCGCCGTTCCTCTCGGTGTACGTGCGCGAGCTGCAGTCGGGCGTCACGCGTCTCGCGTCGCGGCCGAGCGGCTTCACGGGGCTCCCCAACGGCTCGAGCTACCGGCCGAGCCTCAACGGCGACGGCTCCGTCGTGGCCTTCGATTCGGCGGCGACCAACCTCGTCCTCGGCGACGTGAACCTGCAGTCGGACGTCTTCGTGCGCACGCT
>CALKYE010000265.1 GCA_938003765.1 uncultured Planctomycetia bacterium
AGGTCAGCGACGTGCCCTGCGGGTGCGTGCGTGCAGCTCAGGCGAAGTCGAGCTGATCGCGCGGCGCGCGTCTGCGCGATCGGCGTCGAACGACAGCAGCGTGCGCTCGCTGCTGCGTCGCAAGGTGCGTTGTGCTTTGCGCTGGTGGATCACGCCGTGTTTCAGCGCTCTCCGCAGCCACGAGCGGAATCGTCCGCCCGCGGAGTCCACGCGATCGAGTTCCGGTCGCATCCGCGGCGACGAGCACAAGCACTGCGCGGCGTACGCAGCGTCGTCCACTACGTGACCGTTGCGGCGCAGGAACGAGTACAGCGGCCCCCAGTACGTCTCGCCCGACGCCTCGGACGCGCCAGCGCGGTTCGTCTGAGCTGAGCCGCCCGCGCTGGGCGCGACGCGCGAGTGCGCCGTCACGAAGGCCTCGGCCGGCCGCCGGACCGTGTTGCTCACGCTCCTATCGCCGAGCGTCGATGCGGGCGTGGTCGGGGAACTATCGATCGGCGCGGCCAGCGGTACGCTCTTGCACGTCATGGTCGAGTCGGCTCGCACCGACAAGGGAGACAGCGAGTCGGACGGAAGCGATTCCGCCGACAGCGCGGAGAATCTGCTCGCGAGTTGCTTGCGCCGTCCGCCGGACGAGCAGGACGAAGCCGTCGAAGCGATGTGCCGCGAGCGGCCCGAGCTCGCCGAGGCTTTGCGAGCGAGTTATCGCGCGCTGCGCGGCCTGGGACTCGCCGGCGACGGCGGTCTGGTGGCGTGGCCCGAACGCGTGGGGGACTTCCGGCTCGGCGAGCGCATCGGGGGCGGCGGCATGGGCGTCGTGTTCCGCGCGCGCCAGCTTTCGCTCGGGCGCGACGTCGCCGTCAAGTTGCTGCGTCCCGACCAGCTGCAGTTCGCATCGGCGCGCGAACGCTTCCGGCGCGAGGCGGCCGCCATCGCTGCTCTCGACCATCCCGGCATCGTTCCGGTGATCGCCACCGGCGAGGAGCGCGGCGTGCCGTGGTTCGCGATGCCGCTGCTCACGGGCCTGACGCTCGCCGAAGTGCTCGCCGCTCTGGCGGATCGGCGCGGCCAGCGACTCGGCGGCGCCGATCTCGCGCGCGTTCTCGCCGCGGACCCGCGCTCGGCCCCGTTGTTCGAGCTGAGCTGGAACGACGCGTGCCTGCACATCGCGCGCGACGTCGCTCTCGCGCTCGAGCACGCGCACTCGCGCGGCGTTCGCCATCGCGACGTCAAGCCGTCGAACATCGTGCTCGGCGCCGACGGACGCGCGCGCCTGCTCGACTTCGGTCTCGCGGCGCGCGACCAGGTCGACGGCCTCACGCGCACGGGGAGCCAGCTCGGCACGCTCTACTACATGGCGCCCGAACAAGTTCGCGGCGAACGCTCCGTCGGCGCGTTGGCGGACGTGTACGCGCTCGGCGTCACGCTCCACGAGTGCCTCGCTCGCAGGCCGGTGTTCGCAGGCGAGACGCGCCGCGCGATCGAGGAACGCATCCTCCACGGGCAGCGCAATCCGCTGCGGGCCGAGGTCTTTGGCGTCGACCGCGATCTCGAGCACGTGATCGCCATGGCCTGCGAACTCGAGCCCGCCAAGCGCTACGCGAGCGCCGCGGCGTTCGCGGAGGACTTGCGCCGTCTGCTCGAGCGCCGTCCCGTGGCCGCGCGTCGTCCGTCCCTCGCGCTGCGCTTGCGGCGCTGGGCGCAGCGCGAACCGACGCTCGCCATCGCGTCCGCGTCGGCGGTGCTGGTGTTCGGCGTCGCGCCGAGCGTGTTGCTCTGGCGCGAGAAGCGCCACGGAGCGGTGCTCGCGGAGTCGCTCGCGAACGAAGAGCGTGCGTCGACGAGTCTGCGCGAGTCGCTGGCGCGCGAACAAGCCGCGCTCGGCGAACGCAGCGCTGCGCTCGAACGCGAACGCGAAGCGCGCCAGTCCGCCGACCTAGCGCTCGAGGAGGCGCGCCTCACCGTGCAGTTGATGGACGAGATGCTCGTGGAAGCCAATCCGCAGCGCGCGCGCGGCAAGCCGGTGCTGCTGGTCGACGTGCTCGAGCCCGCGGCTGCCAAACTGCGCACTGATCAGGCGCCGCCGCGCGCCGCTGCGCGACTGCTGGCGACGATCGCGAGCACCCAGGACATGTTCGGAGCGCACGAAGCGGCGCTCGCGAACTATCGCCGCGCGGCCGAGCTGGAGCAGCGCGAAGGAAAGGTGCTGGGCAGCTACGCGGGGCAGATGCGTGGGGGAATGGCGACCGCGCTGTCCAACCTCGGGCGGCTCGAAGAAGCCGAGCAGGAAGGGCGCGCGGCGGTCGCGGAGCACGAGCGCCACTGCGACGTCGCCGAGGACCAGGCGTGCTCGCGCGAGGCTGTGTTGCGCACTGCGATCGGCGTCGCGCTGTTGCGCCAAGGGCGCTTCGAGGAGGCGGCGGACGAGCTGCAACTCGCCTTCGGCGCGCAGTCGCAGCTCCTTCCCGAAGACCCGACGGGTTGGGGCCTGGCCGGAGTGTTCCTGTGCGACGCGCTGCGCGAACTGGCGCGCCGCAAACCCGGCCCGGACAACCTGAGGCGCTGGAGCGATCACGTGCGCGCGCTGGCCGAGCGGCGGCTGACCGCGCTCGACGCGGACGATCCAGTGAACTTCCAGATCGCGCACCAGGGCGCGCGCTTGATGTCCTCGATGAACCGCCACAGCGAAGCGGACGAGCTGATTGCGGAAGCGCTCGAGGGCGCTCGTCGCGTGTTCGGCGACGACAACTGGTGGGTGGCCTTCTACGAAGAGGAGCACGGCGGCATGGCGTACCGCGCGCGCGATTGGGAGCGCGCCGAAGCCGCGTTCAAGCGGGCGCTCGAACTGCGCCGCACGCAAGGCGGCCCCGGGAGCGCCGAAGTGCAGCGTTGCGAGGCGATGCTGGCGGAGCTGGCGCGGCGCAGAGCCGCAGCGGAGTCGGGCGGTCAGCAGTAGGCGGGTGACTCGCGCCGGCGCGGCGTCGCACGTCGCTCACGCGTCGGCCAGCAGCCTTCCGATGCGCGCCAGGGCTCGCGAGAGCAGCATGCGCGAGTTCGCCTCGCTGATCCCGAGCGCGGTTGCGATGTCGGCGTGCGGCAGGCCGTCCACGTGGTGCAGCCGCAGCACCTCGCGCTGGCGTTCGGGCAACTCGCCGTAGGCGCGCTCGAAGCGTTCGAACTCCTCGCGCTGCTCGAACGCGCGGCTCGGCGTGTTGGTGATCGCCGGTTCGTTCGCGGCCGAGTCGCTCGACTGCATTCCGACGATCGGCGACTCGCGCGCGACGTCGCGACGCTGCGCGGTCCACCGCCGCTGCCGGTCGACGAGCTTCATCAGCGCCGCGCGGTGCACCCACTCGCGGAAGGCGGCCTCGCCGAGGAACTGGAAGCGGCCGGTGCGCAGCTTCTCGAGCACTTCTCGGCACACCGACTGCGCCAGGTCGTCGGGCGTCTCGCGCGCCAGCACGAGCCGGCCGGCATTGGCGGCGATGTGGCGCTCGAGCGCCGGCCGGAACTGCGCGAGCAGCGTTTCGACCGCCGCCGAATCGCCCTGCGAAGCGGCGTGAACCTGCGCCAACGCATCGGACGGAGGGTCGAGCGGCCGCGGTTCCACGGCGGCCATGGTGCCACAGGAGGGTGCGGCGGGCGCTCGCAGGAAGCCGTGTTGCGTTCCGCGCCGCCCCACGTTTGTCGCCCTGGCGGCCATTTGCGGCCGCTCCACCGCCCGCACCTCGAACCCGACGCCGCCATGAACCTCCTCCGAATCGCACTGATCGCCCTCGCCTTCGCGTCGCTCGCCGCCGCGCAGACCTCCAACCCGCCCGACGTCGACGTCTCTGCGGTCATCTCGGGTTACTCGCCTTCGACGCCGCAGGGCTACACGAACTACGACGCGGACTTCACCGCCGACGGCCGCCTCGCGGTCGCGATGGTCGAGCAGTCGACGAGCGGTTTGCCGCGCACCGACAAGCTGGTCATTGCTCTGCACGATCCGAGCACGGGCGCCACGCGCTTCCTGGGCGCGTTCATTGCGCTCAACTGGGCCATCGAGCACGTCTCGCTCGCCGTGCCGCCGAAGATCTACTCGATCCCCGGCTCGATGGGGCTCCACGATCACCTGCGCAACCGGGTGTACGTGGCCATTGGCGCCGAGGCGCCGGTCTACAACTCGTACTCCGCAGGCCTGTACACGCAGCGCGTGCGCGCCGTTCGGGTGATCAGCGTTTCGTTCACCGATCCGCAGGCCCCGATGACCCTCGACATCTGCTCGCCGCCGAACGTGGGACTGTTCGCCGTCCCGATGGGCGCGGAGCCGCCGCGCCCCGAAGCGCAGGTCTACGAGCGCGGCTCGGGCTACGACGTCGAGTGCGCCTTCATCGATCCGCGCAATCTCGACGCGCAGATGGGCCACGTGATGATGGTGCGCTCCATCGACTTTGGCGCGACGATGCAGAACGCGTTCTACGTCACGGGCCCTGGGTCGGCGGCGACGGGCGCTCTGCGCAGCTCGAAGTTCGCACGTCCGTCCCTGGCCTTCGACATCTCGAGCGGCCGATCCGTGATCGCGATGGGCGACACCACGACTCGCTGCGTGCGCGTCGCCTACGCGCCCGCGGGTTTCACGACGTTCACCCAGGTGATGGCGACGGGCGTGCCGACGCTCCCCGATCGGTACCACAGCCCGCGCATCGCGGCTCGGGCCGGGCTGATCAACGTCACGTACCGGGTCGGATCGCCGACGAACGCCACGCCTCAGCCGGTGGACTGGTGCAGCGTCAACTACGCGGGCGCGCGAGTCCAGTTGCCGCGACTGACCGCGCGCAGCACCTCTCACGCCGACATCGAAGTGCGCGGCAGCGACGCTTACGTCGCGATCCTCGAGCGCGAGAACACGTCTCCGTACACGCGAGACGTCGCGGTGCGCTACTCGCTCAAGCGCAACGACGTCTTCCAGACGCCGCAGCCGCGCCGCTTCGACGACGGCGCAAGCAACTGGAGTCTGCTCGGCCGGCCCGCGGTCTCGGCGGTCACGCCCGAGGGCGCCTCTCCCACGCGCATCGGTGCGCTGAACCTGTTCACGCTCGACACCTTCGCGATGGTGCTGCGCGGCCACGTGAAGCTCGAACTGTGAGCGGCGTCCTCCCCATGTCCCCTCGAAGCAACCTCATCCTTCCCATGCTCCACCGCTCCCTCCTCTACTTGTCGTCCGCGGCGCTCCTCGCGCCGCTGGCCTCGGCTTCCGCGCTGGCCAACGGCCACGAACTGGAAGCGCTGCGCGCCGGCTCGAGCGACACGAGCACGGTGCGCCTCGGCGGTTTCCTCCGCACGCGCTACGCCAACTCTTCCGACGTCGCCGTCGGCGGCCACGATCTCGGCGGGTTCTCGCTCGACTTCGCGCGGCTGGAGATCGACGGCGGCGTCGGGCCGTTCGCCGTGCACGTGTCACTCGAGGGCTCGTCGAGCACGCCCGACACGCCGGTGACGTACGGCTCGGGCGGCGGGCACTGGGGCATGTTCGGCGACGTCGAGCAGGTCGGCGCCGTGGGCGTGCTCGACGCGCACGCGACGGTGAGAGTCGCCGATCACTTCCACATCCGCGCGGGCCAGTTCCTCGTTCCGTTCAACGCCAACTCCGCCGTGCGCGACGACCAGCAGCTCTTCCTCAACCACACGGTCAACGGAGAGCACTGGCGCTTCCGCGACACGGGGCTCGAACTGGGCGGCGAGTACGAGCGCTTCGGATGGCGCGTCGCCGTGATGAACGGCTTCGACGGCGCCGGCGACGAGCTCGCGCTGTTCGCGCGAGTCCAGGCGGACGTGCTGGACGCTGGCGCCCCTTCGAATGAAGGCGCGCTCGGCGCTGGCGACGGGCGGCATCTGCGCGTTGGAGCGGGCTACTACAACGACGACGGCAACAACGCCGACGACATCGCCATGGGCTTCGACGCGAGCTACGTGCAAGGAGCGCTGAGCGCGATGTTCGAGCTCGTCAGCTACGACGACGGCGCGACCTCGATCTTCACCGACAACCAGCAGGGTCAGACCACCGTCGCCGGCGACCGCACGGCCTGGACGCTGCAAGGCGGCTGGCTGTTCGATCCGAAGTGGGAGGCCGCCGCACGCTTCGAGGACCTGGGAGACGACGGTGATACGACCGTGATGTCGTTCGCGGTGAACCGCTACTTCGAAGGCCACGCCGCGAAGGTGCAGATCGCGTACAGCTCGGCTTCGAGCGACGTCGACGCTCTGGAGGCGGACATCCTCGCCGTCGGATTGACCGTGCGACTGTGAGCGCTCGCGCGGAGATCCCGCGCATCGACACTCCTGACGGAACCAGACCGGACGGGAGATGGGGGAGGCGCCGAGCCTCACCAGGCGTCCGGGCCGCGTTCGCGCGGTCCGGCGCCGCTGATTCAGGTCGAACGACGCCGTACGTCCACGATGCCGACGAGTTCCGTGAGGACAGCCTCGTCGGTTCAACGTGCTCTCGGTCGATGCTCGCGGTCGCGGTGAGCTGCAGCGCAGTCACGATCCACTCGGGTGCGAGGTTCGCCCGCCTGGGCGCTGACGCCGGAGTGGCGGGCGAGCCGATGGAGAGCTCTCTGCTCGACCGAGCGCCCGACGTGGAGGCTCCGCCACGTCGCCGACGTGAGCGGAGCGCTCCGA
>CALKYE010000266.1 GCA_938003765.1 uncultured Planctomycetia bacterium
ACTACGTGCGCGTCGGCGGCGCGGCGTACTTCTCGATCTTCGACTCGAGCTTCTTCCTGCGCGAGCTGGGGCTCGCCGTGGCGCGCGACGCGATTGCGCGAGCCCGCGAGCGGTTGCGCGAGCGCGGGCTGGGCGAGGTGCACCTCGCAGCGATCGAGCCGGGCAACGACGTGATCGGCAAGCTGCGCGAGGTCGGCTTCGACAGCGTCACGAACTACGTGCTCTTGCCCGACTGGAAGGGCCCGTTCTTGCAGGACTACGCCGAACGCGCTCGCGAGAGCGCTGAGCTGTGGCCGCGCATCGCCGCAGCGTCGGGGTTGCCCTACATGCCGTCGGTCTCGCCGGGCTGGGACGCCTCGCCGCGCGGCGCGGACTTCGGGCCCGCGCGGCCGACGAAGTACCCCTGGTGGCCCGTGGTCGTCGGCGAGCACCCCGAGCTGTTCCGCGCCGCGCTCGCCCGCGCGCTCGAGTTCGCGAACGCGCACGGTCCGCGCGACGGCCTGGTGTTCATCGCCTCGCTCAACGAGTGGAGCGAAGGCCACACGCTCGAACCGGACGCGCGCTTCGGCCACGGCTGGCTCGAAGCGGTGCGGGCGTGCCGGAGCTGAGCGCCGCGTGCGCGCTCGCCGCGCGACGTGCTCGAGCGCCGAACCTCCGCTTCGGCTCTCTTCGCGCTACTTCGCGCGCTCGAGCTTCAGCGAGCGCTTGCCGAACGAGAGCTCGAGCTTGCGGCCGTCGAGCCTCGCGCTCGAATCGACGGCGCCGCGCGCAAGATTGAACGCCGCCGCGCTGTCAGCGCTGGTCAGAACGAGCCTTCGGCGCGTCGGACTCCGCCCGCCGATGCGCAGCGCGCGCAGCTTGTCGCCGCTCCAGGACATCTGGAGCAGCTCGGCTCCGCGCACGAACTGAAGCACGACGACGATGCTGCTCGCGCCTCCCGGATCGCGTGCGCCTGGCGAACTCGACGCGCCCAGCACGCTGGCTCGCTCGAGGGGGAGTAGTGCTCGACGAGTCGCTTCCACCAGCCATCGAAGTACGACAGCGGCTGCTTCTTGTCCTCGGCGGCGTGGACGGCGGACGTGTCGCCGCGCACCAACGCCTCCGCGATCTTGCGGCTGGCCGCAACCGCGCGCTCGTCGTCGCGCGACGCAGCTTCGCCGGTCAGGAACTCGAACGCGTGCGGTTCGAGCGCCTCGATCCACAGCGCTGAGCCTTCGACTCGCAACGCGAAGTGCTGCTTCCCGCTGCCGCGATACTCGCCGACCCAATTCGCGGCGTCTGCTGCGGACAGTGTCGCGGCCGCGGGCGGGAGCGCGACCTCCTCGCCGAACACCAGCTTGCCGAGGTTGAGGTTCACCCACGGCAGCGCGCTGGTCGCGGAGTTGCTCAACGCGACGATGCAGACCTGCTCCTTGGGATAGCGCGTGAACTTGACCTCGAAGCCGTTGCCGGTCGAGCCGCCGTGCTCGATCGCTGGGCTTCTGCGCGACGAAGTCGTGACGTACCAGCCGCAGGCGTAGTCCGAGAGCACCGGCGTGAACATCTTCGCGCGCGAGGCAGCGTCGAGAAGCACATCGCCTCGCAGTGCGCGCTCCAGGTTCCACAGATCGCGCACGTTGCTGAGCACGCCGCCCGCGCCGCGCAGTCCCCACGACCACCAGCCATCCGTCGCCAGCAACTTCTCGTCGAACGCTCCGTCGAAGGCGCTCGAATCGCGCGCGAGGTACGAGCCCGGCGCCGGAGGCTCGAAGTCTTTGGGGAGGCCGCGCGCCGCTGTGCTGACGTCAACGCGGCCGTCCTGGCGAAAGCCGGAACGCTCCATGCCCGCCGGCTCGAACACCAACTCGCGCACGGAGTCCTCGAACGGCTTGGACGTCGCGACCTCGATCGCCGCGGCGACCAGTCCGTACCCGATGTTGCTGTAGAGGTGCGTCGCGCCCGGCTTCGACTCCAGCTCGAGCGCGAACACTCGCTCGAGGAACGCCTGGCGCTCCGTCATGCGCGAGCCGATTTGTCCGTCGCCGCGGGGCAGGCCCGAGGTGTGCGAGAGCAGTTGTCGCAGCGTGATGCGCTTCTTGTCGGCCGGCGCGTCGGGGAAGTAGCGCTCGAGTCGGTCGTCGAGCTTCAGCACGCCGCGCTCGGCCAGTTCGAACACCACGATGGACGTGATGGGCTTCGACAGAGATCCCAAGTCGAACGTCGTATCCGCGCTGCACCAGGCGCCGGCCTTCACGTCGGCCACGCCGTAGCCCTTCGCGAGCGCGACGTCGTCTCCAACTGCGACGAGCACGCTGCCGCTGAAGCCGAACGCCGTGCAACGCGTCAGGTATTCGTCGACGCGCTTCGCCACGGACTCGGCGTCGATCGGGCGGGCCTGCGCTCCCGAGCTGACGCCGGCCAGCAGCGCCATGAGCGATGGCAGCGCGAGCAAGCACGGGCGGCGTCGAGCGTTGCGAGCGGCGGAGTGACGAGCGTGAAGCATGGTGGGAGCCCGTTCGCGGAGCGTCGCGCCGCGCGGTTCATTCAACGGGAAGCGCTTGACGAGTGTCGGCGATGGCCAGTGAACATGCCACGCGCGCGCCCGTTCGACTTGGAGCGTGTCGGCGCGCGAGCCCGTCGAGGGGCCATTCTGCGCGATCGAAAGGAACTCGCGCTGCGTCGGCGGTTGGACTTCGATCGTGGTCACGAACAGCGAGGCGAGGCTCGAAGAGTCGAACGGTCAGCGGCGGTCGACGTGAAGTGTTGCACACGGCGCCGAGTCGCGCGACTCGAGGCGGGCGAACACGCTGAGACTCGGATTGCTCCGTCCCCGTGCTCCAAGTCGCGGTCAAGAGTCGTGCGCTCGACGAGGGCGCAGGCTCGCGCTTCGCCGCACCTGCTGCCCATCGATCCGCGTCGGATCGAGAACGCAGCGCGCGGCAGGGCCGTGAGATCGACGCGACTCCACGTCTCCGTCCAGCTGATGTCAGCGCTGAGTCCTGAGCTTCGAGCGACGCCATCCTCAGGCGAGTTCGAGCCCGCCGACCGTTGCGGTCGCTGGCCGCGCGTCTGACGCAGCGGGTTTCGTGCGCGGTGACGCGCGACCTACGCCGGACACCTGCACTGGCGCGATGCTCGGCCGTGTGGCACGGTGAAATGACGCCATGACCTCCGACGACCGCACCTCGACGGACTCGACGAGTTCCCCGCGCTGGGGCGCGACGGTCGCCCTCGGCCTGTGGAGCGGACTCGCGCTCGCCGCGACGCGGTTCGCGGTGC
>CALKYE010000267.1 GCA_938003765.1 uncultured Planctomycetia bacterium
AGGTTGTAGTAGAGCTGGTCGAGCGCGCGTTTGATGAAGAAGTCGTACACGGTCATGATCGGGAAGAACGGCAGGCCCGTGTAGTGGGCCATCTTCCCGAAGGCCGCGACTGCGCTCATGCAGTTGGCTTCGGCGATCTCGAAGCGGATGTGGCGCGTCCAGACTTCTTCGTGCGTGACCAGCGAAGGGTGACGCACGTCGGGCGCGAAGGTGTCGTCGACCGCGCACGTCGGCGTCGGGCCGTAGATGCGCTTGTCCATCACCGGCGACACGTTCGTCGACGTGCCCACGTCGGGCGACAGCGTCAGCACGAAGTCCGCCGCCGTCTTCCAGCGCTGCTCGGACTGCGTGAGCTCCTTGCCGCCCTGCATCTTGGGGCCGCCTTCGTCCGCGGTTCCGATGCGCACGAGCTTGCTCGCGAGCTGGCCCCACATCCACTGCGTGTGGGCCATGGGGAACAGCGACAGGTCGATCTGCAGCGCCTCCGGCACGCCGCCGTCGCGCTCGATCGCGGAGCGGATCCAGGCGCGGTTGCGCTCGCGCAGTTCGGCGTGCTGGCGCATGCCCGTGCGGTACTTGTCGCGGCGCGCTGCGAGGAAGCGGCCCTCGGCGCTGTTCGCGTCGAACAGTTCGAAGGGCGATTCGAAGGTGAGTCCGGCGCGCTCGAGCAATCCGCGCACTTCCTTCTCGTCCGGCAGGGCCGAGTGGTTCGACGGATCGGCGCGGCACTCCAGGTTCCAGCCCTTGATCGTGTGCGCGATGATCAGCGTGGGCTTGGGGCTCGGCTGGCGAGCTTCTTCGTAGGCCGCGAGCAGGCGCTCGAGGTCGTGGCCGCCGACGTCCTCGAACGAGGCGATCAGCTCCTCGTCGCTGAGCGAACGCACCAGCTCCGCGCACTTGGGCGCGAGTTCGATCGCGCGCTTGCGCATCAGTCCCGCGTCGCGCGCGAGCAGCAGCATCTGGTACTCGTAGTCGCCGAGCTTGCCCTCGAACACGGAGCGGTAGGCGTCGCCGCCCTTCTTCGCGAACAGGCGCTCGCGCAACGCGCCGTGGCGCAACTGGATCACGCGCCAGCCGTTGGCGGCCGCGGTGCGCTCGATGCGGTCGCAGTCGGCGCCGTGCAGCGTGCGCTCGTTGGGGATGCGCGTGCCGTCCAGGTTCTGGCGGTTGTAGTCGATGATCCAGGTCACGTTGCCGAGCTGGCGTTCGGCGACGTCGGGCAGGCACTCGAGCAGCGAACCCTCGCGGAACTCGCTGTCGCCGATCAGCGACCAGAAGTGCGCGCCCTGCGGAACCTCCCAGCCGTGGTCGTTGGCGTACTGGTACGCGAGCGCGAGGTACACGCTCACCACCGGCGGGATGCCCACCGAACCCGACGGCAGGAAGTGGAACGAATCCGGATCGGAGCGCGCGTGGTAGCTCTGGAAGACGTCGGGGTATTCCGCCGTCTTGAACGCGCGCAGCGTGTGCATCGCGCGCTTCTGCTCGTCGTGCGTGAGCCAGGTTCCATCCTCGCGGCGGAACAGCTCCATCAGGTGGTGGAGCGAGTGGTCGACGGGCGACGCGTGCGGCTTGCAGCACACGTAGTCCTGCGGTTCGCGCGCCATCAGGTGCAGCGCGGCCAGGATGTGCATCGAGCTCGCGCACGAAGCGGGGTGGCCGCCGACCTTGGGATCACCGGGCCGCTTGTCCTTGCGGTGGTTGGCGATCCAGATCATGGTCTGGGTCTGGGCGAAGGCGCGCGCGACGATGCTGGTCAGGGTGCGGGCCTGTTCCTGCGTGAGGCGGGAGCTCGATCGCTGCATGGATTCGGACGCCTGGGCGGGTTGGCCGCGCTCTGCTGCGGGAGCCTGCGGGCGCGTAGGGGAGGGGCGTGCGGCTTTGGACATGGGTCGGTGGAGACGCCGGGTCGGAGTGCGCGGCGCGCGGCTCGGCTTCGAGCGCGTTTCGGCCGCTGGACCGAGCGGCGCATGATACACGCGCGCCGCACGCCACGAGGGCGGCGCTAGCCCTTCGAGGGCTGCAGCGCCCGGCCGTAGAGGGCTCGGTAGGCCTCGACCATGCTCGCCTGGTCGAACTGCGTCCGGCAGCGGAAGCGATTGGCCGCGCCCATGCGCTGGCGCAGTCGCGTATCGAGGCCCAATTCGACCAGGCCGTTCGCGAGCCCCGCGACGCACTCTTCGCCGCCCAGGCGCACGACGTAGCGCGCCTGTTCGTCAGGCAGCATCGCTCGCACGTCGCCCACATCAGTCGCGACCGCGGGCAGCGCGCTCGCCATCGCCTCGAGCAGCGCGATCGGCATCTGCTCGGTGTCCGAGGTGAGCGCGAACACGTCCATGCAGCGGTAGTGCGCGCGCGGATCGGCCTGGTAGCCGACGAAGCGCACGCGGCCGGCGAGCGGCGGCTGCGCGGCCAGGCGCTCGAGCTCGGCGCGTTCGGGGCCGTCGCCCAGCACGAGCAGTCGCACGTCGACCTCGCGCGAGGCGCGCGCGGCGGCGTCGAACAGTCGACGCAGGTTCTTCTCCGGCCGCAGGTGTCCGACGGCGCCGACGACGAGCGCTTCGGGCGGCCAGCCGAGCTCCGCTCGCAACGCGGGGGCGCCGTCGCGCTCGGCGAAGCGCTCGACCTCGATGCCGTTGGCGATGTAGTGCAATCGCTCCTCCGGCACGCGCCACAGCTCGCGCGCGATGCGCTCGAGGTTGCGCGAGATCACGACCAGCTCCGTCGCCGTCCCGAACGCTGCGCGTCGCATCCAGATGCGCCGACGTTTGAAGCCGTGCGCTTCGTCGGGCAGGAAGCCGTCCTCGTGGTGCACGTGCGGCAATCCCAGCGAGCGCGCGGCGATCACGCTGTCGATCGCGCCGAAGTTGTAGGTGAGCACGAGCCGCGGCTTCTCGCGCTTCAGCACGCGCCGCATCGCGCGCACCGTGGCGAGCGAACCCGCCTTGGGCGGAGCGTCGAGGTAGCGCACGTCGAGCGTCGGCGCGACGAGCGCGCGCGCATCGAGCCTGCCGTCCATGGCGACGATCGAGTGGCGCCAGCTCGAGTCGAGCGCGCTGAGCAGCTTGGCCACGCGCACTTGCGGGCCCGCCGGCACGAAGGTCGAGAAGACGTGCAGCAGGTGGGGCGCGGCCACGGCGCTAACCCACGTTGGGCGTCGTGTCGTCGATGGTCATCGCCGCCAGCACGCGCTCGACGAAGGCCTGGCGCTCTTCGAGCGGCTGCCAGCCGAGCACGCCGCGCGCGAGCTCGCAGCGCAGCGGCACGGCGAGCTCACGGCTCTTCAAGTCGCGGTAGCTGGGGAACGCGGCGTCCTTGCGTCCGCCGACCTTCTTCACGAGCCACTTGCCGACCTCCATCGACTGGCTGAGCAGGAGCGAGCGCGGGTGGAAGCGCAGCGCGCGTCCGGTGACCTCGCGCAGCGCGGCGACCGTCTGTTCCGCGGTGAGTCCGGGGTTCGCGCACAGGTTGAACGCCTTGCCGTGCAGCTCGTCGGTCGGGTGCAGCGCCGCGGCGACGAGCGCACTCGCGACATCGTCGACCCACACCAGCGGCAGCGGCTTGTCGCCCAGGCCCCAACCGACGCAGTGATTGTCGCGCACCCACAGGCCCAGGCCGGAGTGCTGCAGCGCCGTGCCGCGTCCGAGCACCACGCCCGGTCGCGCGATCACGAGCGGCAGGCCCTTGGTGCGGTGCAGCTCGACCAGCGCGCGCTCGGTGGCGATCTTGCCGCGCGCGTAGAGCGAGCGGCCGTCGGGCTCAGGATCGGTCTCGAGCGAGTCCGCGATCTCGCTCGAACCGCAATCGGCGCCGAGGTACAGCGCCGCGATCGTCGAAGCGAAGACGAAGCGTCGCACGCCGCACTCGAGCGCGAGCTCGGCGACCGCGCGCGTGCCGTCGACCATCGCGCGCTGCACGACTTCCCAGGTGGGGCCGTTGCCCGTCGCGAGCTGCAGCACGCACGCGGCGCCGGTCAGCGCCTCACGCAGCGAACTCGCGTCCTCGAGACTTCCGCGCACGAGTCGCGCTTGCCCGCGCGCGGCAGCTTCGACGAGCAACGGCGGCAGCGCGTGCGCGCGGCGCACCACGACGGTGAACGGAACGCCGCGCTCCACCAGCAGCGCGAGCACGCGCTTGCCGATGAAGCCCGTGCCGCCCAGCACCACGATCTCCCCGGGTCGCGCCGCGCCCGCGGGCGGGAGAGCGGGCGTCGGCGGCGCCTTCTCGGTGATCCAGCTCGTCGCGGACTCGCACCAGGCCAGCACTTGCTCGCCCGTGCGTCCGTCGGCGGGGAGAGGCGCGCCGGAGCGGTACGCGGCGTGGAACGCGCGGATCGAGCCGCGCATGCCGGCGAAGAACGCGTCCTGGCGCGCGCCCAGTCCGAGCGTGAGCTTCAAGTAGTCGGTGAGCACTGCGCGCGCGCTGCGCCGCAGCTCGCCGCCGCGCCGCCAGCCGGCGAGGAAGCTGTTCCAGAAGTCCAGGTAGAGCGTCTTGGACTCGCCGGCGAGGTGGTTGTGGAACAGGTCCGCTTCGAGCGAGCCGTCCGAGCCGAACACCTCGAGCGTGCTGCGCGTGAAGGCCGCGCCGAAGTGCAGGAACAGCTCCACCGAGCCGCGTTCGCCGCGGCCGGCCACGACCCAGCGCTCGTGGAACATCTGGCCCGGCTGGAGTTCGCGCGAGCCGAGCATGGTCGTGTGCAGCACGCGCACGCCGCCGACGAGTTCGACGAGCTGCGCGAAGGGATGCGGGCACTGCTCGAAGATGATGTTGCGCGGCTCGCGGAACATCCAATGCGAGAAGTCGCCGGCGTCGAGCTGGCGCAGCGGCACGGACAGGCACACGCGCACGTGCTCGACGCGGCCGATCTCGCCTGAGCGCAGACGCTCGAGCAGGCCCTGGAAGGCCGGGTGGAACACGGCGTTGTGGTTCACGCCGAGCACCACGTCGCGCGCTTCGGCGAGCTCGCGCAGCACGCTCGCGTCGGCGGTGGAGAGCGCGAGCGGCTTCTCCACGAAGGCGCCGATGCCGTGTTCGAGCAGCTCGCGCGTCACGGCCAGGTGCAGGTTGGGCGGGACGAGCACGTGCGCCACGTCGATCGACAGCGGCGCGAGCTCGGCGATCGAGCCGACGGCGTGCGGAACCTTGTGGCGACGCGCGGAGCTCTGCGCCTTGACCAGGTCGGCGTCGCAGACGGCGACGAGCTCGACGTCGGGCGTGCCGCGCAGGATCTCGAGGTGGAACTCGGCGATGAAGCCGGCCCCGACGACGGCGACGCGGGTCTTGGAGCTGGATTGGGGGCGGCGCACGGTTGGGGGCGGGGATCCGAGCGCGGCATGGTAGGCGCCGCGCGTGGCGCAGGGAACGCGCTCCTTGTCGGCCTGGGAGGCGCCGCGAGTTCACGTCGACCCGCTCTCGACTCATCGGTTCCGGCGCCGCTCGCGCGCTTCAGTTCGCGCGCGCACCCGACCGAAAGTCGTTCATCTCCTCCTTCTTGGGTCTGCCAACGTGCTTCAAGCCGGTGGCAGGCCCTTTTCCGTCCCCGGCGCGCGGCGCACGGCGCTCGGGCGCGAGGCGAGCTTGGAGGAACGCGAGATCGCGGCCGCTAGTCGCGCGTGCGCAGGGCCTCGGCGATCTCCTCGAGCGGCGGCTCGAGGTCGATCACCTGCTCGACCGAGCTCTCGACGACGCGCACGCGCTGCGGCGTCTTCACTGAGATCGGCGACGTGGACATGCTCGACTCCAGGCGCGTTTCCAACAGCCAGACGACCTCGTACTCGCCCGCGCCCGGCGCGTAGACGCGCACCTCGCGATCGGCGCCGAGCGAGGCGTTCTGGAAGTGTCCGGCGATGCCGACCGTCGCGCCGACCTCCTGGAGGAACGGCTTGAGGTGGTAGGGCGGCTCGGGCAACTCGAACCCGGCGGGCGCGCGCAGCCGGATCTGCGGGCCGCGTTCGAGCTCGATGCGAACTTCGCCGCGCACCTCTTTGCGTTCGGCCACTCGGAACCCCGTCGCCACCACGCGGACGTCGAAGCTCTCCGCGTCGGCCGCGACTTCGAGCGTGCGGTCCATGACGATGCGTTGGATGGGGGGCTGCTGTGTCCCCGACGGACGCGGGCGCGGAGTGATGAACACCATGCCCATCACGCGGTCGCTCGGCAGCGGCGGCGCGAGCTCGAGGATCAGGGTCGCAACCCGGCCGCGCAGGTCGATCTCCTTCAAGCGCGGATCGGCGCACTCGCCGCCTGCGGGCACGTGCAGGCCGGGGAGTTCGAGAACGTTGTTCGAGTCGCCGAAACCTTTGGAGGCGATGGAGAGGACCCACTCCCCCGGATCGAGATGGGTGAAGCGGAACTCGCCGTTCTCCTCGAGGTCCCGGGTCGTGCGCTGGCTGCGCTCGTCGCACTTGACGGTGACCGAGAGCGCTGCCGCCCCAGCGGGCGTGTCGAGCAGCACCCGTCCGGCGATGACGCCGCCCTCGACCAGCGTCAGCTCGAGATTGTCCGTGCCGACGGCGCACGAGAGTTCAGCGCTGCGCGCCGACTTCGTCTGCGCGCGGAGATTGATGCGCGTCGCGCGCAACTCGCCGCGCAGCACGAAGCGCCCCTCGGCGTCGCAGCCGATTTCGTCGTCGAGCACGTCCAGGGTCTCCTCGTCCTGCTCGCGCAGTTCCTGCACGCTGACTCGTGCGTCCGGCGCGGGAGCGCCGTCGGCATTGACAACGCGTCCAGCCGCGATGAGCGGCGGTGGGCGGAGGACCAGTTCGCCCAGTTCGTGTCGACCGGGGCTGAACGAGCGGGAGAGATCCAGGCGCGCCTGAGGCGGGTAGGGCTCGTCGCTGTCGAGAACGACGCGCAGCGTGCGCTGTCCACCGGCGGGCCACTTCGGGTCGAGCAGCAACTCGATCTCGCCGCCCGAGTCCGTTCGAAGCTCTCCGTCGTTCGCCGAGCGACTGAACTGGCTCGCGACGCTCACGGTCCAGCGCACGTTGCGCTCCGCGAGCGGCGCGCCGGCCTCGTCGACCAGGCGCACGACCACGGCCGGCTGGTCCTCGCCGAGCTTGAACTCGACGACCGCGCGCTCACCCGCGGAGCGTGGTCCGCGCAGTCGCCGGCGGATCGGCCCGGCGGCCCCCGGAGGCTCGAGCTTCGCGATGAGCGCCTCGCCGAGTCGGACGTGCTCGAACAGGGCGCGGCCGTTGGTGAACCCGACGCTGACGTACTCACTCGACCTCCAGAACGAGGGCGCTGCTTCGTCCGGCGAGTTGTCGATGCTGAGCTCGACGCTGCCCGCCTTCAGCGGCTCGCCGTCGAGGTCGCGCGCCACGACTTCGACAGACCCGCTCGCGCCCAGGCGCAGGATCACAGGCTCGCCCGGCAGCGCCAGCGGGTCGATCGGGACTTCTCCGCCAGGCGCCGCGAGCCCGACGACCGCGACCGACGACGGTGGATCTCCGCTGACGGACTCGAACGCGACGTGCGGCCAGCGCGCGCGACCCTCCCCGTCGGTGCGCGTGAGGCGTCGATCGACGATGGATTGGTGCATGCGCGAGCGCAGCGCGACTTCGATCTTGGGCGCCGGCGCTCCGTCCGGTCCGAGCACGAGCACTTCGACGGCGCCATCGGGGAGCAGCTCCACCGACTTCACGCCTTGTTCGTCCGGCTGGAACGCGGCTCGCGCGAACAGCTCTCCGTGCGCGATGCAGGCGACACAAGCTCGACCGAGTTCGGTGTCGAGCTCCGCCAGCCCGTCGTCCGCGCTCAGCACCCTCGGCCCGGGTTCGCGCATCCAGGCGTCGCAGGTGTCGGGGTTGGTCGCCCTGTGCGACGCCTCGCTCGCTCCAGGCTCGAGCGATTCGTAGCGCACTTCCGCGCCGCCGATGGGCTCGCCAGTGCGCGCGTCGACGATGAGCAGAGTGCGCACCGCTCGACGCGAGGCTTCGACCGTTGGCGTCGCGCCCTGTGAGACGAGCTCGCGATGTTCGCCCTCGCGGGTCGCGGCTTCGCCCGCTGGGGCATCGACAGCAACGGGCCCAGCGGACGCAGGCCCGGCAGGTGCGTCTTGAGACGTGCGCCGCGGCGCCGCCGCCAGCGCTGCGCTCGACGCGTCACTGTCGAGCCAGCGCGTCGCGCCGATCAGCGCGGCAGCGACCAGCGCGAGGCCCAGCAGTGCGGTCGACGTCTTCACGCCACCAGCCTACTGGCGCTCGCGCGGATCGCACGCCGCTCACTGACCGGCGAGGAACGGATAGCGCCAATCGGTCGGCGGAACGAAGGTCTCCTTGATCGTGCGCGGGCTGACCCAGCGCAGCAGATTGAGGATCGAGCCCGCCTTGTCGTTGGTGCCCGACGCGCGCGAGCCGCCGAAGGGCTGCTGGCCGACGACGGCGCCCGTGGGCTTGTCGTTCACGTAGAAGTTGCCGGCCGCGAAGCGCAGGGCTTCGACGGCTTGGCGGACCGCCGCGCGATCGTCCGCGAAGATCGCGCCGGTGAGCGCGTAGTCGCTGGTCGAGTTGCACAGCTCGAGCGTCTCGGCGTACTTGGCGTCGTCGTACACGTGCAGCGTGAGCACGGGCCCGAACAGCTCGGTGCACATGGTGTCGTACTTGGGGTCGAGCGCCTCGATCACGGTCGGCTCGATGAACCAGCCGGTGCTCGCGTCGCACTTGCCGCCGAAGATCACGCGCGCGGCGCTGGAGCTCTTCGCAGCGTTCACGGCGGCCGAGAGCTTGTCGTAGGAGCGCTTGTCGATGACCGCGCCCACGAAGTTGGTGAAGTCGGCGACGTCGCCCATCTTCACCTGCGCGAGCATCGCGCCGAGTTGCTCCGAGACGCTCTTCCACAGGCTGCGCGGGATGTAGGCGCGGCTCGCGGCCGAGCACTTCTGTCCCTGGTACTCGAACGCGCCGCGCACCAGCGCGACCGCGAGCGCCGTCGGGTTCGCAGAAGCGTGCGCGAACACGAAGTCCTTGCCGCCCGTCTCGCCGACCAGGCGCGGGTACTGCCCGAACTTGGCGATGTTCTTGCCGACCGTCGACCAGATGCCGTTGAACACGCCGGTCGAGCCGGTGAAGTGCACGCCGGCCAAGCGACGGTCCGCGATGCCCGCGTCGCCGACGACCGCGCCCGCGCCCGGGACGAAGTTGATGACGCCCGGCGGCAGCCCGGCCGCCTCGTAGAGCTTCATCAGCTTGTAGTTCGAGTAGATCGAGGTGCTGGCGGGCTTCCACACGACGGTGTTGCCGAGCATCGCCGGCGCCGTCGCGAGGTTCGCCGCGATCGAAGTGAAGTTGAACGGGCTGATGGCGAACACGTAGCCGTCGAGCGGACGGTGCTCCAGACGGTTCCAGACGCCGGGCGAGGACTGCGGCTGCTCGCTGTAGAGCCGCTCGGCGTAGTGCGCGTTGAAGCGCATGAAGTCGATCGTCTCGCAGGCCGAGTCGATCTCGGCCTGGTGGACGGTCTTCGACTGACCGAGCATCGTCGAGGCGTTGATCGGGTCGCGCCACGGGCCGGCGAGCAGCTCGCCGACGCGCAGGAACACGGCCACGCGCTCCTCCCACGGCAGAGCTTCCCAATCACGCTTGGCGGCGCTCGCGGCGTCGATGGCCTGCGCGACGTGCTCGGGGCCGGCGCGGTGCACGCGCGCGAGCACATGGCTGTGCCGGTGGGGGACCGTGATCGTCTCGAGGTCGCCTGTGCGCACTTCACGGCCGCCGATGACCAGCGGGATCTCGAGCTGCTCACCGGCCTGCCGCGCGAGTTCGGCCTTCAGGCTGGCGCGTTCGGGACTGCCCGGGGCGTAGCCCTTGACCGGCTCGTTGACGGGGACGGGAGTGCGGAAGGCGCCGTGGGTCATGGTGTGCTTGAGGGCGGAGCTGGGGTTCGCTGCGCTCCCGGCGCGTCGCGCGGGAGCTGAAGGTCAATTCGCAAGGGTAGCAGCCCTGCGCCGCGGGCCCCAAGGCCGCTCGTGCTCGTGCAAAAGGCCGGTCGCACGCATTCCACGGCGCCGCCCGGATGCGCATAGTGGGGCGATTCAACGCGCTCACGCGCCCGTCCCAACTCCCCAGAGTCGAACCCATGACCTCGTCCCCCTTTGCGAGCGTGACCGTGCGCTCCTCGCTGGCGGCGCTCGCGCTGGCGCTCTCGCTCTCCTCGTGTGTCTTCGCGGTCAACGCCCGTCCCAAGGACGAGGCTGCCGCATCCCAGAACGGCGTCGCCGCCGCTGGCGCAAAGTCCGATTCGGGGCCTGGCGCCGCGAGCAATGAGAAGGCGGAGCGCGCCAAGGCGCGCAAGGCGAGCAAGCGCGCCCACGACCTCGAGCTGGCGCAGATGGAGCTCGAGATCGAGGAGCTCGAGCAGACTCAGTCGCGCGCGGAGGCGCAGCGCAAGCTCGACGAGTCGCGCAAGGCGCTGAGCGAGGCGCAGATGGCGTTGGAGCACTTCGTCGAGCGCGTGGCGCCCCGCGAGTTGGCGGCCGCGACGCTATCTCTCGATCGCTCCAAGCAGCGCCGCGACGAGGCCGAGCTCGAGCTGCGCGAGATGGAGGCGACCTACGCCAAGGACCAGTTCGCCAAGGACACCAAGGAGCTGGTGCTCTCGCGCCACCGCAAGCAGCTCGAGTTCGCCAATCGCGATCTGGAGCTGTCGCAGCAGCGCTTCGAGGACGAGCGCAACGTGCTCCTGCCCAAGCAGCAGCGCGAGCACGAGAAGAAGCTCCGCGACGCCGAAGCCGCTGCGCGGGACGCGGAAGTCGCGCTCCGACGCGCCAACGCGAAGGCCGAAGTCAGCCTGCGCCGCGCGCGCTTCAAGCTGCTCGATCTCCAACAGGCCGAAGACGACGAAGACTCTGGGAAGAAGGGCGGCGCATGAAGCTGCTGGCGGTCGTGCTGCTGGGCGCCACGGCGTGGGCGCAGGAGAGCGCGCCGGCCCCGCAGGAGAAGGAACTGCGCACCGCGCTCGACGTTCCCGAGACGATGCCCCCCGCGCAGGCGCGGACCTCGCTCGAGCGTTCGCTGCGCTTCATCGTGACCTCGCAGAACCCCGACGGTTCGTGGGGCGGCAGCGCGCCCGACAGCGTCATGGAACTGGGGTTCAGTCCCGAGACCTACTACACCTGGCAACTGGCGGCGATCGAGCTGGCGCTCATGTCGCTGATGCAGTGCGAGGAGACGCCGGAGCGTCGCGCGTCGCTCGAGCGCGGCATGGAGTGGCTGTGCACGACGCGACTCCCGGCGCGCGGAAGCGATTGGGACGTCGACTACATGTGGCCCGCGCTCTACGGCGTGGTGTGCGCGACGGTCGCGCTGGACGACGCGCGCTTCGCCGACGCCAAGTGGCAAGCCAAGATCGGCGCGCGCGGCCGGGCGTTCATGGAGATGCTCGAGCGCAACCAGACGCACGACGGCGGCTGGGGGTACTACGACGATCCGCCGTTCACACAGCGTCCCAAGTGGGCGACGAGCTTCGCGACGGCGGTCGTGATCGACGCGCTCGACGAGGCGGAGCGACGCGGCTGGTTCGCGGACAAGGGCCTGCGCACGCGCGCGATCGAGTACGTGCGCGGGTGCGCGCTGCCGAACGGCGCGTACGAGTACGACCTCAATCCTGTGCCGCGCATCACGGGCGGTGAGCACATCAACAACGTGAAGGGCTCGCTCGGGCGCATCCAGATCTGCAACTGGGTGCTGCGGCGCACCGGAACGCCGTGGGTGACCGACGAGAAGATTCGCGAAGGGCTCGGGTCGTTCTTCGAGCACCATCGCTTCCTCGACGTCGCGCGCATGCGGCCCGTTCCGCACGAGGCGTACTACGCCAACGCGGGCTACTTCTACTTCTTCGGGCACTACTACTGCGCGCTGGCGATCAACGAGCTGCCGGCCGCCGAGCGCGAGGCCTGGCACGCGCGACTGCGTCCGCACGTCGTGAAGTGTCAATACGACGATGGCTCCACGGGGGACTTCCTGCACTCGCGCTACGATGTGCTGGCCTCCACCGCTTACGCGGCCATGGCGCTCGACCTGGGGCTCGCGCGCAGCAAGCCGTGAGCGCCGCGCCCTCCGAGGTTTTCGCGCACCGATGAGTTCTCTCGATGTCTGTTTGGCCGCCCTCGCGCCGCGCCTGAGCGCGCCTCAGAGGGCCTGGTTCGATGTCGCCCGGGCCGAGCTGGCGGCGGGCGCCGACGACGACCGGTTCTGCCAGCTCCTTTCGCAGGCCAGCCGCTACATGCCGCGCGGGCCGCTCGCGCCGTCTGCGAGCGAGCAGGCCGCGGCGCGCAAGGCGTTGGAGGGCTGGAGCAGCGAGCGCTGGAGCACGCTCGAGTGCGCGCGCGTCGCTCTGGTGCTCTCGCTGCCCGACCTGGGCGCCGAGCGCGGCGTTCGCGTGCTCGAAGAGGCCTTCAAGTACGCCGACATCGGCGAGATGTGCGCGCTGTACAAGTCGCTGGCGCACCTGCCCGCTCCGGAGCGCTTCGTGTGGCGCGCTGGCGAGGGCGCGCGTTCGAGCATGCGCGCGATCTTCGAGGCCGCGTGCTGCGACACGCCCTTCCCGGTGAAGCGCTTCGACGACGTGGCCTGGCGTCAGGCCATCATCAAGTGCCTGTTCATCGAGGCGCCGATGTGGCGCGTGTGGGGGCTCGACACCAGGCTCGACGCGGAGTTGGCGCGCATGGCGCTCGACCTGGTCGAAGAACGCCGCAGCGCCGGACGCGCGATCCATCCCGAGCTGTGGATCTGCCTGGGGCGCCACGCCGGAGCGCGCGGACTCGAGCAGCTCGAGCGAGAGCTGCGCGAAGGTTCTCCGCGTGGACGCGCCGGCGCCGGACTCGCGCTCGCACGGGCGCGCGAGCTCGACCGCCTGCAGTCCGCGCTCGCGATCGAATCCGATCCCTTCGTGCGCCAGATCCTGACCGAGGCGCTGGCCGGCCGCGCCGCGAGCACGGCCTGGGCCGCGCTCGACCCCGCTTCCTCGACTCTCGCCCAGGTTCGCTGACATGCGCTTCTTCGATCCGCACATCCACATGATCAGCCGGACCACGGACGACTACGAGGCCATGGCCCGCGCCGGGATCCGCGCGGTGATCGAGCCCGCGTTCTGGATCGGACAGCCGCGCACCACCGTGGGCGCGTTCGTCGACTACTTCTCGCAGATCCTGGGCTGGGAGCGCTTCCGGGCGTCGCAGTTCGGGATCGCGCACTACTGCTGCATCGGCCTCAACAGCAAGGAGGCCAACAACGAGGGCCTCGCGCGCGAGGTGCTCGAGATCCTGCCGCGCTTCGCGTTCAAGGAGGGCGTCGTCGCGATCGGCGAGATCGGCTACGACGAGATCTCGGCCGCCGAGGAGCGCGCCTACGTCTGGCAGCTCGAGTTCGCGCGCAAGCACGACATGGTCGTGATGGTGCACTCGCCTCACCGCGACAAGAAGCGCGGGATCCAGCGCTCGATCGCGGTGGCGCGCGAGGTCGGTCAGCCGATGGAGAAGCTGGTGATCGACCACAACAACGAGGAGACCGTGCGCGACGTGCTCGACGCCGGCGCGTGGGCCGCGTTCACGATCTACCCGCACACCAAGATGGGCTCGGAGCGCATGTGCGAGATCGTCAAGCGCTACGGCCCGCGCCAGATCATCGTCGACAGCTCCGCTGACTGGGGCGTGTCGGATCCGCTGGGCGTGCCCAAGACCGCCAAGTTGATGCTCGAGCGCGGCGTGCCGGCCGAGCACGTCGAGCAGACGACGTGGGGCAACGCTCTGGCGGCGTACTCGCAGTCGGGACAGATCGACGTCGAGGCGCTGCTCACGACGCCCGTGATCGATCAGCGCGCGCTGTTCAGCGACAACTCGGTGCTGCGCGGACAGGCGCCGCGCGTCGACGCGCCCGTTCCGAACTGAGCGTGGCGGGCTTCACTCGCGCGCGAGGAGGCGTCGCGCGTTGCCCGCGAAGATCAGCTCCTGGTCGGCCTTCGACGCGCCGAGTTCCTCGAGCGCGAGGCGTTGCTCGTCGCGACGGTCGGCGCGCCAGCCCGCGGGGAAAGTGTTGGAGTCCGTCCCGAACAGCACGCGGCCCGCGCCGAACACTGCCAGCGCGCGCGCGAAGACGTCGCGCAGGCTCAGCGCCGCCGGCTGCGTGCGTATCCAGGCGTTCGACGAGGACGTGTCGACGAAGACGTTCGGGCACTGCGCGCCCGCGAGCAGCGTCTCGCGGAACAGGCCGGCGCCGAAGTGCGGGATGACGAAGCGCGCGTTGGCGAAGGCGTTGGCCGCCGGAATCAGATTGAGTGGGGCGGCGAAACGCAGGTCGCTCGTGCGAGGGAGGCCGAGCAGGTCGCGCAGCTTGACGACCAGTAGGCCGCAGTGGACGTAGGCGACGGCGCGGTGCTCGTCGAGCACACCGAGGAGCTCGCGGCACGCGGGTCCGGACACGTCGTAGTGGTGGAGCGCCGGGAACAGCAGCACGCCGCGGAAGCCCTTTGACTCGAGCAGGGTTCGCACGCGCGCGGCGGCGCCGTCCACGGTCGGATTGACCAGTGCGAACGGTGTGATGCGGCCGCCAGCGAGACGCGCAGCCTCCGCGAGCGCCGGCGCCTCCTCGGGCGCGCTTGCGAATGCGGCGACGTGCGCGACCTGGTGGCGATCGAACTGCTCGATCCAACGCGCGACATGCGCGGCCAGGTCCGGCGAGGGCAATTCGATGCCGGCGCGCTGCGCTGCGCGCGCGAGACGTTCGTCGGGAGAGCCGGGCTGCGGCGACTGGCCGGCCAGCGCATCGAAGTACGGGCGCGAGAACAGATGAAGATGGAAGTCGATCGTGTCCATCACTGCTCCTTGATGCTGCGCAGCAGGCCGTGCAGACGTGCGAGGGGGCCGAGCACGTGAAAGTCCGTGCCGCGCGCGCCGTAGAGATCGATGCCGCCTTTGACGGGATCGCGCTGCGCGACCTGGCGCAGGATGCGGTCGACGCTCATCGGGTACGGCGCGGACGTGGCCTTGCCCAGGGTGAAGCCCTGGTCGCGCAGGAACTCGAGCAGCTCGCGAGCGCTGGCGCCTCGCAGCGCGTACGGCCAGAACTCCATGAGCAAACCCAGGCGCGGGCTGGCGGCCAGCGCGCGACGGGCGCCTTGCAGAGCGAGCCACTCGGAGCCCTGCGTGTCGATCTTCAGCATGCGGATCGGTCCGCGCACGAACTCGTCGAGCGGCGCCACTTCGATCTCGAGCTGCTGGCCGTCGCCCATGTCCGCCGGTCGCTGCGTCCCAGGGTCGATGACGCGGTTGTCGCCGAAGTTCCGGTTGGCGAGCGCGATCAGCGCCTTGCCGCGCTCAGCGCCGGCCGCGACGCGGTGCACGTGCGCTTCACCGGGCCGCTTCGCCAGCGCCCGTCGAACGTTGCGCTCGCACACGGCGGCGATGTGCGGGGCCGGTTCGAAGGCGTGCACCACCGCGCCGGCGAGCACGGCCTGCGCCGCAAACCACCCGACGTTGGCGCCCAGATCGACCGCGCACTCGCCGGGCGAAAGGTGCGCGCGGAACAAGGCCGTCTCGTGGTCGGCCCAGGCGCCGCGCTCGATCGCGGGGCCGATGATGGCGTCGTCGGCCAGGACCTCGAACTCGATGCCGAGGGACCGGCAGTGCACAGTGCGCGTCGCGACGGACATCCGCGCGAATGTAGCAGATCGACTCAGCGCCTCGCGCTCGCGGCGGCGCGGGCGTGTCGCAAGCAACAAACGACGGCGAGCGCGTCCTACCTTCGCGCTACCCTGACGGGATGGAACGCTGGTCCATCGAGGTCGCCAAGGAGTACTTCAAGTTCTCCGCGGCCCACTTTCTCATCTTCCCGGACGGCTCGTCCGAGCGCCTTCACGGTCACAACTACCGCGTGCGCGTCGCGATCGAGGCACGACTGGGGCCGCACGGTTTGGTGCTGGACTTCAAGCAGGTCAAGCCGGTCGTTCGCGGGTTGGTCGACGAGCTCGACGAGCACTGGCTGCTGCCCGGCGAACATCCGACGTTGAAGATCCGCCACACCGCGGAGGGCGTGACCGAGGTGGACTACCTCGAGCTCTCCTACAAGGCGCCCACCGGTGACGTGATCGTGCTGCCGATCAACAACACCAGCTCCGAGAACCTCTCCGCCTGGGTCGGGCGCGAACTCGCTCGGCGGCTCAGCGCGCGTTTCCCCGACGTCGTCATCCGCCGCCTGCAGGTCGCGGTGGAGGAAACGTCGGGGCAGTGGGGCGTGTACACCTACGAGCGCGACGAGTAGTTCCTCGGCGGTGCGCTGCGAGGTTGCGCAGCTCGCACGAGCGCGAGCTGACGCGGCGCCTGTCGCCTACAGCTCCTCGTCCACGCGGCGCCACGCGCCCGCTCTGAGCTCGACGTGATCGAGTTGCGGGTCGTACTCCAGCATCCACGCCGGTCCCCAGTCGGCTTTCGGCTCGGGCTCTTCCTCGAGCGGGCGATAGGCGTCGAACTGACCCGCCTTGGGAGAGCTGGCCTCCGCAGCGGGCGCCTCGCCAGCATTCAAGCCCAGGCCGATAGGTTCGCAGCGCACCCACAAGCGGTATTCGCTGTGGCCGATGTACGAGGCGACGACGAGATGGAACGCAGCGCCGCCGCTGGGGACGTTGAAGACTCCTTGCTCGACGGCGGCGGAGCTCTCGAAGCAGAAGGCGAAGTTCGCGAGCAGCGGGTCCCACACGCAAAGGTCGAGGTCCGACACTCCGTTGAGCGGTTCGAGCGCGAAGCGCACGGAGCAGGGGCCCAGAGCGCGGAGCTGGAAGCCGTCGAACGGATCGAGGTTGTCGTCGCGGATCGAGCCGCCGATCACGAACTCGTCTCCGACGCCGATCCAGCCCAGATCGTTGGCGCAGCAGTGCGCGTCATTGGGCTCTTGCTCCCAGACGTCGAAGGGTGCGACGGGCGGGTGAACGTGTCTGGACTCGCCGTGGCAGGCGCACAGCGCCGCGGCCGCGATCGGGAGCAGAAGGTGTCGACGAGAGAGGGGGTGCTGCATGTCGGCGATCCGCGCCGCGTCGACGTGTGCGAGGTCCTGATCGAGCACGTGGCGGCGCGCGCCGTTGGCAACGCGCGTGCCGCCGTCGGCGCGACTCGCTGCGCTGTCGGCGCAATCGACGCCTTCGGGCGCTCCATCGCCCTGCGGGCCTCGCTTCGAGCGTTTCGTGCTTCGCACAAGCTCTTCGTCGCGCGCCGATTCCGCCTTCGCGAGAGGACAGACCTGCCCTCGCGCCCGACTCGGTGAGGCTGCACTGCGTGGCTCTGCGCATGCTCAGCGCGCGGAGTTTGGCGCTGCCGTGGCGGCGTCGACCGATCGCGCGCCGTGACAGCGTTCGCGGCATGGGGCACAATGGGGGATCAGGCGCCGAGCAGCGCCCCGACCGAATGTCGATCCCCCGCTTCCAGTCCCGAGCCGAACGAGTCGTCGACGAGAGCGCGCCTGCAGTGGCTGCTCCGCGCGTGCACGTCGTGACCTTCGGCTGCCAGATGAACAAGTACGACTCGCTGGCGGTCGAAGGGCGCTTCCGCCGCCGCGGGTACGTCACCACCGAAGCTCTCGCCGAGGCCGACGTCGTACTGTTCAACACTTGTTCAGTGCGCGAGCACGCCGAAGAGCGCGTGTTCAGTTGGGTGGGCGAGCTCAAGACGCTCAAGGCCCGACGTCCCGACCTCGTCGTCGGAGTGATGGGCTGCATGGCGGAGCGGATGGGCGAGGACGTGTTCGGCCGCTCCGCGCTGGTCGACCTGGTCGTCGGCACGCGCTCGTTCCAACACCTGCCCGAACTGGTCGACGAACTCCGCGCGCGCCGCGAAGCCGGCCTCGGGCGCAAGGCCACGCGCCTCACGCGCCTGGGTTTCGACGAGACGCCGGACAGCGATCGCGGTCCCGAGCCCTACACCGGCGGTCGGCTGGGCTACCTCACCGTGATGCGCGGGTGCGACCTCAACTGCACCTTCTGCATCGTCCCGAGCGTCCGCGGACGAGTGCTCTCGCGTCCCATCGCGGAGCTGCTCGACGAGGCGCGCTGGATGATCGACCAGGGCGCGCAGGTCATCACGCTGCTCGGGCAGACCGTCAACAGCTACGGCGAGGACCTCGCGCCGGAACAAGGCGGCCGCGGACGACAGGGTCGACCCGCGCTCGCCGATCTGATCGAGCGTTTGAACGAGCTGAGCGGTCTCGAGCGCATCCGCCTCGTGACGCTCCATCCCGCGTACGTGACCAAAGCGCTGGCCCAGGCGCTGCGCGACTGCTCCAAGGCGGATCGCTTCCTGCCGCTCCCGATCCAGTCGGGCAGTGACGAAGTCCTGCGGCGCATGAAGCGCGGCTACACCGTCGATCTGTACCGACAGCGCGCCGAACTGCTGCGCGAGCATTGCCCCGACATCGAACTCGGCTCCGATTGGATCGTCGGTTTCCCCGGTGAGAGCGACGAGGACTTCGAGGCGTCGACGCGGGCCGCGCGTGAGCAACGCTTCGTGCTGAACTACGTATTCCAGTACAGCCCGCGACCCGGAACGCGCGCCGCGGACCTCGTGGACGACGTTCCCGAGGCGGTCAAGAACGAGCGCAATCGCCGCTTCCTCGAGATCTGCGAGCAGGTGCAGCTCGAGCGCATGCGCGAGCGCCTGAGCGCCACGCTCGACGTGTTCGTCGAACAGGTCAGCGAGAAGCGCGAAGGCATCGTGCAGGCGCGTTCGCACACCGGACTGCCGGTCAGCTTCGAGGGCGGGCCTGAACTCGTGGGCCGCAACGTGCGCGTGAAGATCGAGCACTGCACCGCGTTCGGAATGTCCGGCGTGCGCGTCGAGGGCTGACGGAGGCGCGCCGGTGCCCGAGCCTTCCCAGGTGGATCGCGCACTGGCGCCTCGCGCGCGCGCCTCGAAGTGGAAGCGCGGCCTGCTGGCGCTGCTCCTCGGTCTGCCTGCGCTCGTGATCGTGTTCGAGCTCGCTTGCCGCACGCTTCCGCTGCCGGGCTTGTCGCGCGACAAACTCGATCCGTTCGAAGCGAGCCTGAAGAACTCGCGCGTCGTCCCGCACCCGTACCTCGCGTACGCCGGGCGGCCGAACTTCCAGCTCAAACTCGACGCTCCACGTCCGCTCGAGGTCTCGCACAACAGCCTGGGCTTCAACGGGCCGGAGACGACCTGGGAGAAGCCCGCCGGCACGTACCGCATCGTGTGCCTGGGCGGATCGAGCACCTACGGCATCGGGCCGAGTTCGACGTTCAAGAACTGGCCGGTGTTGCTGCAAGCGGAACTCAACGCCGCAGGGCTCCCCAAGCCGGTGGAGGTCGTGAACCTGGGCCTGCAGGGCTACTCGACCTTCGAGAGCCAGATCAACCTCGCGCTGCGCGGAGTCGAGCTTCGCCCCGATCTCGTGCTCGTCTATCACACGATCAACGACCTGCGCTGCGCGCTGTACCCGGGCGTCGTCCGCGACAACACGCACTGGCGCGCCATCTGGCCGGTGGAGCG
>CALKYE010000268.1 GCA_938003765.1 uncultured Planctomycetia bacterium
GTGCACCTGACCGACGAAGGCTGCGAGTGGGTCGCGCGCGCCTTCTGCGCCCGGATCGTCGAACTCGGTCTGGTGAAGTGAACGCGAGCGCTGGCGCGCACGCGGCGAAACGCGTCGCGGCCCCGGCGCGGAGACAACTCCACGCAGGGGCCGCGACGACTTGATCGGCGCGCTGGTTCAGGCGACCAGGTGCTTGACGATCTCCTGCTCGCCCTGGAGCTCGGCGACCGAAGCGGCCAGCTTCTCCTTGAGGAACGCGTTCATGGGCACGCCCTGGACGATGCTCCACTTGCCCGCGGCGTCGACGCGCACGGGGAACGAGCTGATCAGTCCGGCCGGCACTCCGTACGAGCCGTCGCTGCACACGCACACCGAGCGCCACTCGCCCGCGGGCGTCGGAGTGACGAGGTCGCGCACGTGGTCGACGAGCGCGTTCGCCGCCGACATCGCCGACGACACGCCGCGCGCCGCGATGATCGCAGCGCCGCGCTGCTGCACGGTCTTGAAGAAGTCGCCCTTGAGCCACGCTTCGTCGCCGATCACGTCAGCGGCCGACTTGCCGCCGATCGTGGCGTTGTAGAAGTCGGGCACCTGCGTCGCGCTGTGGTTGCCCCAGATCAGCGCGTTCTTGACCTCGCTGATCGCGACCTTGGCCTTGAGCGCGAGCTGCGCCTGCGCGCGGTTCTGATCGAGCCGCGTCATCGCGCTGAAGCGCTCGGCGGGCAGGCCGCCAGCCGCCTTCATGCAGATCCAGGTGTTCGTGTTGCAGGGATTGCCGACGACTGCAACGCGCACGTCGGGCGCGCCGTTCTTCGCGATCGCCTTGCCCTGACCGACGAAGATCGCGCCGTTGTCCTTGAGCAGGTCGTTGCGCTCCATGCCCGGACCGCGCGGCTTGGCGCCGACCAAGAGCGCCCAGTTGACGCCCTTGAAACCCGCGTCGAGGTCGCTGGTCATGACGATGTCGCGGAGGAGCGGGAAGGCGCAGTCCTCGAGCTCCATGGCGACGCCCTTGAGCGCGGCCATGACCTTCTCAACGGGGACTTCGATCAGGTGCAGGATGACCGGCTGGTTGGGGCCGAACATCTGACCGGAGGCGATGCGCGGGAGGAGCGCGTAACCGATCTGACCGGCGGCGCCGGTGACGGCGACTCGGATGGGAGCAGTGCTCATGGAGGCGTTCGTTGGGGTTGGGGATGCGGTGTCCAGCTCGGTAGTTTGCCGCTGCGCAGGCCCCGGTGAAGGGCGCGGCGCCCAAAAAGGGGCTCGCTCGACGAGGTCGGCGCGGTTGCGGCCGCCCCGCGCGCCGATATCCGTGGCGACACCCCGTTCGGAACGCCTATCCTCCCGGAGGTCCTACCCTGTGTCGCCGCGGCGCGGAGGACTAGGGTAGTGCTGGGCGGCAACGGAAGGGGTCGAAGATGTCCGGCAGCATGACTCAGGCGACGACGCACACACTCGGCGAGACGTTCTTGCGCGAGCTCCTGAGCGAGCTCAGCGAGAGCGCCCGGCGTCATCGCTTCGAGGTTGCGCCCAACCCGGCGGTCGGCGCGGCGCTCCTCGCGAACGGGCGCGTGCTCTCGCGCGGCTTCCACGAGTACTGGGGCGGCCCGCACGCGGAGGTGAACGCGTTCGCCGCGGCCTCTCAGCTCGAGGGCGGCGCGCAGGCCGCGGACACGCTCGTCGTCACGCTCGAGCCGTGCTCGAGCCACGGCAAGACCCCGCCGTGCGTGGAGCTGATCCGCTCCCACGGAATCCAACGCGTCGTCGTCGGCGCGCTCGATCCCGACCCGCGCCATCGCGGAGCTGGCCTGCGCCAGCTGCAGGAGGCCGGCGTCGAAGTGGAGTTCGTGCCCAACGCCTCGCCGCTCGAGCGCGTGGCGCCGCACTTCCTGCGCTGGGTCGACGTCGACCGCGTTCGTCGGCCTCGGCCGTGGACGATCGCCAAGTGGGCGCAGACGCGCTCCGGCCAGCTCTCGCCTCCCGCCAACATCGGCGCCGGGCGTTGGATCAGCGGGCCCGAGTCGCTGCGCGAGGTTCACGTCCTGCGCGGCCGCGTCGACGCGATCGTCACCGGCGTCACGACCGTGCTGGCCGACGACCCGCGCTTCTCCGTGCGTCCGCCTGGCGATCCGAAGCAGCCTCCGCTGCGAGTGATCCTCGACAGCTACCTGCGCACGCCGCCCAACGGCCGCTTGTTCGAGGCGCCTGGGCCCGGCGAGGGCGCGGGAGAGATCCACGTGCTGTGCCAGGCCGGCGCGAACGCGGCGCGGCACGTCGCGTTGACCGAGGCCGGCGCCCGTGTGACGGGGTTGCACGCGAGCGAGGAAGACCACGTCGCGCTGCGCGACGTTCAAGGCTGGATGTGGGACCGCGGCGTGCGGCGCGTGCTGCTCGAGGCCGGGCCGCAGTTGCTCTCGCGCTACCTCGAAGCGGGCTTCGTCGACCAGATCCGCGTCTACACGGGCAACGTGTTCGGCGGGCGCGGCGACTCGCTCGCGCCCTGGCTCGCCACGGCCAAGCTCGAAGATCGCGTCGACCGCGAGGTCGGCGACGACAGCGTGTTCGAAGCGTTCCTGCCGACGCTGGACTGAACTGGAGCGGACTCGGCGCGACGCCGTCCGGCTCAGCCTCCGTTCTTCTTCGCGTCCTCTTCCGCGGCGAGTTCGGGGAAGCGCTCGCGCACACGCTTGTCCGCGGGCGAGCCGGCGTACTTGCGCAGGATCACGCGCATCTTCGCGAGCGCGGCCTTCTCATTGCCGGCGTCGAGGAACTCCTCCGCCTGACGCCAGACCGCCTCGGCCTCGAGCTCGCGCTTGTAAGCGGCGATCGCGTCCTTGGCGAGCTTGTGCTTCTCCGCTGCGAGCACCTCGCGCGCTAGGTCCTTTTCGCGCGCCGTGCCGGTCCACTCGCGCTGCAGCGCGAGCAGCGTCTTGTAGCTCTCGACCGCCGCGCCCTCCTTCTCGAGGCCTTCGCGCGCCGTCGCCAGCGCCGCGTCCAGCGCCGCGAGCGCGCGCGTCTGCCCCTCGCGCGCCGCCGTCGCGAACTTCGTCCCCTGCGTGATCGCCAGCACCTTGCCCCACACGGTGAACGCGCCGCCCCATTGCTTGTTCTGCTCCGCGGTCGCGCCCTGCGGCATCAGCGCCGTCACGTCGCCGAACTGCGCTTCGGTCAGCCCCTCGCCGAGCTTCTTCTGCAGCTCCGACTGCGCCGCGGCCACCGCGCTCCACTCGGGGACGCTGCCCGTGTTCCAGGCGCGCACGACCTTGCGATCGACTCCCAGCAGGAAGACGCTCGGGTTCCTGAGCTCGCCTTCGTTGTTGTGTTCGGCGTAGACGCGGTCGAACTGCTTCTGATGCGCCTGGCAGGAGCTGGTCCGAAACACCGAGCACACCTGGCGCGTGGTCTTGGACTCGCCCTCGACCACTTCGATGGTTTTGGGCGGATGCACGCCGTTCGACGCGAGCACCACGACCGCGAGCTCGGCCGAAGCGGCGAGCGCAGGAGCGTTGAACAAGGCGTCGCGAAACTGGCGGATGTCGTCGTCGAGTTCCTTGCCGTGCTCTTCCGCGATCGCGAGGGCGATCAAGGGCACGTTGCGCTCGATCGCTCGCGCGAGCGCTTCGTCGTAGCTGCCGTCGAACGGACGCAGCTCCGCGGTGGCTCGCGCTCCGCTGCGTTTGGATTGCGGAGCGCGCGAGGATGCTCCCGTGGCGAACGTCGCGAGCGTTGCGCACAGGGTCAGCAGCACGAACGAGAGACGCATGGATCGTGTGAGCGGGCGCATGCGCGCCATTGCATCCCAGTTCGCGTGGCGTGCAAGCCCCGGCGCCGCGCGCCGCGGTCTTGGACGACGGCCCTCGGCGCGTAGGATGCGACAACCTTGAGCGGCGCGACGATGCACGGTCGACGGGAAGCGCGAGCCTCGAGCTGGCTCGCGTGCGCTGCAGGGCTGGTTCTGCTCGTGTTGTCCTGTCGTACGGCCGTCCGCCGGAGCGCCGCGCAGCCGGTCAGTGAGGTCGCGGCGAGCGCCCTCGAGGAGGCCCGAGCCTGGGCGCGCACGCCGGGCGCGGCCGCGCGGGAACGCGCGCGGGCGGCGCTGGAACGCGCTCAGGAGCACGCGCCCGACTGGGTCGCGCCGCGGCGCCTCGCGGACATCCTCGCCGTCGACGATCTGCTGGGCCTCGAGGCCCTCGCGAGTCATCGCGCGGCGCTCGAGCAGCGTCCGGACGATCCGGTCGAGCTGTACCTGGTGGGTCGGCTGGAGGGCGCGAGCGGTGTGGCGCGCTTCGAGCGCGCCGCGCGCGTCGACCCGAGCCTCGCGTGGGCGCACCACGGGCTCGGCTGGGCTGCAGCGAACGCGCGGCAGTACGCACAGGCTCTCACGCACGCGCAGCGCGCGCTGGCCCTCGCGCGCGACGGCTGGGAGCGCACCTACTTCGTTTCGACGCTCGCGCGCTACCACGCGCAGGCCGACGAGCCGCGCAAGGCCATCGCGGCGCTGGTCGAGCGCTTGAACGCCCCCGATCTGGCGCTGATCGACTCGGTCGAACTCGGCGTGCAGGCGGCGTCGATCGAGCTGGGCCTGGTGTTCCAGCCCGAGTACCACAGCGGTTGGCGCCGCGCCGTGTCGCTGCTGCGCGAGTGCGACCTGACCGACGGGGAGGTCGAAGACCTCGTGCGGCGCATGCGCGTGCTGCGCGTCTCGGAGGCCAGCGTGCTCGAGCTGTCGCTCGCGCTCGCCGCCCGGCCCGGCCGCGCGCGCGACCGCGAACGCGCGAAGATCCTGCTCGAGCAACGTCCGTCCGCGCTCGCGCTCGGACTGCTCCATCGCGCCGCTCGCGAAGGCGGCGAAGCGCCGCGTGCGGGCCCTGTTCTGCGCGGCGCACGCTTCGCAGCGGGGCAGTTCCGCGAAGCCGTCGACGAGTGGCTCGCCGACCTTCCGCGCGTCGTGCTCGACGAGGACGGCGCGCCGCGCGATCGGCGACTGGCTCGCGTCGTGCGCTGCGCGCGCGCGTGCGGGCCTGGCGCCGAGCCGCCGCTGCTGGTCGAACTGGGAGAGGCGCTGCTCGACGCCGGTTGGTTCCGCGAGGCGCGCTCGGTGGCCGCGGTGCTCGCGGCCCAGGATCTCGACTCAGCGTTGGCGCTCGAAGATCGCGCCGCTGCGGGCCAGCAACTGATGCTCGAGTGGCAACGCGTCGTCGACCGCGTCGATCGCCGCACGAGCGGCTCGCGCGCGATGTGGGACACCGGTCCGAACGGCGGACCGATCGAGGACCTCGAGGGGTTGCTGCGCGCGTTGGCGCCGGCGCTGAGCAGCGCGCGCGCGATGCTCGGCTCGCAGCTCGAGGTCGACACGCTGGCGCAGGAGCTGGCCGAGTCGCCGCGGCTGCGCTTCGGATCGCTCGCCTCCGTCGTTCACCCCGGTCCGCGCTTCTCGCCCGAGGACGAGCGCATCGGACTGGGCGCCCGCGAAGAACCTGTGCCCGGGCTCGCGCGCTACATGGACGAACTCGGTCGCTTCGCGCTGTTCGGCGAGCTCTCCGGCGCCGGCGGGCCGGACGGGACGATCCTGTCGCGGCTGCACGTCGAGCGCGTGGAGTCGGAGCACCTCGGAGCGCCGTTCGCGGGCCTGGTGGCGTGGTGCGAAGGCGCGGACGTCGCCAGTCGAGCCGGCCGCCTGGGCGCGGAGATCTCCGGCGCGGCGCTGCACGAGGGCTACTGGGTCGACATCGACACCGTGCGGCGCGAGCGCACGCCGTGGGAGCGCGTCGCCCGCGAGTTCTTCGACGCACGCGGGTCCGAGCGCGCCCGCGCCGCGCTCGCTTCGCGTGGACTGAGCTTGCGCACCTCGCGCGAGCGCAGCGAGCAGCGGCGCGTGGAGCGGCGCGACGCGTCGATCCTCCTCGGCGCCGCCGATCGCGTGCGTCTGGCCGTGCTGCTCGAGCGCGTCGAGCGCGGCGCTGCGCCGGAGGTCACGCTCGACGAGCTCATCGCGATCACGGCCGCGCACGAAGAAGGCCACCTGTGCGACCGCGGTCGCTTCCTCCCGCTGGGCCGCAATTGGCTCGGCGCGTTGCGCCTGCTCGCGCAGTCAGGCTTCAGTCCCGAAGGGGTCGCGCGGCGACTCGAGTACCGCGCGCAGCTCACCGCGATGTGCGTGGTCGAGGATCCGCGCCTTCCGCTGGTGGCCGTGCTCGCGGCGGGCGATTCGAACGGTCCCTCGCTCACGCCTCACGCTGCTGCGTACAGGGAACTCCTCGCCGATCTGCTCGCGCGGCTCGACGCCGATCTCGAGCGCGACGCCAAGCGCTGGCCCGCGCTCGATCCCGATCGCGTGCTCGCTCACCAGCTCCATCGCCTCGGGCCCGAGGACGTTCGACGTCTGGCCCGACTCACGGCCGCGGACTGCGGACTCGTCGCGCGCTGAGCTCGCGTGGCCGGGTAGATTGAAGGGCCCCAGGAAGCACTGATGATTCGATTCCAAACACTGTTCTCGGCCGTCGTCGCCGCGTGGCTCGCGGCCTGCAGCGGGGGCGACAAGTCCCGGCCGAACGTGATCCTGATCACGCTCGACACGGTTCGCGCCGACTACGTCTCGTGCTACGGCGTTCACGAAGGCGTGACGCCGAACCTCGACGCGCTCGCAGCCGAGGGCACGCGCTTCGACATGGCGGTCAGCACCGCCGGCGTCACGCCGGTTTCGCACGCCTCGATCCTCACCGGCCTCAACAACCACACGCACAAGCTGCGCGTGCTGTCGGCGCCCAGCGGCTACACGCTTCCGAACGATGTGCCCCTGCTCTCGACGGTGCTCGCCAAGGAGGGCTATCGCACGGTCGCCGTGCACAGCGCCTTCCCGGTCTCGCGCACGTTCGGCTTCCAGCGCGGCTTCGAAGTGTTCGAGGACATGAACACGCAGATGCAGTCTGCGCCGGGGAGCAACAAGACGCAGTGGGACACGCGCACGCAGCGGCGCTCCGACGACACGACGGACGTCGTGCAGCGCGTGCTCGGCGACCAGCAGCCGTTCTTCCTGTGGATCCACTACTGGGATCCGCACGACTGGAATCTGACGCCTCCCGCTGAGTACATGCCGCCCAAAGAGGTGGTCGTGGACGAGCACGGACAGATCCGGCGGCCGGCCAAGGAGCTCTACGCCGCCGAGATCAAGTTCCAAGACGCGCAGATCGGGCGGCTCATGGAGCACCTGCGCTCGAAGGGCCTGCTCGAGAACACCATCGTGGTCGTGACGGCCGACCACGGTCAGGGCCTGATGGAACACGGCTGGGCGGCGCACCGCCTCGTGTACCAGGAGCAGATCCACGTGCCGCTGCTCGTGCGCGTGCCCGGCGCGAAGCCGACGCCAGTGGTCAAAGACCTCGTGCGCACGATCGACATCTTCCCGACGATCCTCGACTTCGCGGGCGTCACGCCGCCCAAGAACGTCGACGGGCGCTCGCTGCGCGCGCTGATGGAAGGCAAGAGCGACGAGAAGCGCGTGGCCTTCGCCGACCAGATCAACGGCTACGACTGGAACGCGGGCATGAAGGACCGCGAGGAGCGCAAGTACGACCAGTTCCTCTACATGGCGCTCGACTGGCCGTGGAAGCTGACGTGGCGTCCGCTGCACCCCGAGCAGAGCGAGCTCTACAACGTCGCCGAGGATCCCGACGAGGCGAACAACGTCTACGCCGTCGACAACGAGCACGCCATTCGACTGCGCCGCGAACTCGCCAAGACGCGGCCGTGGGTGCCGGGCCCGTACGCGGGCAAGGGGCAGACGCCCGATCCCGATCAAGCGCGAGCGCTCGCGGAACTCGGCTACACCGAGGGCGAGACCGTGGACCCCACGTGGAAGTGGGTGTGCCCCGAGGACACCGTCACCGACTTGGGCGAGATGACCGGCCGTTGCCCCAAGTGCAAGTCGCCGCCGCTGATGATCCGGCACTGAGCGCAGCGTGAGAGTGACGGCTGCGCTCCTCGGTTTGATCGCTGCGTGCGCGCCTGCGCTGGCGCAGCGCGGCGACGTGAAGGGCGAGGAGCAGCCGCCGCTTCCCGACGCGTGGCGCAAGCCGCCGCCGGCGGTGCGCAGCGCCGAAGAGTCGCTCGCTGAGTTCCGCGTCGACGCGGGGCTGCGCGTGGAACTCGTCGCGAGCGAGCCGCTCGTCCGCAGCCCCGTGTGCGCCGCGTTCGACGAGCGCGGACGGCTCTTCGTGTGCGAGATGACGAGCTACATGCGCGACGTCGACGGCGGGGACGAGGGCCGGCCCGACGGTGTCGTCGCGCTGCTCGAGGATCTCGACGGCGACGGCCGCATGGACAAGCGCAGCGAGTTCCTCACGGGACTGGTGCTGCCGCGGGCCGTGGCGCCGACGCGCGGGGGCGTCCTCGTGATCGCGCCGCCAAACCTGCTGTACGCGCGCGACGCCGACGGCGACGGCCGCGCCGAGCAGGTCCAGATCCTCGAGCGTGGGCTGGCCGGGCTCTCGAGCCCCGAGCACGCCATCAACGGCCTGCTCTACTCGCTCGACAACTGGTTCTGGTGCGCGAACGCGCCCGTGCGCTACCGCTGGAACGGCTCGACGCTCGAGCGCGGTCGCACGGCCGGCGGTGGACAGTGGGGGATCGCCGAGGACGCGCGCGGCCGCATCTACTTCAACGACAACTCCAACCCGCTGCGCTGCGATCTGTACCCGTCGTACTTCGCCGTGCGCAATCCGGCGCTGGGCGTCGCAGCGGGCATGAACGTGAACATCGCGCAGGGCGCGCGCCCGTCTCCGCCGCACACGACGCCCGGAGTCAATCGCGGCTACCGCAAGGGACTGCTCGTCGACGGTCGACTCAACGAGTTCACGGGCGCGTGCTCGCCGCTGGTGTTCGAGGGCGACGGCTTGCCCGCGCGCTACCGCGGGAGCGCGTTCGTCGCGGAGCCGTGCGGCAATCTCGTGCACCGCTTCGAACTCTCGACGGACGCCGACGGACGGCCGCGCGCGAGCACTGCGCTGCCCGATGGCGCGTTCCTCTCGAGCCCTGACGAGCGTTTCCGTCCGGTGCACTTGTTCGAGGGGCCCGACGGCGCGCTGTACGTCGCCGACATGGCGCGCGGCGTGATCCAGCACCGGCTGTTCGTCACGAGCTGGCTGCGCGCGCAGGCGCTCGAACGCAAGCTGGAGGCGCCGATCGAGCGCGGGCGCATCTGGCGCGTGATCGCCGGCGAGCGTCGCAAGCCGACCGACCTCGCGCGCGCGGAGTGGGGCGAACTCGCCGACGCGCTCGACGCGCCCAACCGCTGGACGCGCAAGACGGCGCAGCGCCTGTTCGTCGAGGAAGCGCAGCTCGCGCCCGGTGTGCTGGAGTCCGAGGCACTAGAGCTCTTGCGCGAGCGCGCCCGCGGCGCTGCGACCGAGTTGGGCCGCCTGCACGCGCTGTGGGCGCTCGACGGACTGGGCGAGAGCCAACCCGAGCTCGCGCGCATGCTGTGGTGGGGCGAGCGCAGCTCCGATCCGATCAACGGCGCGCGACTGATGGAGCGCGCGCTGCGCGAGGGCGGCGACGAGCGGTTGAGCTGGTGGTTGACGCGCGCGCGCTTTGCGCCGGCGGCGCAGCAACGCGCCGTGGTGCTGGCGCTGGGAGCGCTCGGGAACTCCGCGAACGCTCGAGAGGCCTGGTTCGACTTCGCGCGGGCGTGCGCGGGCGACGAAGTCGGGCGCGGGATGCTCGTCACCGCCGGCCACGGCTCGGAACTCGAGCTGATCGCCGGCTGGTTGGCCGCGGAAGATCGCGGCGAAGCGTCAGCGTTGCTCTCCTTGCTCGCCACCTGCGTCGTGCGCGATGCGCGCGTCCCGCGCGTACAGACGCTGCTCGAGCTGATCGCTCTGCGCGCGGACGACACCGAAGCCAGCGCGCTCGCGCGAGGCGCACTCGAAGGCTGCGGCAAGGACGCGAAGGGCGCTCGACGAGCGCTCCGTGTCGAGCGCGAACCGCAGAGCCTGTTGGCGCGCGTCGAACGCGAGAACTCGCCCGCGGAACTGCGCGAGCTCGCCGCGCTGGCGATCTGGCCGGGAAAGCCGGGCGCCGAGGACCGCTGGCCGTCCGAGCTGAGCGCGGAGCAGCGCTCGCTCGCCGAACGCGGTCGCGCGCTCTACGAGCAGAGCTGCGCGAGCTGTCACCAGCTCAGCGGCCGCGGCGACGTCGGGCTCGCGCCGCCGTTGCGCGATTCGCCCTGGGTGCTCGGCGATCCCGACGTGCTCGCGCGCGTCGTGCTGCACGGCCTGCGCGGCCCGCTGACCCTCGACGGCTTCACCTGGGACGGCGAGATGCCCGCGCACGAACTCTCCGACGAGGAACTCGCCGGCGTGCTCACCTTCCTGCGCCGCGAGTGGGGCCACGGCGCCGATCCCGTCGCGCCGCAGTTCGTGCGCGAGGTCCGCTCCAAGCACGCCGCCCGCCGCAGCGCGTGGTCGGTCGACGAGCTCGAGCGCGCGCGCAAGTAGCTGCGCTTCAGTTCGAGTGCTCGACCAGCTCGAGCTTGCGCCAGCGCATGCGCGTATCGCGGCCCGAGTGGACCTGCAGCGCGATGAAACCGCTCGCGTCGGTCGGCTTCGCAGCCGTGTCGACGAAGTCGACGGCCGGCACGCCGTTCACCCAGGTGCGGATGCGCGCGCCCTGCGCTTCGATGCGGTAGTGGTTCCACTCGCCGAGCTTGAAGGCCGCGCGCGCGGCGGGCTTGTCGTCGAGATTCGCGAGCCAGCCGCGCCCGGCCTCGTGGTACAGGCCGCCCGACCAGGCGCGCGGGCTCGGATCGATCTCGATCTGGTAGCCGAACACGCGGCCGCCCTCGCGCTGGTGGGAGCGGATCTGCACGCCGGAGTTGCCCGGGCCGTCGTTGCGCAGTTCGAGCTCGAGCGTGAAGTCGCCGAACTCGCGCTCGCTGATGAGGAAGCTCTGAGCCCCGCCGCCGACCTCGCCGATCAGCTCGCCCTGCTCCACGCGCCATACGGCGTCGCCGACCGCGCGCCAACCGCTCAGGTCGCGGCCGTTGAAGAGCTCGATGCGAGGTTCGCTTCGAGGCGCGTCGCTCGGCGCCGTCGAGCGGCACGCTGCGAGCGCCAGCAGTGCGACGAGCGCCGCTCTCACGCGCGCACCGCGAGCGCCGCCAGCGCTTCATCGGCCGCCGCGAGCAACTCCGTCAGCTCCGCCTCGGTGTGGTCGCCCATGTGGCCGATGCGGAACGAGACGTCCTTGAGGTCGCCGTAGCCGTTGGAAATGGTGTGGCCGCGCTGCTTGAGCTCGGCGAGCAGTCGACTGACCTCGAACGCGCCCTGGCGGATGCACGCGACGGTCCACGAGCGGTGCTCGAGAGAGGGGATCATCGCGAGGCCGTGGCGGGCGGCCCAGCGCTCGGTCGCCTGCTGCATGCGCTGGTGCACGCCGTAGCGCGCGCTCCATGCGGCCGCGCCGCGCGCGCCCTGCTCGCCCGCGGGCAACAACGTTCCGTTCGAGATGTCCTCGAGCTGCTTGGCCAGCGCGAAATACAGCGGGATGCACGGCGTCGCCGGTGTCTTGCGCTCGACGTGCCCGTCGAGCGTGCGCACGGCGTCGAGGTAGTAACTCGGGCGCTTGCCGCGGCGCGCGCGCTCGAGGTACTTCTCGGAAGCGCAGAACACCGTGAGGCCCGGCGGCAGCGCGAGCGCTTTCTGCGTGCCGGCGAAGGCGAAGTCGATGCCGTGCGTGTCGAAGTCGACCGGCATTCCGGCGAGGTAGCTCACCACGTCGACGAGCCACAGCACCTGCGGATGGCGACGCAGCACGCTCGCCACGCCGGCGAGCGGCGTGCGCACGCCCGTCGAGGTCTCGTTGGACACCAACGTGAGCGCGTCGAAGGGCCCGCGCTCGCTGAGCGCCGCGTCGATCTCCTCGGGGCTGGCCGCTTCGCCGAAGGCCTTCTTCAGCACGACCACCTCGAGCCCGAGGATCTGCGCGATGTCGGCCCAGCGCTTGGAGAACGAGCCGTTGACCACGCACAGCACGCGCCGTCCGATCCCGTGCAGGCTCGCTTCCATCAGGCCCGTGGCCGAGCACGTGTGCACGGCGACCTGCGAGCGCGAGCCCTCGCCCAGACCGAAGGCCAGGCGCAGGTGCGGGTCGATGCGATCGTGCAGCTTGGCCATCGCGTCGGAGCGGTGTCCGATCATCGCTCGCGCGCACTCAGCGAGGATCTCGGGGCGGACTTGGGTGGGGCCGGGAATCCACAGCTTCATCGTCGTTCACTTCTTCCAGGTGTGGCGCGCGCATCACCGCGCGCGCTGGGCTGCTTGCACGAGCGCGACGTGCTTGGTGAAGCGCGCCAGTCGCTCGATCTCGTCGCTGGCGCACAGATGGGGCAGCAACGCCGCCAGGTCGGCGTGGCGGCAGGTGATCACGGCGCGCGCGAACACCTCGGGACGCTCCACCACGCCTCCGAAGGCGACGAAGCGCCTCACGGCGACGGCGGCTTCGAGGTCCGTGGCGCCGTCGCCGACCAGCGCGACTCCGCCACGGCGATCGTCGCGGGCGATCGCGCGCAGCACGTCGATCTTGCCGCCCGAGCGCGCGAGCGGGCTGTCCTCGTCGAATCCGACGTACGCGCCAGCGCGATCGTGGAACACGTCGACAGCGAACACGTCCTCGTCGGGAACGCCGAGTTCGCGCGCGAACACGAGCACGGCCTGGCGGATGCCGCCGCTCACGATGCACACGCGCTTCTCGAGCGCGTGCAGCGCGGCGACGAGCTCGCGTGCGTGGGGCAGCGCGCTCTCGACGTAGCGGCGGCCGAGAGCGGCGATGGCGTCGCGCGAGGGCGCGATGCGCGCGAGTCGTTCGCCGTAGACCGCCTCGAGCGCGAGTTCGCCCGCCATCGCTCGCGCGGTGAGCTGCGCGATCGCCTCGCGGTGCGGCCCGGCCAGCTCGTCGATCCCCTCGATCGCCGCCAACGTCGAGTCGCAGTCGAACACCAGCGCGCCGAAGGGCGGGCCGGAGTCGTCGCAGCGTCGCGCCGCGGCGCCGTTCGAGGGCGTGTTCACGCGGCCGGCTCCATTCACAGGCGGATGACGCGCACCGCGCGCAACGCCGGGAGTTTGGCGAGCGCGTCGAGGCAGGCGGCGGACGGCGCGTCGTAGAGCGCGAGGAAGCCGCGGGCGAGCTTGTCCTGCGCCGAAGCGCCGGGGCCCAGCTCGATGCGTTGGATGTTCACGCCGTGCGCGCCCAGCACGGCGCCGAGCGCGCCGACGACACCGGGTTGATCGTCGTGCCGGGTGGTGAGCACCACGCCGCGCGGAGCGAGGTCGAGGTAGTGATCGTCGATGCGCACGATGCGCGGCTCGCGGCCGAACACGCTGCCCGCGACGAGCGCCGAGGCGCCGCCGCGATCGACCGCGCGCACCTTCACCAGGCTGTGCAGGTACTGGGGCGTCTCGTCGGCGCGCTCGATCAAGGTCAGCCCGCGCTCCGCGGCGAGCTTGGGCGCGTTGACGAAGTTGAGCGGCGTGTCGCAGCCCTGGCGCAGCGCACCGACCAGGAGCGCGAGCTTCACGTGGCCGTGCTCGGCGCGCGCGATCTCGCCTTGCAGACTGAGCTCGAGCGTCGCGAGCGGACGCTCGAGGGACTGAGCCAGGTAGCTCCCGAGCTTCTCGGCCAGCAGCACGTACGGCGCGATCTGCGCCAGCGTGTGGCTCGACACGGGCGGCAGATTCACGGCGTTGCGCGCCACGCCTTCGATCAGGAAGTCACTGACCTGGCTCGCGATTTCGAGCGCGACGTTGCGCTGCGCTTCCTCGGACGAAGCGCCCAGGTGCGGCGTGACGATCACGTCCTCGCGCGCGAGTAGCGGGTGGTCCGCGGGCGGCGGTTCTTGCTCGAACACGTCGAGCGCCGCGCCGCGCAGCCGGCCGGACGCGAGGGCCTCGGCGAGGGCCTGCTCGTCGACCAGCCCGCCGCGCGCGCAGTTGATGAGGCGCGCGCCCGGCTTCATGCGCGCGATGCGCTCGCGCGAGAGGAGGTGGCGAGTGGAGTTGTCGAAGGGCACGTGGAGCGTGACGAAGTCCGAGCGCTCGAGCAGTTCGTCGAGACCGGCGAGCTCGACCCCCTCGACCGGGCTCTTCGCGCCGCGCAGGTAGGGGTCGTGGGCGAGCACGTTCATCTCGAGCCCCAGTCCGCGCGCGGCGACGGCGCGGCCGATGCGACCCAGGCCGACGACGCCGAGCGTCTTGCCCGTGATCTCGCTGCCGAGCAGCGAGCCGCGACGCTTCCACTCGCCGGCGCGCACGCAGCGGTCGCCGCGCACGACGTTGCGAGCGAGCGACATCAGCAGCGCGATCGCGAGCTCCGCCGTGGTGGTCGTGTTGCCCGCGGGGGCGTTCATCACCACCACGCCCTGCGCAGTGGCCGCGTCGACGTCGACGTTGTCCACGCCGACTCCCGCGCGGCCGACGACCGCGAGCGCAGGCGCCGAGCGGATCACGCGCGCGGTGATCTTCGTCGCCGAGCGGACCAGCAGCGCGTTCACGTCGCGCACCGCTTCGCACAGCGCGTCCTCCTTGAGCCCGAGCCGCACCTGCGGATCGAAGCCGCGCTCGCGCAGCGCGTCCACGGCCTCGGTGGAGAGCTCGTCGCAGATCAGGATCTTCTCGCGGCGCGGCGCGGGAGCGTCGGTGTTGGGGCGGTTCATGTGCGCGATGGGGGTGCGCGACGGGGCGCGTGGGTTCGCTATCCGGCCAGCGCCGCGCGAACGAGCTTGTCGAGATCGGTGACGTCGACGGTCTGGGCGGCGCGCTCGACTTGCTTGCGCGCTTCCTTCTCGCTGAAGCCGATGCTGATGAGCGCTGCGACGGCGTCCTCGAGCGACTTGCCGTGCGAGCGACCGCTCGGCGCGCCGCCGTCTCCGCGCAGCGCGAGCACCTTCTGGCGGAGGTCGAGGAGGATCTGCTCAGCGGTCTTGCGGCCCACGCCGCGGATCGCGGTCAGCCGCGCGAGATCGCCAGCGGCGATGGCGTCCACCAACTCGTCGGGCGCCATGCCGGACATCACCGCGAGCGCGAGCTTGGGTCCGACGCCGCCCACGGTGAGCAGCGCGCGGAACACGTCGCGCGAGCGCGCGTCGACGAAGCCGTAGAGCAGGTGGGCGTCCTCGCGGACGACCATGTGGGTCCAAACGCGAGCGCGGCCCGAGGCCGGCAGCGTGCTGTTGAGCGGCGTGCAGATGTCGAAGCCGACGCCGCCGACGTCCAACACCGCGCGACCCGCAGCGCGCACGGCGACGATGCCCTCGATGTAGTCGTACACGGTGCGTGGTGCGCTGCGGTGCGCTCGGGCCCGCGCGTTCGTTGCGGCCCGCCCGAGCGCGGCGCCCGGCCCTACTTGGTCTCGTTGAGCTTCAGCCCGTGCTCAGCCAGCTTGCGCTTGAGCTCCTGCAGCGAGGTGTGGCCGAAGTTGGGCATCGAGAGGAGTTCGTCCTCGGCGTGCTGGATCACGTCGCCGAGCGTCATGCACGAGAGGTTCTCGAGCGCGCGTCGGACGCGGATCGAAAGGTCGAGCTGCGCCAGCGGGCGGTCGAGGACGCCGCCGGTCTCGGGCGCGCCAGCGGCGGCGGCGCGCGGACGAGCGGCCGCTTCCACCGAGGCCACGGCCTCTTCGTGCTTCATGCCCAGGCGCAGGCCCTTGCTGCCGAGGATCTCCTTGATCTCGTTCAGCGAGGTCTCGCCGAAGTTCTTGTAGGAGAGCAGCTCGGGCTCGGTGAGCTTCACCAGGTCGCCCAGCACCAGGATGTTCATCTTGTTGAGGCAGTTGCGCGCGCGCACCGACAGTTCGAAGTCGGTGATCGGCGTGCGCAGGATCTGGTTCAGGCGGTCTTCCTTCCGCTCCAGATCCTCGTCGTAGTACATGTCGATCGCCGAGCGCGCGTCCTCGAGGTAGATGCGGGCGCGCTGATTGGTCGGATCGTTGCGGACGATGATGTCGTAGCAGGCCGCCGCTTCCTGATCGCGGCCGAGGTCTTCGAGCAGGATGCCGAAGTTGAACAGCACGTTCTTGTCGATCGGGAGCTGGCGCGCGAGCGAGCGATAGGCTTCGAGCGCGAGGTCGTCAAGACCGCAACGCTCGGCCAAGTGCGCCAGGCGCGAGAGGTTGGTGCGGTGGCCGGGGTCGATCTCGCGCGCGGCGGCGTAGTCGTCGAGCGCCGGCTCGAAGTGGTGCTGCAGCTCGAGCGCGCGGCCGCGCAGGTAGTGGAACTCCGCGCTGGTCGCGAACTCCGACGGCGCGGAGGCGAGGTCGGCGAGCAACTTGGCGGCGAGCTCGGCGGGCTCGCCCTTCTCGAGCGCGAGCTCGAGTTGCGCGTCCAGCCACAGGCCGCGCGGCTTGGGCTCGCCCGGGTACTGGCGCGAGAGGCGCTCGAAGATCGGCGCGGCTTCCGAGCAGCGACCGAGCGACATCAACGCGCTGCCGCGCGTGAACGAGGCCACCACGTCACCGGCCTCGTGCGCTTCGAGCGCGCTGATCGCCTCGGGGTAGCGACCGATCATCCACAGTCCCAGTCCGCGTCGGCGACCTTCGTCACCGCTGGTTCCCAGGCTCTCCACCTCGCGCGTGAACGACTCCAGGCTGCGGCGAGTGCGGAACACCTCGCTGCGCGCGTGCACGAGCGTGGTGAAGTTGGGGATGGGGGCCGTGCGCAGGTCGAAGGCGGCTTGGGGCGCGGAGGCGTCGGTCGTCGCGTCGAGGGCGGACGGGCTGGTGGTCATCGCTGGGGCCAAAGAGGGGTTGCGGAGCGCCGGTCGTGGCGGCATCGATACCGCCAATCGCAAGCCGAGGAGGATATCCACTGCGCGGATCGAGCGTCAACTCGCGCCGTTTTCCGCTGCGCCCCGCGGGAGGCCTGGCGCGCGCCCCACAGGCCGCGCAAGCGCTCGGCGGATCCCTCGCAACGCTCGCTACAGTCCCCGGGTGAACTCCTGCATCTTCTGCCGCATCGCCCGAGGTGAGGCGCCGGCGCGCGTGGTCCTCGAGCGGCCGCGGGTGCTCGCCTTCCACGACATCCGACCCCTGGCGCCGGTTCACGTCCTGATCGTGCCGCGCGAGCACATTGCGTCGCTGTGGGAGCTGACAGACCCGGCACTGGCGGGCGAGCTCTTGGACTGCGCCGCGCAAGTGGCGCGCGATCTCGCGCTGGAGCGCGGTTTCCGCCTGATCGCGAACACGCGCGACGACGGCGGCCAGGAGGTCGCGCACCTGCACTTGCACGTGCTGGGCGGGCGAGCGCTCGGACCGATGCTCGCGCGTCGCCCCTAAAGCGCGTCGCTGCAACTCGGCTGCGCTGCGCAGCTTCGCGCGATCCGCCGCGAGAGGCTGGAAGCGCCCGATGGGATTTGCTCCAAACCTCGCCGTCGCCGCTTTCGAGCGCGTGCGACGGAGTGCAGCTCTCGAGGAGTTGGCGCGCGCTGCGCGCAGCGTTGAGGAGGAGCGATGGAGAAGTTCGTGATCCAGGGGGGCCGCCCGCTGCGCGGCTCGGTGCGTGTTGCGGGTTCGAAGAACGCCGTGCTGCCGGTGTTGGCGGCGTCGCTGCTCACCGACGAGCCGCTGATCGTCCCGAACGCGCCCGACGTCGCCGACGTCCGTTCGATGCTCAAAGTCCTCGAGAGCCTGGGCTCGCAGGTGACCCAGCGCGCCGACGGCGCCTTGGTCGTGTGCTCAGCCGGCGCGCCGGGAGCTGAAGCGACCTGGGAGCACGTGCGGCGGATGCGCGGCTCGGTCACGGTGCTCGGACCGCTGCTCGCACGCACGCACCGCGCCTGCGTCAGCCTGCCGGGCGGCTGCGTGATCGGCGTGCGCCCGATCGACTTGCACCTCAAGGGCATGCGCGCGCTTGGCGCGCAGGTCTCGTTGGACGGAGGCGACGTGCGCGCGCACGCGGTGCGCGGGCTGGTGGGCAGCGAGCTCTACCTCGGCGGTCCCCAGGGCCCGACGGTGCTCGGCACCGCCAACGTGATGATGGCGGCGACGCTCGCCAAGGGCCGCACGGTGCTCCACGGGGCGGCCTGCGAACCCGAAGTGGTCGACCTCGGCGAGTGCCTGCTCAAGATGGGCGCGAAGATCCGCGGCCTGGGCTCGCCGCGCATCGAGATCGAGGGCGTGAGCCGGCTGCACGGGGCCGAGCACGCGGTCATCCCCGATCGCATCGAGGCGGGGACCTTCGTGATCGCCGGCGCCATCACCGGAGGCGCGGTGCGCGTCGAGAATTGCCGGCCGGACCACTTGATGATCCTCCTCGAGCGCATGGCCGAAGCCGAACTGCCGTTCGAGTACGGCGAGGACTGGATCGCAACCGTGCCCTACGACACGCGCGAGCACCGCCCGCGGCCCACGGACGTCACGACCCTGCCGTACCCGGCGTTCCCGACCGACCTGCAGGCGCAGTGGATGGCGCTGATGACCACCGCGCGCGGCATGAGCCTGATCAGCGAGACGATCTTCCCCGACCGCTACATGCACGTCGCCGAGCTGATGCGCATGGGCGCGAACATTCGTCGGCAGGGCGCGAGCGCGATCGTGATGGGCCCGGCCAACCTGAGCGGCGCCCAGGTGATGGCCTCCGACCTGCGCGCTTCGGCCGCGCTGGTGCTGGCCGGATTGATCGCGCGGGGATCGACCGAAGTCCACCGCGTGTACCACATCGATCGCGGCTATGAGCGGATCGAGAAGCGGCTGTCCGAGCTGGGCGCTTCGATCGTGCGCGTCGACGAGAACGCCTCGATCGACACCAGCGAGCCCAGCGACGACGCCGCCGCTTCGTTGCGCGTGCGCGAGATCGTGCCGCAGAGCCCGGCGTCCGCGCAGGCCTGAGAGGTCGGGCCCGCGGCGCGTTCCACGCGAGCTGGAGCGCACAAAGCGCGTCGACGCGCGACCAACTTGGGCCGCGGCGCCGCATAATCCCGGGCCTTTGCCATGTTCGAATCGCTCACACAGCGCCTGTCCGGCGCGTTCACGTTCCTCCGCGGCCAGTCCGAACTCAAGCCCGAGAACATCGAGGAGGGCCTGCGGGCAGTTCGCGCCGCGCTGCTCGAGGCGGACGTCCACTACAAGGTCGCCGCCGACTTCGTCGAGCGCGTGCGCGAGCGCGTGCTCGGCGCGAAGGTGATCAAGGGCGTCGAGGCGTCGCAGCAGTTCGTGCACGCCTGCCACGAAGAGCTCGTGGCGCTGATGGGGCCCGACGACGGGCAGCTCGAGTTCGCGAAGACCGGTCCGACCATCGTGCTCATGGCCGGCCTGCAGGGCGCGGGCAAGACCACGACCTGCGCCAAGCTCGCGAAGCTGCTCAAGGAGAAGCACAAGCGCCGACCGCTGCTCGTCGCGGCGGACGTCAAGCGCCCGGCAGCGGTCGAGCAGTTGCGCGTTCTCGGCGCGAAGATCGGCGTCCCGGTGTTCCACGTCGAGGGCGTCGCCGCTCCCACGGTTTGCGCGCGCGGAGTCGAGCACGCGCGCTCGGCGGGCTTCGATCTGGTGATCCTCGACACCGCCGGTCGCCTGCACGTCGACGACGAGATGATGCTCGAGGTGGCCGAGGTCGCGCGCCTCACCCAGCCGCACAACCAGGTGCTGGTCGTCGACGCCATGACGGGGCAGGACGCCGTCCGCTCCGCCCAGGCGTTCCACGAACGACTCGCGCTCAGCGGCGTGATCCTGACCAAGCTCGACGGCGACGCCCGCGGCGGCGCGGCGCTCTCGATCAAGTCCATCGTCGGCCGTCCGATCCTGTTCGCGGGCGTCGGCGAGAAGATCGACGACCTCGACACGTTCCATCCCAAGCGCATGGCCGGGCGCATCCTGGGGATGGGGGACGTCGTCGGGCTGGTCGAGTCCGCGGCCGCGAAGATCAGCGAGGAGGAGGCCCAGGCTTCCTTCGAGAAGATGGTCATGGGCGACTTCACGCTCGAGGACATGCTCGAGCAGTTGCGCATGATCAAGCGCCTGGGCCCCATGAAGAAGGTCCTGTCGATGATGCCCGGCATGGGGCAGCTCGGCGATCTCGACGCGCTGGTCGACGACAAGCGCTTCGCCCGCATGGAGGCGCTGTTCACCTCGATGACGCGCAAGGAACGCCTGCGGCCGGAGCTGATCGACATGTCGCGGCGGCGGCGCATCGCACGCGGCGCCGGGCAGGACCCCAGCGCCGTCGGCGAGCTGCTCAAGAGCCATCAGGGCATGAAGCGCATGATGAAGGAGCTCAACAAGCTCGGGCTCGGCTCGATGCTCGGCGCCAAGCAGAAGCAGGAGTCCCTGCGCGCCCTCTCTCCGACGGGGAACCTCGCGGCGCCCGGCGCGGGCGGGGGCGGCCTGTTCGGCGGACTGGGGGGCCTCGGCGGCCTGGGCGGACTGGGTGGGCTGTTCGGCGGCGGCCGCGGCGGTCCCCAGCTCCCGGGCGGGCTCGGTGGGCTCGGTGGCGGCCCGGGTGGACCGCCCGCCCGTCCGATGGGCAGTTCCCCGACGCGGCAGAGCGGCTCCAAGCGCAAGAAGGACAAGCGCAAGAAGCGCCGCTGAGCCGCCGAGGGTGACGCTCTCGCCGTCGCGCTCAGCGTTCACGCTTGTTGGCGCGCGGACTCATTCGTATGCTCTCCGCCCTTTCAATGCGCCGCTCGAGTCTCCGCGGGTCGTTCCAAGCGCGGGTCCCGGTCGGCGCGTACGTCGCCTGTCTCTGACCTCGGCGCGTCGCTCTCGCGCCGCGTCCACCGCCGGTCCCGCGCTCGCCGCTGGCGCGCCAACCGGTCCTCTCCTGCAAGGCCTCCTTCAACACATGTCCGTCGTCATCCGCCTCAAGCGCGAAGGTCGCAAGAACCTGCCGTCCTATCGCATCGCCGTGTCCGATCCCCGCGCCCCGCGCGACGGCGCCGTGATCGAAAAGCTCGGCTTCTACGATCCGCGCGCGAACGCGGCGGACAAGCAGGTCAAGTTCGACAAGGAGCGCGCGGAGTACTGGATCGCGCAGGGCGCGCGTCTGAGCCCGACGGTGCGGACGCTGCTCCGCGCCGGCGGCGTGACGACCTTCGTCGCCAAGCCCGCGCGCGATCGCGCCGGACGCGCGAAGACGACCAAGACCAAGGAGCGCCGCGAAGCCGCCAAGTCCGCGCGCGCCGCCGCCAAGGCCGCGAAGCCGGCGCACCGCCGCAAGCCCAAGGCGGCCGAAGGCAAGAAGGCCTGAGCGCCTGACGCGTCGCTGCGCTCGCGGGCGCAGCGTTGCTCTGCACCCTCGCGCTCGCTCGAGCGCCTCGCGAGCCGCTGTGCGCGCGCGAGGCCGGGCGGCATCCGTCCACCCTCGTCTACCCGGGTCCGTTCGCTTGGCCAAGAAGACCGACATCGCCTCCAAGCTGCTCGCCAAGATCGAGCCGCAGCACCCGCAGCCCGAGACCCTGCCCGACGCGACGTTGGTGCAGCAGGGCTTGTACTTCGCCCTGCGTCGGCGGCTGGCGCCCGAGCCGGCCAAGAGCGCGCTGCGCAAGCTGATCGACTCGTACGAGGACTGGAACGAGCTGCGCATCGCGCAGGCGCAGGAGATCAACGGCGTACTGCAACTCGGCCCCAAGGGCGTTGCGGTGGCGCGCGAGGTTCGCGAGTACCTGCAGGAGGTGTTCCAGCGCAGCCACGGCATGTCGCTGGAGTTCCTGCGCGACGATCCGCAGTCGACGCAGCGCTTCGTCTCGATCCTGCCGTACATGGGCATGGCGATGGCCCACCAGCTCCTGTACGTGGCTGGCAACGGGGAACTGCCCGTCACGCCGGCGCTCGTGCGCGTGCTCGACCGACTCGGATTGATCGCGCGCACCGCGTCGGTCAAGAAGGCGCGCGGCGTGATCGAGCCGCTGATCCCCGACGGGGCTGAGCTCGAGTTCGTCTACAAGTTCGGCGAAGTCGCCACACGCTGGTGCGACGCCCGCAAGCCGATCTGCCATCAGTGCGTGCTCGTCGACGACTGCAAGTTCGGCAAGAAGGCCTTCCGCGACTGGAAGGTCCAGCAGGAACGCCTCGAGCAACAGCGCGCGCGCGAGGCCGCGCGCCTGGCGGTGCTCGCCAAGAAGGAAGAGGAGCGGCTCCGCAAGGAGGCCGACAAGCAGCGCAAGAAGGCCGAAGCGGAGGCGGCGCGACGGGCCAAGGAGTCCGAGCGGCTGGCGAAGGTCGCGGCCCGCAAGCAAGCCGAAGAGAACGAGCGACTCGCGCGTGAGAAAGCTCGCGTCGAGGCGCAGCGCAAGCGCGAAGCCGAGGCCGCGCGCAAGCGCGCCGAGGAGGCGGCCAAGAAGCAGGCTGCGGCGAAGCGCAAGATCGAGGAGCAGAAGAAGGCGGCAGCGGCGAAGAAGAAGGCTGACGCTGCAGCTGCGGCCGCGAAGAAGAAGGCTGCGGCCGCCGCGAAGAAGAAGCCCGCTCCCAAGAAGAAGCCGGCCAAGAAGGCCTGATTCGCGGCCCGGAGTGCAACTCGAGCGAATCGTTCTCGCGTCGGCGTCGCCGCGCCGCTCGGAGCTGCTGCGGCGCGCCGGGATCGCCTTCGAGGTGCGGCCAGCGAACGTCGACGAGAGCCTTGAACCCGGCGAGTCTCCGCTCGCCGCAGCGCAACGTCTCGCGACGATCAAGGCCCGCGCAGGGCTCGCGGCGCTAGCGCCGGCTGAAGGCGAGCGCTGGGTGATCGGTGCGGACACGATCGTCGCGCTGAACGAGGCCGGCCGCTGGCGCATGCTCGGCAAGGCCGCCGACGAGCGCGAGGCGACAGCGATGCTGGAGTCGCTCTCCGCGACTCGCCACCTCGTCGCCACCGGCGTGTGCGTGGTCCGCTCCTCGGATGCGCTCCACTGGGCCGGTGTCGAGCAGACCTGGGTGAACATGCGCCCGATCGAGCCCGACGAGATCCGCGCGTACGTCGACAGCGGCGAGTGGCGCGACAAGGCCGGCGCCTACGCGATCCAGGAGAGCGCCGATCGCTTCGTGGTCGCGCTCGAAGAGGGCGGGTTCGACAACGTCGTCGGCCTGCCCGTGCAGTTGACCTTGGATCTGCTGCGCGAAGCCGGGGCGTTCTGAGCGACGCGCCACGCGAGGCCAGGCGCTGCGCGGCGGCTTGCCGCGCCCCAGCGGACGCGCTACTCTCTTCGCCCTTCGAATTCGCCCCTGGGCCGCCTGCTGAGCGACCTACCCGCGCCGACCAAGACCGGCGCGCCCACGACCATGAAGTCCGACATCCATCCCAAGTACTTCGACTGCAAGGTTCACTGCGGCTGCGGCAACACGTTCAACACGCGCGCCACCGTCAAGGAACTGCGCGTCGAAATCTGCAACATCTGCCACCCGTTCTACTCGGGCAAGCAGAAGTTCGTGGACGCGGCCGGACGCATCGACAGCTTCAATCGCCGCTACGGCGCGAAGAAGTCGGTCGCGCCGAAGGCGTGATCGCGAGCCGTCGCACGGCGTCGTTCGAAGACGCCCGTTGGTCGCTTGAGCGCGCGTGATTCGAGCGCAGCCGTTCCACCATGGCCATCGCCGAGGCGTTGCTGCGCAAGCTGCGCGAGTCCCGCGAGCGCTATGACGCGCTGACCGCGCAGTTGTCGGACGGCGCGGCGCCCGGCGGCGGACGCAAGGTGCCGCTGCTCATGCGCGAACGCGGTTCGCTGCAGAAGCAGGTCGATCTGCTCGCCTCACTCGAGGCGCTGACCGCGCGCGAGGCCGATGCTCAGGCGATGCTGTCGGACGAGGAACTCGCTCCGCTCGCCAAGGACGAGCTCGAGCAGGTTGCGCGCGAGCGCGAGGCCCTGGAAAGCCATGTGCTCGACGCACTGATCGCCGAGCCCGACGACGAGCGCCGCAAGGTCATCATGGAGTTGCGCGCCGGCACCGGCGGGGACGAAGCCTCGCTGTTCGTCGCGGACCTGTACCGCATCTACGAGCGCTACTTCGTCGCCCAGGGCTGGCGCCACGAGATCCTCGACGCCGCGCCGTCCGAAGTCGGCGGCTTCCGCGAGTTGACCTTGTCGGTGGAGGGCGATGGCGCGTGGCGCGCGCTGAAGTTCGAGTCCGGCGGGCACCGCGTGCAGCGCGTCCCGGAGACAGAATCGCAGGGCCGCATCCACACCTCCGCCGCGACCGTCGCGGTGCTCCCGGAGGCGGAGGAGGTCGACCTCGAGATCAACCCGGCCGACCTGCGGATCGAGACCATGCGCGCGGGCGGCGCGGGCGGCCAGCACGTCAACAAGACCGAGTCCGCGGTCCGCATCACGCACATCCCCACGGGCACGGTGGCGATGTGCATGGACAACAAGTCACAACACAAGAACCGCGCGAGCGCGCTGCGCGTTCTGCGTTCGCGCCTGTTCGAAGCCGAGCGGGCGCGCCAGCACGCCGAGCGCGCCGCGATGCGCAAGAGCCAGGTCGGCAGCGGCGACCGCAATTCGCGCGTGCGAACCTACAACTGGCCGCAGAACCGCGTCACCGACCACCGCGCCAACGAGAACTACTCCCTGGAACAAGTGCTCGCCGGTAAGCTCAACGGTGTGTACGAGGCCCTGCTCGCGCTCGAACGCGAGGAGCGGCTGAGTCAACTTTGAGGACCGGCCGCACCGGACAACGGCGCAACCCGCGCCGGTCCGCTGGATAGCGCAGCCCACCGCCGCGGCCGCACTCTGTGCTGTGCGGCGGTTCCGTCCCAGCCCATCCCCAACCAAGCCCTCGATGTCGAACGCGAACGAATCGGAGTTCCACGAACTGGAGCCGCTGGAAGAGCTGCACGAGCTCGAGCCGCTGCCTGAGAGCGCTCCTCCCGCAGGACGCAATCGCGGTCCGGCCGTGGTCGAGGCGCCGCGTCCCGCGGGCGTGGGCGAGGAGCGCGCTCCGCTGCTGCTTCAAAAGTCGGCCTTGATCCTGACGTTCGCCGGATTGCTGCCGTGGCTCGTTCCCGAGGGCTTCAACCTGCCGCGCCTGGGCGCGAAGGTCGTGGTCCTGATCGGCGCGTGGGTGCTGTACTGCGGCGTGGAGTTCGCGCACGGCGGCAAGACGCCGCTCGACGGCCTGGGCCGCGCGCACAAGCTGGCGCTTCCCGGACTGGGTTACCTCTTCATCCTCGCCGGCGTCTTCCTGACGCTGCTGGGCGGCGCTTGGCAGGGCATCATCGAAGCCTCCGCCCTCGCGGTCGGCGCGATCACCTGGTGCCAGGTGCACGGCTACACCCGCGGCGGCAAGTTCAACCCGATGATCGCGCTGGTGATCCCGATGTTCGGGCTCGCCGCCGTGCTGAACCTGCTGGTCGCCCTGGGGCTGGACGTCGACGGTCTGTCGAAGGGCCTGGTGGTTCTCGGCTCGCTGGGCGTCGCCGGCGCCGGCGGATTCGGCGGCTACACCATGTTCCTGGCGATGAAGGAAGCCAAGGCGCACGGCGAGGCCAAGAAGCGCGCCGCCGTCGAGGCGCGCGCCGCCGAGCGCAAGCGCAAGCGCGACGGAAGCTAGGGACGACGTTGACCTCGGCCGAAGCGCCGCCCCGCACCGCGGGCGAGATGCTGGCGCGCGCGAGGGAGTTCCTCGAGCGCAAGGGCGTCGAGTCGCCCCGGCTCTCCGCGGAGTTGCTCGTCGCGCGCGCACTCGGCCTCGAGCGCTTGCAGCTCTACCTGCAGCTCGATCGTCCGATCGCCGAGGAGGAGCTGGCGCGCGCGCGTGCGCTGCTGGTCCGACGTGGCCGGCACGAGCCGGTCGCGTACATCACCGGACAGCGCGAGTTCTACGGCCGGAGCTTCGACGTCCGTCCGGGCGTGCTCGTGCCGCGACCGGAGACGGAGTTGATCGTCGATCTGGCGCGCGAGGCCCACAAGCGTTCCACGATCGCGAGCGTGCTCGACGTCGGCGTTGGGAGCGGTTGCCTCGCGATCACGCTCGCGCTCGAACTCGGAGCGTCGCGCGTCGTGGCGATCGACATCAGCGAGAAGGCGCTCGCCGTGGCGCGCGCGAACGCCGAGCGCTTGGCTGCGCAGGTCGAGTGCGTGCTCGGGGACGGCCCCGAGTCACTGGGCGCTAGAGAGCCCTTCGATCTGATCGTTTCGAACCCGCCGTACATCCCGCCGCAGGACGCGGCGAGCCTCGCGCCCGACGTGCGCGACTGGGAGCCCGCCGAAGCGCTCTACACGCCTGCGGGCGATCCCGATCACTGGCTGATGCGACTCGTCCGAGCGTGCGTCGAGCGTCTGTCGCGCGACGGCTTGGCGTTCGTGGAGCTGGGCCAGGGTCAAGCCGAGCGAGCGCTCGAGATCGCGCGGCAGGCGAGCCTGCAAGCGCGCACGCATCGCGACTACGGTGGGATCGAGCGCGTGCTCGAACTGCGTCGCGTCTGAGCGGGATCAGACGGCCGCCAGCCGCGCGCGCACGAGCGCGTCGAGCGTGGCCCGGTCGGAGTCGGCCATGTCGTGGAAGAACACGGCGATCTCGTAGTGCGAAAGGTGCGGGCTGATGCGCTCGCAACGCACGACGGCGCCTTGTCCGCGCAGCTTGCGTCCCGGTCCGACCGCCGTCGCGTCGAGTTCAACGCCCAGCAACGTCATCAACGGCACCGAGCGGTCGAGGTAGAAGCAGATCCCGGCGCGGCTGATGTCGCGCACGCGCGCCTGGTGGACGCGCCCCTCGAGCGAGATCGCGATCGGAAGATCGGCGTTGGCGCGCGGCCAACGTCGGCGCTCGGCGCCGGACTTCTCGGAGGGAACGCGGGACTCGTCCTTCGGCGTTGGGCGGGTGCTCATGCGACGCATCGTAGGCGCGTGGCGCGCGCGCGTCCACGCGCGTAGACGCGGCGCGTCGTGGGCCGTACCCTCCGCTTTCCGGGCCCCAGGCACAGCCCATTCCGCGGAGCGATTCGAGCATGTCGAGCTACAACAAAGTGATTCTGATGGGCAACCTGACCCGCAAGCCGGAGCTGCGCTACACCGGCGGCGGGATGGCGATCTGCAAGTTCGGGCTCGCCATCAATCGACGCTTCAAGGACCAGAGCGGCGAGTGGAAGGAAGAGCCGACCTTCGTCGACGTGACGATCTTCGGCAAGCGCGGCGAGGCCTTCGCCAAGTTCCACGACAAGGGCAAGCCCGCGTTCATCGAGGGCTCGCTGCGCTACGACACCTGGGACGACAAGCAGAGCGGCGAGAAGCGTTCGAAGCTCTACGTCGTCGGCGACGAGTGGCAGTTCGTCGGCGGTGGCGGTGGCGGCCCGCGTGGCGGATCGTCCGACGAGCCGCAGAGTGAGGAAGGCGGCTTCGGCGGCGGCGGCGGATACGGCGGCGGTGGTGGTGGGGGCTATGGCGGCGGCTACGGCTCGCAGTCCTCGGGTCCCTCCGCGCCCGCGCCCATCGACGTCGACGACACGCCGTTCTGATCCAGCGCGGCGCGCGAAGTGTTCCGACGTCGCGTCGCGCGTGTGAGGCGAATCGCGAGTCGGTCGAAGCGCCGTTCGCGCACTCGTCGAGCCCTCACCGCGGCTCGAGTGTTCGACGCGCGCTTCGGCGAGTCACTCGGCGCGCGCCGCCATCTTCAGGCTTTCCACCAGCGGCCACGCATCGCATGGATCTGAGCATCCAGTTGTTCGCATCGCTGCGCGAGCGCGCCGGCGTGGCGCGGCTCGAGTTGCGCGACTTGCCCGCCGAGCTCGATCTCTCGGGGCTCAAGCGCGAGTTGCAGCGTCGACATCCCGAACTCGGAGACCTCGCCCACGTGCGCGGCGTCCTCGGCGCGAGCTACGTGAAGGACGACGTTCGGCTCGAGCCCGGAATGCTGGTCAGTCTGCTGCCTCCGGTGTCCGGCGGCGCAGCGGGCGCCGACGAGGTGCTGTCTGCGGGGCTGTTCGAACTGCGCGCCGATCCGCTCGATGCGGCGGCGGCCGGGCGACTGGTTTCGCACCCCAGTTGCGGCGCGGTGTGCACCTTCGTCGGCGCCACGCGTGAACACAGCCGCGGCCGCCAGGTCGTCCGGCTCGAGTACGAAGCGTTCGAGGCCATGACCGGGCCGGAAATGGCGCGCATCTTCGCGCGCTGCCGCACCGAGCTGTCCGCCGACGACCACGCACGCGCGCTGCGAATGCTGTGCTGGCATCGCGTCGGCTCGGTCGGCGTGGGCGAGCCGAGCGTCGTGATCGCGGTCGCCAGCCCGCACCGCGCGCTGGCCTTCGAGGCCTGTCGCTTCCTGATCGACGAGCTCAAGCTCTCGCTTCCGATCTGGAAGAAGGAGATCTACTCCGACGGCGAGCACTGGGTCGGAGAGCGCTCCTGAGGCCGGCCGCGCGCGCGGTTTGGTGCGCGCGGACACGCTCGCTAAGCTCCGCCGCGATCATGTCTTCTGCAAAGCAAGTCTCGTGGCAAGCCCAGGTTCCCGAGCGCGAGGAGTTGGAGGTCGACGTGCTGGTCGTCGGCGCCGGTCCGGCTGGCCTGGCGTGCGCCATCGACCTCAAGCGACGCCTCCAGGCGGCGGGCCTCGGCGACAAGTCGATCCTGGTGTTGGAGAAGGCTGAGGAGGTCGGCCACCACATCCTCTCCGGCGCCGTGATGGATCCGCGCGGGATCGCGGAGCTGTACCCGGACTGGCTCGCGAAGGGCTGTCCGGTGGAGAGCGAGGTCAAGTTCGACTGCCTCGACGTGCTCTGGAACGGCGGCAAGCGCACGCGCCTGACGGGAGCGCTCACGCCTCCGCCGCTGCACAACCACGGGAACTACATCATCAGCCTGTACAAGGTCGTGTGCTGGCTGAAGGAGCAGGCCGAGGCCCTCGGTATCGACGTGTATCCGGGCTTCGCTGGCGCCGAGGTGTTGTTCGACGGCTCGCGCGTCGTCGGCGTGCAGACGCGCGACGCGGGCATCGACAAGCACAACCAGCCCAAGCCGAACTTCCAGCCCGGCATGAACATCAAGGCTGCGGTGACGGTGTTCGCCGAAGGCACGCGCGGACATCTCGCCAAGCACCTCATCGAGCGCGCGCAACTCGGGCAGGCGCAGAATCCGCAGACCTGGGGCACGGGCGTGAAGGAGCTGTGGGAGATTCCGGCCGAGCGTGGCGCTGCGCTGCTCGGGCACGTGATCCACACGCTCGGCGCGCCGATCGGACTCGACGGCTACGGCGGCGGCTGGATCTACGGTCAGCGGGACAACCGGCTCTCGATCGGCTTCGTGATCGGCCTGAACCATCACGACGCGCGCCTCGATCCGCACGCGCTGTTCGTGAAGTGGAAGCAGCACCCGAGCGTCGCCGCGCTGCTCGCGGGCGGGAAGCTGATCCGCTACGGCGCGAAGACGATTCCGTACGGCGGCTACTGGGCCATGCCGAAGCTGCAGGGCGACGGTTTCTGCATCGTCGGCGATTCAGCGGGGTTCTTGAACTCGGCGCGCCTCAAGGGCGTGCACCTCGCGATCAAGTCCGGGCTGCTCGCGGCCGAGGCCATCTGCGGCGCGCTTGCGAAGGGCGACACGAGCGGCGCGACTCTCGCGCGCTACACGGAGCTGTTCGAGCAGTCCTGGGCCAAGCAGGAACTGTGGCAGGTGCGCAACTTCCACCAGGCGTTCGACTCGGGCTTCTTCGCTGGCGTGATCGACGCCGCGGTGCAGCAGGTGACCGGCGGACGCGGGCTGGTCGCTCGCCGCAGCAGCCACCGCGATCACGAATCGACGCGTCCGGTTGCTCAATCGCGCCTCGAGAAGCCGCGCTACAACGACAGCGACTCGATGGACAAGCTCACCGACGTGTATTGGTCGGGTGCGATCCACGACGAGGACCAGCCTTCGCATCTGGTCGTGACCGATCCTTCCATCTGCGTCGAGCGCTGCACGACGGAGTTCGGCAACCCCTGCCAGCACTTCTGCCCCGCCGCGGTGTACGAGTGGCCGGCGGGTCACCCGGTGAGCGGCGACAAGAAGGCCGGACCGATCATCAACGCGTCGAATTGTGTGCACTGCAAGACGTGCGACATCGCCGATCCCTATCAGGTGATCGAGTGGGTCGCCCCCGAGGCCGGCGGCGGTCCCAAGTACATCGACATGTGAAGCAGCGCGCGCGCCGCCGCACGGCGCGCGTCCCATCGAACATGAAGTGCATCGTCAAGGACTCGTCGCTCGTCCCCTCCGCGGACCTGCTGGTCGTCTTCGCCTTCGCGGGTGCTCCGCCCATGCTCCCCGCGAAGGTGAAGCTCCCCAAGGCGTTCGCGAGCTCAGTGCGCGGCGACTTCCGCGAGATCAAGCACACCGACTCCGCCCAGGGCGAAGCATCGCGCGTGCTCGTCATCGGACTGGGCAAGCCGGCGGAGTTCGACCTCGAGCGTCTGCGGCGCGCGGGCGCGCTCGCGGTGCAGCGCGCGGAGTCGCTCGAGTGCGGCAGCGCGGTCGTTTGGACCAGCAAGGCTCTGAGCGCAGCGGCGCAAGGTGGCCGCAACGCTGGCGCCGCTCTGGCGGAAGGCGCGTCGCTCGGCGCCTATCGTTTCCAGACTCACAAGAGCAAGCCGAAGCAGCTCAAGCTGCAGCGCGTGACCTTGTGCGGCGATGGCGCGGACTTCGCCACGGGCGTCGAGCGCGGACTGGTGTACGCCGAGGCGAACGCGTTCGCTCGCGACCTGCAGAACCAGCCCGCGAACTTCATGCGACCGCGGGACATGGCCGCCAAGGCGAAGGCGCTGGCGCGCAGCGGATCGGCGATTCGCTGCCGCGTGCTCGGGCCGGCGCAGATGCGCAAGCTCGGCATGGGCGCGCTGCTGGGAGTGGCGGCCGGCTCGCAAGAGCCGCCCCAATTGATCCACCTCACCTACACGCCCAAGGGTCGCTCGCGCGGTCGCGTCGCTCTGGTCGGCAAGGGCCTGACCTTCGACACCGGCGGCATCTCGATCAAGCCCGCCGGGAAGATGTGGGACATGAAGTACGACATGTCCGGCGGCGCGGCGGTGCTCGGCGTGTTCCACGCGCTGGCCGAACTGGGTTGCCCGTTCGAAGTGCACGGGGTCGTGCCGTGCTCCGAGAACATGCCCGACGGGCGCGCCGTGAAGCCCGGAGACCTCGTGCGCGCGATGAACGGGACGACGATCGAGGTGCTCAACACGGACGCGGAGGGCCGGCTGATCCTGTGCGACGCGCTCTCGTACGTGCAGGCCGAGATCAAGCCCGACGCGATCGTCGATCTGGCCACGCTGACCGGCGCCGTGGTCGTGGCGCTCGGACACGAGTACACGGGGCTGATGACGCGCTCCGACGCGCTGCGCGATGAATTGCTGGCGGCTGGCGAAGCGGTCGCTGAGCGCGTCTGGCCGCTGCCGTTGTCGGATCACCACCGCGACCTGATGCGCGGCGAGGTCGCCGACCTGAAGAACATCGCGTTGGGCGACCCGGGCGCCGGCGCCAGCCAGGGCGCGGCCTTCCTCTGGCACTTCGTCGGGGACACGCCTTGGGCGCACCTCGACATCGCCGGAACCGCGTGGGGGTCCTCGAATCGGGACTACGTCGGCGGCGCGATGGGCTCGGGCGTCGGCGTGCGTCTGCTGCTGCGCTGGCTGGAGACCCGACGCGGCTGAGCGCGATTGCTCTCCAGAGCGCGAGCGGAGCGTCAGGTGGGGAAGGGGGGACTTGAACCCCCACGCCCTTGCGGGCTGCGGATTTTAAGTCCGCTGCGTCTGCCGATTTCGCCACTCCCCCGTGCGTCAGCGCGGACTGGCGAGGTCACGCCCCACGGAAAATGTACATGAAACGGCAGTGGAATCCCCCTGACGTCGGCGTCTCTTGACGCAACTGCGCTGTTCTGTGGGTACTTGCGATGAGGGATCGAGCGGCGACGGCGCAGTCGCCGGCGCAGCAGGACTTTCGAGGGGTGAGACGAGACTAATGCGGAACCGTCGTTTGCGTTTGGGCTGGAGTGCGGGCGCGCGAGTGCTGCTCCCCTTGGCCAGCGCGCTGATCGCCTCGCCAGCGGTGGCCGGGATCGCCGTGACCGTCCGCTCTGAGTGTGCGGCCGAAGTAGGCGGCGCGCTGACCGACGCGCCCACAGACGCGCTCACAGACGCACTCAGAGGCGGTGAGCAGGTCTTTGAGGCCGCGTACACCGAGTTGTGCGCTCGCGCAGTCTCTGATCTCGAGGCCTACGCCGAATGGTGCGGTTCGGTGCGTCTCGCCGCCGATCGAGAGCGCGCGTTGAACGCGATCCTCCACTTCTCGCCGCAGCACGAGGGCGCTCGGCGTGGCTTGAAGCACGTCAAGCAGCGCGATGGCTCCTGGGCGCCGCCGCCCAAGAAGTCCGAGGTCAAGAACAACAACAAGAACCTGGAGCCCGAGGGCGTCGAACGGCGCCGCAAGATCGGCACAGCGCTGCTCGAGGGTGGGTTGGAACTCGCGCGCACGAGTGAGAGCGACGACGTGGCTCAGCGGCGCCGCTGGCGCGCGCAGGTCGTCGCCGATGTGCTCGTGATCGACACCGACCACGAGGCGGCTCGCGTGGCGGGCGGCGAAGCACGACGGGAGCAGGAGTGGGTCCTCGCGGAGACTGTCGCGGCCAAAGCGCAACGCGCGGCGCTCAAGAGTCGGGTCGAACATCACGTCGCCGCCGTGCCGAGCCCGCAGGCGACCGAGATTCGACCGCACGAGACCGCGCTGGGAATCCAGTGGGCTCACGCTGTTGCGACGCCGCGATTGCGCGTGCTCACCGACGGCGCCAAGGCGGAAGCGGAGCGCGCGGCCGTCATGTGCACTGCCGCGTTGGAGTGGTTCTCGGAATTGGCGGCGATTTCCAGCGACCTGACGCCGGACTACACGATCTACCTGCTCGTGAATTCCGCATCACGCGACGCGTTCGTCGGCGCCTGGCCGGGCTGGAGCGATTCCGAGCGCGCGCGGGTGAAGACTTGGGCCGGCTGCGGAGTGCCCGGCGACATCCATCAGGCTCGCTGGGATGCGGACGAGGCCCACCGTCTCGACGGCGCCGTGCGACACACGCTCGGGCTGTTGATGCTGCGGGAACTCCAGTTCGACCACTCGCGCTGCGCCTGGGCCTGGGAGGGCTTCGGGCTGTACCTCACGCGCGAGCTGGTGGGCACCCGCTACACCTGGTACTCGAGCGCGCCGGCGAGCGGCGACACGGAGACCAAGGACCTGCTCGGACGTCTGATGCTCTCGGACGTGAACTGGGTGAACGAGTACTACCAGCGCGCCAAGCGCAATCGCGCGCCGACGCTCGCCAAGCTCGCGGCGACGCGAATCGACGCATTCGGAGTCGACGACATTCTCGCGTCGTACGCCGTTGCTGCGTACGTGCTCGAAGGTCGGCCCGGTGCGCTGCCAGAGCTGTTGGGCTCATTGGGGGCGAGCTCCGATGGGGGCGCCGCCGCATTGGCGCGACTGTTCGACGATGAGCTGCCGCTCGGCGACCAACGAATCCTGCGTTGGTTGTCCGAGCGCAAGTGAAGCGCTTCTGCTCGAGATTCTGATTCGACAGGGAGAGAGATGATGATGGCTCGCACTTTGGTTGTTCTGTTGGCGTGGGTCGCGCTGGCGCTGAGCGCCGCCGGCCGCGCGCTGGCGCCCTCGGGCAAGGACGTGGTCGTCACTTGGAAGGGCTCTGCGGTTGACCCATCGGCATTGCCCGCAGGACTCGACGCGGAGGTCGGCGCGACGCTCGCGACCTGGCTGCCGTGGGTCCGCGAGTACTCCGGGCGAATGGACATCGACGAGAGTGGTCGCATCGTCTTCATCGAGCACCAGAGCTCCAGCGGCGTGCGCAAGCACCTCGCCGGCGCGGAAGCCGCGCTGGCTCAGCTCGACCGGCGGGTCCCTCGGGTCAGCCGCGCGCCGAAGTCGCCCGCCGGGCGAGGGGACGACGTGCTGCCGGAGGACCCGGAGGGCGCCAAGCCTGGCGCGGGGCGAAGCTGGGATGACGTGCAGCGCGGCGCCGTCACGCAGTGGGGGGCCGGAACGCGCCCGCTCGACACCGGCACGATGGTGATGTTCGTGCTGCGCGACGAACGGGACCTCGAGAAGGTGCTCGATCGCCTGGTGGAGCTCAACCCGGAGCTCGCGGCCTGGAGAGCCGTCGCGTCGAGTCAGCCGGGGTTTGCGCTCGAGTCGCCGCTCGTAGGCGCGGTCGTCCTGGGCGCCGCGGGGCAAGAGGAGTTCGACCCCGAGAACGAGGTCGTCCACCGCGTGGCTGAGCTGTCGCTGCTGCGGCGCTCGGGACGTCAGCCGTACTGGCTTCTGCAGGGCTGGGCCTGGCACGTCGAGCTCTTGGTCCGGCGCAGCCTCTACTGCTTCCCGTACCGCAACGGGTTCGTGTCGGTCGGTGAACACGGCGGCTGGGACAAGGCGTTGCGCTCGCTGTGGAGCAAGCCGACCGCGCCGCTGAGCTTCAAGGACCTCGCCGCGCTGCAGCGTGGGAAGTGGGACGATCGCGCCGCCAAACACGCTTGGGGGGTAGTCGCCTACGTGGACCAGCAGCACCCCGAGAAGCTCCAGCAACTGCTCGAGGATCTTCGGCAAGCCTGGGACCGCGGCTCCCGTCGCGATCTGGGCGGCGGTCGCTGGCAGCGCGACGCGCAATGGGAGCTCGAGCCGGCCGAGTTGGAGAAGCTCTTCGCGGCGCGCCTCGGCGACACGTTCCTGGCGGATCTGCAGGCGCATTTCGCGCGCGGCGGCGCTGCATCCAAGCGTCGCTGAGGCCGCGGCTGTCGCCGACGACTCCTGGCCACCCTCGCCGGTGCGCGTCGCCGTCCGCATTGACCCGCGCGCGCACTCGGCTATCCTCTCCCGCCCCAACGGGCGCGGACTGGAGTTTCGCGCTCGCGCAGGTCGAAGGGCGCACCAGCGCTCGTCGCAGGGCGGCATAGCCAAGCGGTAAGGCGACGGATTGCAAATCCGTTATTCCCCGGTTCGATTCCGGGTGCCGCCTCCACAGTCCCGAGAGGCAGCTGCAGACGGGGCTGACGAGGCCGCCAGGCCACTTGAGACGCGCCGCGACGGCATTCTGCGGCCCGCTCCACGTCCGAGGCGCTGCGATCGCGTTTGCGGATCCACCGTCGGGTGCTGCTACAGTCAGGCTTCGGCGAACGAGGGGTGCGTTCGCTGGCGAGCCCTTCCAGGCGGTTCATCGCTGGGGTGCGCCGCGTCGATACTGGCCACCCCCGGCCGTCGCGCGAGCGACGGCGCACCGCGATCGCGTCCCCCCTGGCTCAACTGCATGTGCGGCATCTTCGGCGTCGTTTACGGTCGTGACCCGGCCATCAACTCGGGCTTCGCCGCGTCCGTCGTGGAGACCCTGTTCCGTTGCTCCGAGGCGCGGGGCAAAGAGGCGGCTGGCCTGGCGGTCTACGACGGCCGCGCCATCAACGTCCTCAAGCAGGCCGGCTCGGTGGACGAGTTCCTGGCCCACCCCAAGTACCGCGAGGTCATGGACGCGGCGCTCCTGCGCTGGAGCGAGGCGCAGAAGTCCGGCGGCGAAGCCACGCTGGCGATCACCGGTCACTCACGCCTGGTCACCAACGGAGCGCAGACCGAGGGCGACAACAATCAGCCCGTGGTCGCGCGCGGCTCGGTGGTGATCCACAACGGGATCATCGTGAACGAGTCGGAGCTGTGGCGACGCAACCCCGATCTCGTTCGTCGCGCCCAGGTCGACACCGAGGTGCTCGCGAACCTGCTGCGCAAGCACTTCAACGCCTCGGGCGACCTCGTGTGGGCCACGCGGCGCACGTTCAGCGAGATCGAGGGCGCGGCCTCGGTGGCGTGCTTCCTCGACGACGCGCGCAACCTGCTGCTCGCGACCAACACCGGCTCGCTGTTCTTCGCCGCGAACGAGCGCAAGAGCTTCATCGTCTTCGCGTCGGAGCGCTTCATCCTCCAGCGCCTCCTCGAGGAGGCTGACGTCGAGCGGCACGTCGGCAAGTGCTCGATCGAGCAGCTGTGCGCTGGGAACGGAATGCTGGTCGACTTGAAGTCGGTCGGCATGCAGTCCTTCAACAGCCTGGGTTCACCGGTCAAGGAGCCGCCGACCCCGCCGCGCAGCGAGACCACCCAACGGGTCGAGATCGTCGACCATACGAAGACTTCGAAGAGCCTCCGGCGGTGCAAGAAGTGCATCCTGCCCGAGACCTATCCCTTCATGAAGTTCGACGCCGAGGGCGTGTGTCAGTACTGCCGGCGTTGGAAGAAGATCGAGGTCAAGGGCGAGGAAGCGCTGTTCAAGGCGGTCGAGCAGTACCGCTCGAAGGACGGCAAGCCCGACGTGATCGTGGCCTTCTCGGGCGGACGTGACAGCGCCTACGGCCTGCACTACGTCAAGAAGAAGCTCGGCATGAACCCGGTCGCGTTCACCTACGACTGGGGCATGGTGACCGACCTCGCGCGTCGCAATCAGGCGCGCCTGTGCGGCAAGCTCGGCGTCGAACACATCCTGCGCTCGGCCGACATCCCGACCAAGCGCCGCTACGTTCGCAAGAACGTGGAAGCGTGGTTGCGCAAGCCGGAACTCGGCATGGTCACGCTGTTCACCGCGGGCGACAAGCAGTTCTACAAGTACGCCCGCGACCTGCGCAAAGAGACCGGCATCAAGCTCGTGATCTTCTGCACGGGCAACATGATCGAGGACACGCCGTACAAGACGGGTCTGTGCGGCATCGACGAGCAAGACCACGGCATGACGCTCACCGGGCTGCACTTCTCCGACGAGATGCGCCTGTTGTGGTACTACTTCGTCAACTACCTCAAGAACCCGGGCTACTGGAACGAATCGCTCTGGGACACGCTCGACGCGTACTACCAGACCTTCGTCGTGAAGGACGACTTCCTCTACTTGTTCCACTACCTCAAGTGGGAAGAGGAGGAGATCGTGGGCACGATCCGGCGCGAGTACGACTGGGAAGTGGCGACGGACACGACCACGACGTGGCGCATCGGCGACGGCACCGCCCCCTTCTACAACTACATCTACATGACCATGGCCGGCTTCTCCGAAGACGAGGTCATGCTCTCGAACATGATTCGAGAGGGCGTGCTCACGCGCGAGCAGGCGCTCGTCAAGGCGGCCGAGTTCAACAAGCCGCGCTGGCCGAGCCTGCGCGAGTTCGCGCAGATCGTCGGGTTCAACCTCGAGGAAGCGATCCAACGGATCAACTCGGCGCCGAAGCTGTTCTGAGGCGCGGTGAGTTGGCGCCGCGCTCCGCCACGGCGATGTGAGGTTGACCAAGCGGGAGACGATGCGTCTCCCGCGCCGATTTCGGCCCGCTCTGGCCGCGAGCGCGCGCGGTGAGCGTGACTTCGCCACGAACGCGAGAACTCGTCACCGCACACTCGTCGGCGGCCACTCATGCGCCGGGGATGTCGAGGGACCTGCGCCGATGGCGCCGGCGCGCGCAGGCGTCGAGCGCGCGCGTGCTAGAGAACCCGAGAGCCGGACGCACACCCGCACGCACGCGCCGTGAGCGGGCTCCGGGAACCCTCGCATCTGCTCTGGCGCGCGGGATCACGGAATCAGACGGAGCGCCGTAACGCGCCCGAGCCGCTGTGGATCAATCCCTCCGCGGCGCACGACGTGCGTTCGCGGTCTCGACGCGGCCGCGCGCGCGTCGCCATCCGACCCTCGCCACACTCCTCACGCTGGAACGACCTCTGTGAACCGATCCATTCGATCCGCCTCGATCGCCTGTGTGCTCCTCGCTGCGCACGCAGCGGCGCAACTCCCGGTCGTGCCCGGCCACATCGTCGAGGTCTACGCGACGGTCACGGACCCCGTGCGCATGGCGTTCGACGCTGCGGGCGTGATGTACGTCGGACGCGACGCCAGCGGCTCGGGCGGCGGCAACGGGACGGCGGTCAAGATCCACCGCATCGCGATCGGCGGCGGCGCGGCGACGGAGTACGGGCTGTCGACGATCGGCGACCCGGACGCCGTGGTCGTGGATGTCCACGGCGCGCTGGGGCTGGTGGGCGCGGTGCTCGCCGGCGGCCAGATCTCCAACTCGGTGGGAGGTCAGATCTCGAGGATCGCGCCGAATCAGAGCGTCACGATGCTCTTCGGTCCGACCACCACGTTCCACAACCCGACCGAGTTCGTGTTCGAGCCTTCGGGGCGTCTGCTCTTCACCAACGCCGCGAACAACACCTCGCCGAACGGCGTGTACCAGATCGTGGGCGGAGTCCCGAGCCTGCTCGTGGCGACGACGCCGCAGCTCGCAGCGCTGGACCTCGACTCGACGGGGCGCATCTTCGCGGGCAGCGCCAACGGCTGGATCCAGATCTTCTCGCCCGCAGGAGCGCTGCTCAACGCGTCGTTCGCTCAGTCGACTCGCTTCGCGATCGGCTCGCTCGGCCCGGTCGCTGAACACGTCTACGCGATCGATGCGCAGCAGCGGCTCCAGCGCATCGACATGCAAGGTGTCGCGACGGAGATGGGCGCGGGCTTCTCGTTCGCGTCCGATCTCGAGTTCGGCCCCGATGGCGCGCTCTACGTCGCGGAGTTCTCGCGCGATCGCATCCTGCGCGTCAGACCCGCGCCGACGACGTACTGCACCGCCGGAACGTCGACGAACGGTTGCCTGCCGACGATCCGCGCGAGCGGAGTTCCGAGCGTGAGCGCGAGCTCGGGCTTCACGATCGAGGTGACGGGCCTCGAGGGGCAGAAGTCCGGCCTGATCTTCTACGGAGTGTCCGGTCGGCTCGCCGCCTCGTGGAGCCCGGGCAGCTCGAGCTACCTGTGCGTGAAGCCGCCGACCCAACGCCTCCCGGCGCAGAACGC
>CALKYE010000269.1 GCA_938003765.1 uncultured Planctomycetia bacterium
GCTCGACTTCACCTTCGTGTGCCCCACGGAGATCGCCGAGTTCGGCCGCAAGAACGCGGAGTTCGCCGATCGCGACGCGCAGGTGCTGGGCCTGTCGTGCGACAGCGAGTTCGTGCACCTCGCGTGGCGCCAGCAGCATCCCGACCTCAAGGACCTGCCCTTCCCGATGCTGGCCGACCGCAAGCGCGAGCTGTGCGGCGCGCTCGGCATCCTCCATCCCAGCGAGGGCATCCCGCTGCGCGCGACGTACATCGTCGATCCGCAGGGCATCATCCGCTTCGTCTCCGTGCACGACTTGGACGTCGGCCGCAACGTCGAAGAGGTGCTGCGCACGCTCGACGCGCTGCAGACCGGCGAACTGTGCCCCTGCAACTGGAAGAAGGGCGAAGAGACCTTGAAGGTGGGCTGATGGAAGCGCTCCAGCAACTCGCGGCGGGCTTCCCGGAGTCCGCCAAGGACATCCGCCTGAACCTCTCGAGCGTCCTGCAGCAATCCACGCTGTCCGGCGCGCAGAAGTTCGGCGTGGCGCTCGCCGTCGCGCACGCGACGCGCAACGCAGCGCTCGTCGCGGCCATCACCGCGGCGGGCGGCGCGGAGCTCACGCACGAGGTCGCTTCCGACGCGCAGGCCGCCGCGGCGCTGATGGCGATGAACAACGTCTACTACCGCTTCCGCCACATGGTCGGGAAGCCGGAGTACGAGCAGCTCCCTCCGCGCCTGCGCATGCAGCGTCTCGCTGCGCCGGCCTCGAACAAGCTCGACTTCGAGTTGTTCGCGCTCGCCGTCAGCACCGTGGGCGGTTGCGAGTCCTGCGTGCGCGCGCACGAGCGTGTCGTGACCGAGGGCGGGCTGAGCGCCGCGCAGGTCAACGACGCGATCCGCATCGCGGCCACGGTGAACGCGGCCGCGACTGCACTAGCGATGGCGAGCTCGGTCGCGGCGTGAGCCGGTGAGTGGTCCATCTTCGCGGGAGCGTCTCGTCGCGCAGCGACTGGACGTTCCCGCGAACAACGTGGCCATCGCATCCTCCGCCGCAGAGCGAGGGGCCCCGGGCCGCCGAGCCTGACTCCCGCGGTCGCCACGATTCTGGGTCCGTCGCCCATCGATCGGCGAACACTCCGCGCAGCGACAGGTCGCCACGAGCGCGGGGCACGCTCAGGGGCGCTCAGCAACCGGTCGCGTCTCTGCAGAAGCGGTATCGAGTCTCATCGCGCAGTCGAACAGGTCGCGCGTCTTGTGGAGCCCCACGTCGAACGAAACGCCGGCAGCGAGACGCCAACATCGGCGGCCAGCTCGGACATGCCACGCTTCCGAGCTCGCAGCGAACGAGCGAATCGAAGGAGCCCGCGCTAGTCGCCTTCCCAAGTGAACGCAAGCTCGTCGGGATGTTGCGCGCACTGGAACAGATGCGCGACCCCCGCGTCGTCCCACGCGATCTCGACCAGATCGTTGGAGTCGATCTGAAAGATCGACTCCATAGGCTGACTACAGCGAGGGCAGGGAGGCCGGACCGCCGCCTGGCGCCATACTGGCCAGCCCCCGAGCTTCTCGCCCCACAGATCGGTGTCCCCCGCGAGCCAGGCGTCCATCTGCTCGTCCGTCATGCGTTCGGCGACTTCACGCGCCTTCGACTCCTCGCAATGGGGGTAGTCGTCCGCGGCCTCCCATTCGACGATGTGCTTGGGGAGCACGACGCCGGCGGTGACGGCCGTGCTAGCGCATCGGCGCGCGCCGGCGCCGCCCCTCCGCGCCAGGAGTGAGCGCGGGCCGTGATTGCCGTGGCCGCACAGGCAGTGCTCGCACTTCGGCGCTCGATGTGTGCAGAAGAACAGCTGCACCAGCCCGTCGCCGCCGAATCGCGCCGGATCCGGAAGCGTCGCTACGTCGAGTTGGAGCAGCAACTCCATGGGCCGAGTGCAGTTCGAGCAGATCGGATGGCTCTCGCCCTCTGGAATGAAGGGAACGCCTCCGAACTTGCTCGACCACTCGGGCCCGTCCTGCCGGAGCACGAGCGGAAACCACGCGGTCCGTCGCAGCGGCGCGAACCACTCCCGAACAAGCGCGTTGATGTCCATGGTGTCGCCGTGGTGGCGCTTGCCGCTTCTCGAACAGGCCTGCTACTGCGCCCCGAGCAGCCGCGCCGTGTCGCGCGCTATGAGCAACTCTTCGTCGGTCGGGATGACCCAGGCCTGCAGGCGGCTGGAGTCGGTCGAGATCATGCGCGCGCAGGCGTCGGCGCATTCGGCGTTGCGCGACTCGTCGAGTTCGAGTCCGAGCGCGCCCAGGCCGCGGCAGATGCGCGAGCGGATCACGGCGGAGTTCTCGCCGATGCCGCCCGAGAACACGACCGCATCCGCGCCGCCCATCTCGGCGAAGTAGGCGCCGATGTACTTGCGCACGCGCTGGCAGAAGATGTCGATCGCCAGGCGCACGCGCCGGTCGCCGTTCTCCGCTTCTTCGGCGAGCAGCTCGCGCATGTCGCTGGTCAGGCCCGAGATGCCGAGCAGTCCCGACTGCTTGTTGAGCATGGCCTCGACCTCGACGGCGCTCAGGCCCTCCTTCTCGGCGAGCCAGGGCACGATCGACGCGTCGAGGTCGCCGGCGCGCGTGCCCATCACCAACCCCTCGAGCGGCGTGAAGCCCATCGACGTGTCGAAGGACTTCCCCTCGCGGATCGCGCAGGCCGAGCAGCCGTTGCCAAGGTGCAGCGTGATGATGTTCACGGACTCCTTGGGCGCGCCGCGCAGCTTGCGATAGCGGTAGGCGATGTAGCGGTGCGACGAGCCGTGGAAGCCGTACTTGCGCAGACCGAAGCGTCGGTAGTGCGAGTACGGAATCGCGTACAGGTAACTCGTCTCGGGCATCGAGGCGTGGAACGCGGTGTCGAACACCGCGACCTGCGGCGCGCCCGGTCCGAGCAGCTCGGTGGCCGCGCGGATGCCCTTCAAGTTGCCCGGGTTGTGGAGCGGCGCGAGCTCGACCATGTCCTCGATCGCGGCGATCACCTCAGCGTCGATGCGCACCGACGCGCGGAAGCGCTGGCCGCCGTGCACGACGCGATGTCCGACCGCGTGGATGTCGCCCAGCGCGCGCACCGCGCCAACGCCCGACTCATCGGAGACGACCCAGGCGAGGAACTCCGACAGCGCCGCGCGGTGGTCCCGCAGCGCCTTCTCGCGGAACACGCGCGGCCCGCCCTCGCGTTGGAAGTGGATCAGCGCGTGCCCGCCGATGCGTTCGATCACGCCGCGCGCGAGCTTGACGTCGCTCTCGCGCTCGATCGAAGCGCGGTCGGTGGCGATGAGCTGGAACTTCAGCGTCGCCGAGCCGGCGTTGAGCACCAGGACGTTCATGCGCGCGGCGCCAACCAGTTTCGGTTCACGTTCAGCGGCCAGCGGAACGTCCGAAGGCCTCGGCGAAGGCAGACTTCATGTGCTCCCAACTGCGCCGGTCAGCGGCCGCGTTGTACGCAACACCGGGCACGCCGAACTTGTCTGCGTTCGGATTGGTGAAGGCGTGCACGGCGCCCGAGTAGCTCAGGAACTGGTAGTCGAGCTTCGCCGCCTTCATCTGCGCGTGGAAGTTCACGAGCTCCTCCGCGGTCACGAAGGCGTCGTCCTGACCGTGACAGATGGTCACCACCGCTTTGATCTTCGCGTTGTCCTCCGCATGGCCCATCGCGGTGAGCTTGCCGGCGTGGAACGCGACGACGGACTTGAGCTCCGCGCCCGTGCGCGCGAGTTCGAGCGCGATCGTCCCGCCCATGCAGTAGCCGATCGCCGCCACGCGCGTCTCGTCGACCTGCGGCTGGCTCGTCAGCAACGCATAGCCCGCCTGCGCTCGGCCGCGCGCGAGTTCCGGCGCGCCGTACAGCTCGCCCGCCCACTTCGACGCCTGACCGGCGTCCGTCGTGAGCTTGCCCTTGCCGTACACGTCGATCGCGAGCGCCACGTAGCCCAGCTCGGCGAGCTGCTTCGCGCGCCCGCGAGAGTACTCGTTGTTGCCCCACCACTCGGGACAGACGATCACGCCCGGCTGCGGAGTCTTCTCCGTCGCGACGGCGTCATCCCAGGCGAGCAGGCCTTCGAGCACGACGTCGCCGTGCTTGTACTCGAGCACCTGCGTCTTCACTTCGGCCACGGCGGGCAGGACTGCGGCGCACACCGCGAACAGGGACGAGAGGAGGGTTCGGAGTTGGCGCATGGTCGGAGTCGATGGGTTCGAGGTTGGCTCGCGAGTGTAGCTCGCGCCCCTGTCGCCCCCATCGAACGCTCGCACCGATTGCAGCGCCGACCGCGCGCACGCACTCACGAGCGCGTCACGCGCCACACGAGCCGCAGTCGCTCGCGAGCGCCCCGGCGCCTGAACGACAGCGCGCGTCGCCGCTCGGCTGACCGCGTCGATCGAGCTCGACGTCGCAGCGCTCGAGCAGTGCGCGCCGCAGTCGCAGGCGCGCGCGCTGCACGCGCGACTTGAGTCCGGAGATCGACAGCCCCAGCTCGCGCGCGAGCTCGACCTGGCGTTCGCCGCGCACGTCGACGCGCTCGAGAAGCGCTCGGTCGGAAGCCTCGAGTCGGTTCATCAACGGCGCGAGGCAGCGCGCAACGTCCGGCGGCGCGTGCTCGCGCGAGTCGTCGGCGACCGCGTCTTCGCTCAGCTCGCGACCCGCTCGCGCGCGCGAGCGGTGATGGTCCGCGACCGCTCGCCGCGCTGTGGCCGCAAGCCAGGCGTGCGGCGAGGCGATCGGCGCGCGCTCTCCGCTCGAAACCAGGCGCAGCGCGACTTCCTGCACGACGTCGTCGACGTCCGCAGACGAGCGCACGCGCCTGCGAACCATCGTCCGCAAGCGCGCGAGGAGCTCGGGCTCGAGTTGGGCCACGGGGCCTGACTCTAGCTGCCCGAGGGACGCGGCGCGGGCGCGCAGCACGCGGTCGAACTCGCGGCCGGTGCGGCGCAGCAGTCGCCGCCGTCGCAGCAGCCGGGCTCGCAACACGCCGTAGCGGCCTGGTTCGGTCGCTGAGCGGCGCCGGCGGGGATCTGCGGCGTAGCACATGCGCCGGCGACACACAGCACGACCGTGGGGGCAAGGTAAGTACGCATCGATTCGCTCCTTTGAGGGTTCTCGTGGCGCGCGACAGGCCCCAGCGGCTCGTCGCGCTGGGCTCCTCGACGGTCGGCGCCAAACAAGGACGCACCCGCGGATCAGAAAATCGAACGCGCGGGCCACGTGCGGACGCTGAGGCCTTCAAACGCGCACCGCCCGACCCACCGGCGGCGCGGCGGGACGGGCGGCGATTGCGAATGAACCGGACGGCTCGGCGATTACTTGAGGATGTTGCGCGCGATGATCAAGCGCTGCACTTCGCTCGTGCCCTCGCCGATCACGCACAGCTTGGCGTCGCGCCACATGCGTTCGACCGGGTACTCGCGGCTGTAGCCCATGCCGCCGTAGATCTGGATCGCGTCGTAGGAGACGCGCATCGAGCACTCCGATGCCATGAGCTTGGCCATGGCCGCTTCCTTCGAGTACGGCAGGCCGAGGTCCTTGAGGCGCGCGGCGTGGTAGACGAGGTGGCGCGAGGCTTCGATGTCGAGCGCCATGTTCGCGAGCTTGAACTGCACCGCTTGCAGATCGGCGAGCGTGCCGTTGAAGGCCTCGCGCTCCTTGGCGTACTTGAGCGCGCACTCGTAGGCGCCCTCGGCGATGCCGAGTGACAGCGCGCCGATCGAGATGCGCCCGCCGTCGAGCGTCTTCATGAAGGTCTTGAAGCCTTCGCCCGTCGGCCCGAGCAGGTGGTCCTTGGGAATGCGCGCGTCCTGGAACACCAGGCTCGCCCAGTCGGAGCCGCGCATGCCGAGCTTGGTCTCGCCCGGCTCGATGTGGAAGCCGTCGATGCCCGCCGGCACGACGAAGGCGCTGATGCCCTTCGCGCCGATGCCCGGCGTCGTGACCGCGGTCACGATGAAGCTGCCGGCGTAGTTCGCGTTCGTGCAGAAGCACTTGCGGCCGTTGAGGCGCCACGTCGAGCCTTCGTCGACCGCGGTGGTCTGCGTGCCGCCCGAATCCGAGCCCGCGCCGGGTTCAGTCAGTCCGTACGCGCCCATGTACTCGCCCGCGATCAGCTTGGGCACGTACATCGGACGCAGGTGATCGCCGAAGGCGTAGATCGGCCAGGTGCCGAGCGAAACGTGCGCCGCGAGCGTGAGGCCGGTCGAGCCGCACACCTTGGCGATCTCTTCGACGGCGAGGCAGTAGGACAGCGTGTCGCCGCCCGAGCCGCCGACGTCTTCGCTGAAGGGAATGCCGGGCAGGCCCAACTCGACCATCTTCTTCCAGGTCTCGACCGGGAAGCGGTGGTGCTCGTCGATCTCGTGCGCGAGCGGCGCGACCTCGGTGCGCGCGAACTCGCGCACCATGTCGCGGATCATGAGCTGCTGCTCGGTCAGGTCGAGTCCGTGCTTGACGTCGGGGAGCGTGATCATTGCGTTGAGCGTCGTGAGGTAGCGGTAGTCGTCGGTGTCTTCGTCAAGCGTCGAATCAATACTCGATCTTCCAGCCGGCCGTGCGCCGCGCCTTCTCGCCGCGCGGGGCCTCCGGGCGCACGGTCTTGGAGTCGTCGTCCTCGCCCTCGGGCGAGTAGAAGTCCTGGCTGCGGCCGGCGCCGACCCAGGCGATCAGAGCCGCGCGGGAGAACTTCCACTCCCGGCCGACCTTGCGCGCGGGGATGTTCTCGGCGTGCAGGACCTTGTTGAAGGTCTTGACGCTCACGCCGAGCAGTTCGGCGGCCTCGTCGATGTTGAGGATGTCGCGCGGCGCGCCGGCAGGCGCTGAACCATTGAGCTCGCTCACTGCGCTGCTCCTTCCTTCTGCCAGCGCAGTTCCATCTGCGCGGTGATCCACTGGGCGATCTCCTCGGTCCGCGTTCCGGGTCCGAAGAGCTTGGTGTAGCCGGCGTCCTCGAGGGCCTTCATGTCGTCCTGCGGGATGATGCCGCCGCCGGTGAGGAGCACGTGCCCCATGTCGCGCTTCTCGAGCGCCGCGCGCACGCGCGGGAACAGCGCCATGTGCGCGCCGGAGAGGATCGACAGCCCGACCACGTCCACGTCCTCTTGCGCCGCGACTTCCGCGATCGCCTCGGGCGTCTGGTGCAGGCCGGTGTAGATCACTTCCATGCCGAAGTCGCGCAGCGCGCTGGCGACGGTCTTGGCGCCGCGGTCGTGACCGTCGAGGCCCGGCTTGCCGATGAGGACGCGGATCTTGCGTTGCATGTCGTCAGTCCCTGTTCTTCGCTCTCTAGAGCTTCTTCCACAGCGCGGTCAGGCCCTGCTTGGCGACCCAGCCAGTCGCGAGGCAACACGCGCCGATGGCCACCGACCACAGCCCGTTGCGGGGCAGGTGCAGTTGCCCGATGTCGAGTCCGCGGATCACGTAGTCGAAGCCCACCACCACCGTGACCAGCGAGGGCACGATCAGGATCAGCGCGGCGAGCTTGTACGCGACGAGGTTGGAGTTGCGGGCCATGGCGGACGTTGCCGGAATCCCGAGCGCGGCAGGCGCTCAGAGGATCTTGGGCTCCTTGTAGACGCCGAACTCCGCGCGCAGCACGTCGGCGATCTCGCCCAGCGTGCAGTAGGCGTGCGCCGCCGCGACGAAGCGCTCGAGCAGATTGTCCTTCGATCGACAAGCGTCGCGGATCGCATCGAGCTCGCGCTTGCAGCGCGCGTTGTCGCGGCGCTTGCGCAGCGCAGCGAGGCGCTCGTGCTGTTCGCGTTCGACCGAGGCGTCGATGCGCAGGATGTCGATCGTCGGGCCCTTGTCGTCCTCGGTGTAGCAGTTGACACCGACGACTTTCTTCGAGCCGCGCTCGACGGCCGCCTGGTAGGCGATGGCCGAGCGGTGGATCTCGCGCTGGATGTAGCCGGCCTCGATGCACGGCACCACGCCGCCGCGCCGGTCGATCTCGGCGAAGTAGCGCTCGGCCTCGGCCTCGAGCTTGTTCGTCAGAGCTTCGACGAAGTAGCTGCCGCCGAGCGGATCGGCGACGTGCGCGACCTCGATCTCCTCGGCGATGATCTGCTGCGTGCGCAGCGCGATCTTGACCGCCTTCTCGGTCGGCAGCGCGAGCGTCTCGTCCATCGAGTTGGTGTGCAGCGACTGCGTGCCGCCGAGCACCGCCGCGAGCGCCTGGAACGCGACGCGCACGATGTTGTTCTCCGGCTGCTGCGCCGTGAGCGACACGCCCGCGGTCTGCGTGTGGAAGCGCACCATCCACGAGCGCGGGTCCTTCGCGCCGAAGGTGTCGCGCATCTTGCGCGCCCAGATGCGGCGCGCGGCGCGGAACTTGGCGATCTCCTCGAAGAAGTCGAGGTGGCTGTCGAAGAAGAACGACAGGCGCGGAGCGAAGTCGTCGATGTCGAGCCCGGCTGCGAGCCCGCGCTTCACGTACTCCATGCCGTTGGCGAGCGTGAAGGCCAGCTCCTGCGCCGCGGTCGAGCCCGCTTCGCGGATGTGGTAGCCCGAGATCGAGATCGTGTTCCACTGCGGCACGCGCTCGCTGCAGTAGCCCATCACGTCCGTGATCATCCGCAGCGCGGGCTCGGGCGGAACGAGCCAGGCGTGCTGCGCCTGGAACTCCTTCAAGATGTCGTTCTGAACCGTGCCGCGCAGCAGCTTCGGATCGACGCCTTGGTTCTCGCCGCAGGCGATGTAGAAGGCGAGCAGGATCGGCGCCGGCCCGTTGATCGTCATCGAGGTCGAGACCTCCCCCATGGGGATGCCCGACATCAACGTCTCCATGTCCTCGAGCGAGCTGATCGCCACGCCGACCTGACCGACCTCGCCGATCGAGTGCTCGTGGTCGGAGTCGTAGCCCATGAGCGTCGGGAAGTCGAAAGCCGTCGACAGCCCGGTCTGTCCGTGCGCGAGCAGGAACTTGAAGCGCTCGTTGGTCTGCTTCGCCGAGCCGAAGCCCGCGAACTGACGCATCGTCCACAGGCGCCCGCGGTACATCGTCGGATGCACGCCGCGCGTGTACGGGAACTGGCCGGGATAGGCGAGGTCGCGCTCGTGGTCGAGATCGGCGATCGCGTCGGGGCCGTACAGCGGCTCGAGCGGCGCCCCGGAGAGCGTCGTGAACTCCGCGCTGCGCTTCTTGGCGGCGTCGAACTCGCGGCGCCAGAGCTGCTCTCCATCGTGGACCTGCACGCGATGCAGCGGATCGTCGAGGCTCATGGGCGAAGGTTCAGTTGGGTTCGGAGGGCTTGGCCGCTGCGCCCGGGCCGCGCACGCAGGCGAGGAGTTCGGAGAGTAACGCGGCGGAGATGGCGTGGGGCGATGCGCCGGCCACAAGCTCGCTCGCGACGCGCTCGCGCACCCCGCCCGGCCCCCACAGCGCTTCGCTCAAGCCTTCGGACACCGTGTGGCGCACTTGCTCGAGTCGCTTGGCGCGCCGCGCGGCGTCGAGTCCGCTCGCTTCGAGGTGCGCGCGGTGTTGTTCGACGGCGTCGAGCACCGCGTCGACGCCGAACTGCGTGCCCGCGCTGGCCGCGACCACCGGGACCTTCCACGCGCGCTTGGTGAAGCGCACGTGCGTTGCTTCGACGAGGTCGTTGAGCAGCCGGTCGGCGCCGGGCTGATCGGCCTTGTTCACCACGAGCACGTCGGCGACCTCGAGCAGGCCAGCCTTCATGGCCTGGATCGAGTCGCCCGCGCCCGGACACAGCACGACGACGACGGTGTCCGCCGCATCGAGCACGTCGTACTCGGCCTGACCGACTCCGACGGTCTCGAGCAGCACGCGGTCGAAGCCGAACGCGTCGAGCACGTCGCACGCGCTCGCGGAGGCGCGCGCGAGTCCGCCGTGGCTGCCGCGCGACGCCATCGAGCGGATGAACACGCCCGGGTCGAGCGTGCGCTCGTCCATGCGGATGCGGTCGCCCAGCAGCGCGCCGCCGGTGAACGGGCTCGAGGGATCGACCGCGACGATGCCCACGGTCTTCGAGTCCTTGCGCAGCAAGCGCGCGGCCTCGTTCACGAGCGTCGACTTGCCGGCGCCCGGCGGACCCGTGACGCCGATGCGCCACGCGCGACCGATGCGGGGCCACAGCGTCGCGAGCTCGCGCGCGAAGCGCGGGTCAGCGTTCTCGGCCCAGGTGATGAGCCGCGCGAGCGCGGTTCGATCGCCCTGCACGAGGCGCTCGGACAAGCTCGCGGCGGCGTTCACGGCGTCGAGGTCGGGTCTCGAGAGTGGGCGCGGGACTAGGCCAGCACGGCGCGGGCGATCACCAGGCGCTGGATGTCGGTCGCGCCCTCGTAGATCTCGGTGATGCGCGCGTCGCGGAACAGGCGCTCGGCGATGAAGTGGTCGGTGTACCCCGCGCCGCCGTGGATCTGCAGGCACTCGTCGGCGCAGAAGTTCGCGGCCTGCGAGGCGAACAGCTTGGCCTCGGCCGCCTGACGCCCGCACGGCTCGCCGCTGTCGCGCAGCCAAGCCGCCTTGTGCACGAGCATGCGCGCGGCGTCGATCTTGGTCTGCATATCGGCGATCTTGTGCTGGATCGCCTGGAAGTGCGCGATCGGCTTGCCGAACTGCA
>CALKYE010000270.1 GCA_938003765.1 uncultured Planctomycetia bacterium
GCCCGACACGACGTGCACGCGGCCGACGCCGCCGTACAGCGCCGCGCGGATCGCCGCGGACTTCACGCGCATCCCGCCCTTGAGCGCGCCCGCCTCTTCGAGCGAGTCGAGCTCGGCCAGCGAGAGCGCCGAGAGCAGCGAGTTGGGATCGGTCGGGTTGCTCAGGATGCCCGGCGCGCCGGTGAGCATCACGAGTTTCGCGGCGCCGAGCGCGACCGCGATCGCCGCGGCGGTGAGGTCCGCGTTCACGTTGAGGAAGCCGCCGGCGCCGTCGCCCGCGGGCGGGCACACGACGGGGATGTAGCCGCGCTCGATCAACGCCATCAGCGGCGCGGGATCGACGCTCTGGATGTCCCCCACCTCGCCGAAGTCGACCACGCCTTCGCTGGTGCGCGTCGGCGCGCGGCGCTTGGCGACCAGCAGGCCGGCGCTCGCGCCGGACACTCCCACGGCGGCGGCGCCTTCGGCGACGAGCGACGCGACGACCTCGCCGGACAGCTCACCGGCCGTGGCCATGCGCAGCGCGCGCATCGCCGTCGGGCTCGTGACGCGACGGCCGTCGACCATGCGCGGCTCTTCGCCGAGCATGCGCTGCAGCGCGTCGGTCTGCGGACCGCCGCCGTGGACCACCACGACGCGCGCGCCGAGCGCGTGCACGACGGCGACCTGGCGCGCGAACTGGCGGATGGCGGAAGGCTTGGCGATCGTGCCGCCGCCGGCCTTGACGACGAAGGTCTTGCCGCAGTGCAGGCGGACGTGGGGCGCAGCTCGGAACAGGTCGGTCACGGCAGGGTCTCCAGGATGGGGCGAGCGGTGGAAGGTGCGCGCGGCGAGCGCTCGAGCGCGGTGAACACGCTCTCGAGCAACGCCGTCTGCGCGTGCAGTCGGTTCTCGGCCTGGTCGACGACGATCGACCACGGGCCGTCGAGCACCTCGTCGCGCACGACGACGTTGCGGCGCACGGGGAGGCAGTGCAGGAAGCGCGCGCGATCGGTGGCGCGCATCCAATCGGCGCTGACGCACCACTCGCGCAGCGGCGCGCGCAGGCGCGTCTCGGCCTCGAGGTCGCCCCAGGTCTCGTGGCTGCCCCAGGACTTGGCGTAGACCGCGCTGGCGCCGCGAAGCGCCGCGTCGCGATCGTCGGTGATGGTCAGCGAGCCGCCCGAGCGCTGCGCCAGCGCGCGCGCCGCGTCGATCACGCTCGCGTGCAGGTCGTAGCCGCGCGGCCGCAGCAGCCACACGTCCATGCCGCGCTGCGCCGCCATGGTCAGCGTCGAGTTGGGCACGGCGTGCGGCAGCGGCTTGGGATGCCAGGCCCAGGTGAGCACGAATTTGGCGCGCGCGGGGATCGCGTGCTGCTCGAGCGTGGCCCAGTCGGCGAGCGCCTGACAGGGATGCCACAGCGCGCTCTCCATGTTCACCACCGGCGCGCCGGCGTGGCGCCGGAAGCCGTTCATCAGCGGATCGCGCAGGTCGCTCGCGAGCGACTTCATGCCGGCGAAGGCGCGGATGGCGAGCACGTCGACGAAGCGGCCCAGCACCGGCGCGGCTTCGCGCACGTGCTCGGCGTTGGCGCCGTCCATGACCGCGCCGTCTTCGAACTCGATGCCCCACACGCCGCCGGCGCCGCCCTGCAACTGCACGAGATCGAGCCCGAGCTTGCCCGCGGCGCGCTGGAAGCTCGCCTGCGTGCGCAGACTCGGGTTGAAGAACAGCAGCCCGAGCGCCTTGCCGTCGAAGCGACGCGCCGCGGCGCCTTCGCGCAGCTCACGCGTGCGCGCGAGCAGCGCTTGCACTTGCTCGAGCGAGCACTCGCCGAGGTCGTAGAGCCCGTTCACGCGCGCACCTCGAGCGCGTCCAACGCCTGCGCCAGGCGTTCCGCGTCGGCGGGCTGCAGCGTGAGCGCCGGCGAGAGTCGCAACACCTTGGGATCGTCGCTGGTTCCCACGAGCACGCCCTGGGCCAGCAGCGCGTCGCGCACGGCCGCCGCGCTCGTGTCGGACTTGACGACCAAGCCCAGCAGCAGTCCCGCGCCGCGCACCTTCACCACCGGTCCGCGCAACGCCGCGCGCTTGAGCGCAGCCGACGTGGCGCGCACGTTGTCGAGGAAGCCCGGCTCGGCGATGCGGCGCGCAACCTCGGCCGCGGCCGCGAGCACGAGCGGACCGCCGCCGAAGGTCGAGCCGAAGAGCTTGCCCGGCACGCCCGAGGCGAACTTCGAGCGCGCGACGGTCAGGCCGATCGGCAGTCCAGCGCCGGCGCCCTTGGCCGTCGTGAAGACGTCGGGCACGACGCCGAAGTGTTGCGACGCCCAGGGCGTCCCGAGTCGACCGTTGCCGGTCTGCACCTCGTCGAACACCAGGAGCGCGCCGGTCTGATCGCAGCGCTCGCGCAGCTTCTCGAGGAAGCCGCTCGAAGGCTCGGTGACGCCCGCGAGCGACTGGTACGGCTCGAGGATCACCGCGCCGACGCTGTCGTCGATGGCCCACTGCGCCACTTCGCTCTGCGACCAGGGGATCCGGATCGCGTCGAACGGCGCGTTGGGAAACGCGGGCAGCTTGGTGTCGCTCACGGCCGCAGACGCAGCGGTGCGTCCGTGGAACGCGCCCTTGAAGTACACGACCTTGCGCCGCCGCGTGAACGCGAGCGCGAGCTTCAACGCGTTCTCGTTGGCCTCCGCGCCGCTGTTGGAGCAGAACACCTGCCAGCCGTCGGGCGAGAGCGGCAGGTTGGGCTCGAAGGCCTCGAGGAACTCGCGGCGCGGCGCGTGGTCGATCAGGTTCGTGGCGAACGAGAGCTCGTACCACTGGCGGCTGAGCACGCGCGCGAGCCCGGAGTCGCCCGCGCCCAGCGTGTTCACGCAGTGACCGCCGTAGAGGTCGAGCACGCGGCGGCCGTCCTCGAGCACCAGCTCGACGCCCTCCGCCGACTTCACCGGCAACGGCAGACGCGCGTACGCGTCGATCTCGCGCAGACTCATCAGCACACCCCCAGCAGCAGACGCTGCATCAACAAACGCCCAGTCCTGCCCGGGGCAAGCCCGCCGTCTCCGGCAGGCCGAGCATCAGGTTGAGGCATTGCAGCGCTTGCCCCGCGCCGCCCTTGACCATGTTGTCGAGCGTCACCAGCACCGTGAGCACCTCGCCTCGCACGTCGACGCCGACGAGCGCGCGATTGGAGCCCGCGACTGCGCGCAGGTCCGGCACGCGCGCGCCGTCGAGCACGCTCACGAAGGCCGAGCCGGCGAAGGCCTCGGCGTAGCGCGCCCGCGCCTCGTCGCGCGTGACCTTGCGGCTCAGCGGGAGCGCGCAGGTGAGGTGGATGCCGCGCGCGAACGGCCCGGAGTGCGCGACGAAGTGGATCGGCGGCGCGTACGAGCAGCTCGCGAGCGCCTGCGCCAGTTCCGCCTCGTGGCGGTGGCCGCCCAGCGAGTACGCCCACAGGTTGCCGTGCCGCCACGGATGGTGCGTGCCGGGCTTGGGTTCGGCGCCGCTGCCGCTGGAGCCCGTGATCCCGTGCAGGACCCACGGACGCGCGGCGTCGAGCAGCTTCGCGCGCGCGGCAGGCACGCACGCGAGCTGCAACGCCGTCGCGAAGCAGCCGGGCGCCGCCACGCGCGTCGCGCCGTTGAGCGCGTCGCGATTGAGCTCGACCAGGCCGTACACGAAGCGTTGGAGTTCCTCGCGATCGGGGTGCGCGTGACCGTAGGTCGCCGCGTACAGCTCGGGACTCGCCAGTCGGTAGTCCGCGGCGAGGTCGACGACCAGCACGCGCTGCGCGAGCTCGCCCAGCTCGGCTCGCAGCGCCATCCAGGCCGCGCACGATTCGCCGTGCGGCAGCGCGAGGAAGATCGCAGGACGTTCGCCCGCGCGCGCCGCCGCGACGATCGCTGCGCGGGCCTCCTCGGCCGAGCACGTCTTGGCGTCGCTCTGCAGGTGCGGATGCGCCGACTCGACGCTCTGTTCGCTGCGCGACACGGCGCCGCGGAGCTCGATCGACGGATGCAGGTCCAAGAGGCGCATCAGCTCGCCGGCGAGCACGCCCTTGGCGCCGAACACCCACGCGGACGTCGTCGTCGCGGTCGCGTTCGTCGCGCCGCGCTGCTGCAAGGTCTCGTTCGTCATGGGACCAGCAGTCCTGCGCCCGAGGCCGACAGACCTTGCTTCACGAGCCCCTTGCGCTCGAGTCCCGCGAGCACGCAGCCCGCGAAGTCGCGCCCTTCGCGCAACGCGTTGAAGGCCGCCAGGCCGAGCTTCTCGTTGCAGAAGCGCCGCCCCACGGGCGAGTCGGTGACGCGCCCGGACACGACGTCGATCTCCAGGCCGTACTTGTCGCGCAGGAGGCTCTGCGCGCCCCACGCTCCGACCGGATCCTGCGCGCACAACACGACGCTCTCGATGCCAGAGCGAATCGCGTCGTCGGCGAGCAAGCCGTGGACGCCGTACGTGCCGAGCAGGCCGTCGCCCATCTCGAGCACGATCAGGTCGGGCTCGGCCTGCGCGACGTGCGCGATCAGGCTGTGCGCGGCGGGCGGCGCCGAACGCTCGTCGGTCGTGACCACGCCGAAGTCGGTGAACACCGCCACCGGCTCGGCGCCGCAGTCCTGCATCTGCAGCACGTCGCGCCGCAGCGAAACGCCGGTGAGCTTGCCCGCCGCGACGCGCAGCCCCTTGTGCGTGAGTTCGCTGATCAGGATCGAGGCCGCCGTCGTCTTGCCCGCGTCCATGCAGGTTCCGACCAGCACGATGAGCGGCGGCAGACCGTCGGCCTTGGCCGGCATCGGCTGCGTCGGCAACGCCGCGCGCGCGATGTTGGCCGGCACGCCGACGCGCGTCGCGAGGTACGGGAACTCGAGCACCGCGCCGAGCACCTCGAGCTTGAACGGCTCGCCCGCGGCGGCGGTGGCCTGCGCGCCGGCGCCGATCACTCCGCCCAGGTTGAGCAGTTGCAGCTCGTCGCCGACCGCGACCTTCGCGGGCACTTGGCCCGAGAAGCCGTACAGCGCGTCGCGACGTCCCAGTGCGCCGACGATCACGTCGCCGGGGTGCAGCGCGACCATGCGGCCGTGCACGTCCTCGAGCGTGTTGTAGCTCGTCTTCGCGCTCTTCACGCGCGCGGCGATGACCGTGCCCGCCTCGGCCGGAATCGTCTCGCCGAGCACCAGGTTGCGATCGAGCCCCAGGCGCAGCGTGACCGACGCGATCTTGTCGACCTGACAGCGCTTCATTGCAGCGCCTCCGCCAGCAGCGCCTCGCGTTCCGCGCGCGCCGCTTCGATCGCCGCCTCGCCCGCGCGACGGTAGAGCCGCGCCGGCTCGGCCAACGCGCGCGCCAGACCGAGCGCGCCCTGCGGCGTGGCGCTCGAGCTCGCGCGCTCGCCGTACTTCGCATCGCTCACGTTGAGCATGCTGAAGGGCGACTCGACGCCCTCGACCAGCACCGATCCGGGCTGCAGGCGCAGCGAGACCGAGCCCGAGACGTGCTCCTGCGTCGACTCGAAGAACGCCTCGAGGTTGCGCTGGAACGGGTCGTGGAACAGTCCGGCGTGCAGCCGGCGGCCGTACACGTCGCCGAGGTGGTCCTTCCAGAAGCGCTGCTCTTCGATGAGCACGAGCTTCTCGAGTTCGCGGTGCGCTTCGATGAGCACTTCGGCCGCGGGCGCCTCGAAGGCGATGCGGCCCTTGATGCCGAGCACGGTGTCGCCGAGGTGGTAGCCGCGTCCGACGCCGAGCGCGCCGGCCTGCAGGTTGAGCTGCTCGACCAAGGTCACCGGATCGAGCCGCGCGCCGTTGAGCGCGACGGGAACGCCGCGCTCGAACTCGACGCTCATGCGCGCCGATCCGCTGGCGTTGCGCGTCCAGTACCACGCCTCCTCGGGCAACGGCGCGCCCGAGGTGTGCAGCTCGCCGCCGCCGATGGTCACGCCCCACAGGCCCTGGTTGACCGAATACTTCCCACCCGCCGGAGGAACCGGCAGGCCCTGGGCGCGCAGCCACGCGCGCTGGTCCTCGCGGCTGGGCGCGAGGTCGCGCACGGGCGCGAGCACCTTGAGGTCCGGCGCGATCGTCGCGAGCGCCGCCTCGAAACGCACTTGATCGTTGCCCGCTGCGGTGCAGCCGTGCGCCACGGCTTCGAAGCCCCAGATCGCGGCCTCGCGCGCGAGCACTTCGGCCTGCAAGCCGCGCTCGGCGCCGACGGACAGCGGGTACACGCCGCCGCGCCGCACGTTGCCGGCGACCAGCCAGCGGATCACGCGCTGGAACATCTCGGCGCGCGCGTCGGCGAAGCGGTGTTCGACCGCGCCCAGGGCGAGCGCGCGCGCTTCGAGCTCGCTGCGCTCCGTCGCGCTCCAGCCGCCGCAGTCCACCGCGAGGGTGGTGACCTGGGCGCCCTGTTCACGTGTGAGCCACGCGACCAGGTAGGACGTGTCGAGACCACCCGAATAGGCCAGCAATACGCGCATGGATTGGCTCCGCCCCGAATCGCGGGGCTATTGCAGAAGCTCTTGGATGCGACGGCGCACGCGCTGCGCCGCCGCTTGGGACTTGACCGCGACGAGCACCGTGTCGTCGCCCGCCAACGTGCCGACGAGCCCGTCGAGCTCCTCGGAATCGAGCGCGCGCGCCACCGCGCTGGCGGCGCCCGGCTCGCAGCTCACCAGCAGGAACTGCGACACCGGATCCACCGAGCGCAGCAGACTCTTGAGCTGCTCGAGCGGCGTGACGCGTTCCTCTTCGACGATCTGGTAGGCCCCGCCCAGCTTGGCCACGTTGAGCGCGCGCAGGTCGCGCGACAGCACCGGCTGCGAAGCGCCGAGCCCGCGCCGCTCGAGCTTCTCGAGCAGCTCCTCCTGGTTGCGCACGGGCGCTTCCATGAGCAGTTCGCGGATGGCCGCGCGGCGGAGGTCTCGGTTCTGCATGGCTGGGTATCGGGCGGAAGAGAATAATATTTAAGCAGAGCGCGTCAATGGGCGCATGAATATTCTCCGTTCGATCCCCCTGTGGGCTGCGCCTATGCTCAGCCGAGCGCGCTGGGAGGTCCCCCACGCGCCGCCCGCCGTCCCCCGACCCGGTTCCGCGCCATGCACGCCGCCTCCCTCGCCCTGCGTTCGCCCCTGCGCCCGTTCGTCGCCACCCTGCTCGGCCTGGCGCTGCTCCTGAGCGGCGCTTGCAACACCACCCTGATCGCGCCGTACGACGAGTACACGTTCACGCGCGCGGCCGAGATGTCGGAGGAGTGCGAGCTGTTGTTCGCCGCCCTCGAGGACGCCGCGGCGACGCCGGCCCCGGAGGACGACCTGTACGACGCGCACGCCGACGCCTACCAGGGCCTGATCGCGGCCGCGCGCTCGCTCGAGAGCCGGGCGACTCAGATCGAGAAGAACCGCATTCCGCGCAAGCAGCTCGAGCTGTTGCGCGAGAGCCTCGAGAAGATGCAGGCCGAGCACCGCTCGCGCAGCTCCGGCGCGGAGCCCAAGGGCTTCTCGCCCACCGCGCTGAAGGTGCTGCGCGAGCCCATGATGCAGCAGTTCAACGCCATCGTGGTGCTCCAGGAAGAACTCAAGTCCCGCTAGCCGTCCCCCACCGCACCCACGAGCACAGCCATGGCCGACATCGATTTCGAAGCACTGGTCAAGGACATGGGCAAGGCCGCGCTGCCGCACCTCAAGGGCGGCGCGAGCAAGGCCAAGAAGTTCGGCAAGGCGGAGGCCGACAAGCTGGCCCGCACCGCGGTCATGCTCGCCAAGGGCGTGGCCAAGGGCGAGATCGACAAGGACGAGGCCAAGCTGATCCTCGACGTGCAGAAGAACGCGGCGCGCTCGGTGCTGCTCACGATCGAGGGCCTGGGGATCCTGGCCGTCGAACGCTCGATCAACGCCGCCATGGACGTGCTCAAGACGACCATCCAGAAGGTGATCAAGGTCGCGCTCTGACCGGCGCACGCGCGATCACGCGTGCGGAGCTCGGAGCTCGCAGCTCGCCGAGCTCGCGTCGGTCAGGCCAAGAGTCCCTTCACCACGCGGCCGGCGACATCGGTCAAACGGAAGTCGCGGCCCTGCGAGCGGTAGGTCAGGCGCTCGTGGTCGACGCCGAGCAGGTGCAGCAACGTGGCGTGCAGGTCGTTGACCTCGACCGGATTCTCCGCGACGAAGTAGCCCAGCTCATCCGTGGCGCCGTAGGTGAGACCGGCCTTGATGCCGCCGCCCGCCAGCCAGATGGTGAACGCGTGGCCGTGGTGATCGCGGCCGAGGAGCTTCGAGCCGTTGCGCTCCTCGTTCATCGGCGTGCGCCCGAACTCGCCCGCCCACACGACCAGCGTGTCGTCGAGCATGCCGCGGCGCTCGAGGTCGAGCACCAGCGCCGCGCTGGCGCGGTCGGTCTCGCGGCAACGCTCGGGCAACGAGGTCATCAGATCGTCCTGCGGGTTGGTGCCGTGGCTGTCCCAGCCCCAGTGGTAGAGCTGCACGAAGCGCACGCCGCGCTCGAGCAGCCGCCGCGCGAGCAGACAGTTCGCTGCGAACGCACTCGTGCTTCCCGACAGCCCGTAGAGCTCGGTCGTCTCGGGTGATTCGCGCGAGACGTCCATCAGCTCGGGCACGCTGTCCTGCATGCGGTACGCGAGTTCGTACTGCGCGGTGCGCGCCGCGATCTGCGGGTCGCCGCATTCGCGCGAACGCTCGCCGTTGAGCGCGGCCAGGGCGTCGAGCTCGCGCCGACGCTGCTCGCGCGACACGCCGACTGGATTGTCGAGGAACGGCACGCCGCCGCTGCCGGTTCCCAGACGCACGCCTTGATGCTCGCCGGGCAGGAAGCCGGCGCCCCACAGCGAAGCCCCGGCCTCGGGCGCGTACTGACCCGAAGTGAGCGCCACGAAGGCGGGCAGGTCCGGGTTCTCGCTCGAGAGGCCGTAGCTCGTCCAGGCGCCGAAGCTGGGCCGCCCGATGCGCGCGTGACCGGTCTGGAGGTAGAGCTGCGCCGGCGCGTGGTTGAACTCGCGAGTGCGCATCGAGCGCACGATCGCCACCTTGTCGACGATGCGCGCGAAGTGCGGCAACAACTCCGAGACGTGAGCCCCGCACTGCCCGTGCTGCGCGAAGCGGAACGGCGAGCGGAGCAGCTTGGGAGTGTCCTTGATGAACGCGAAGCGCTCGCCCTTCCACAGGCTCTCGGGCGCCGCCGTGCCGTGGAGTTGCTCGAGCTTGGGCTTGGGATCGAACAGATCGAGCTGCGAGGGCCCGCCCGCCATGTGCATGAACACCACGCGCTTCGCGCGCGGAGCGTGGTGCAGCGCGGAGAGAGCCTGCGCCGCGCGAACGCGGTCCGCCAACAGCGGCGCCAGAGCCCCGGTCGCGAGTCCGACGAGCGCATCACGTCGATTCATGGCCGGGTCACCGTCTCGTCGAGGTTCAACGCAACCGCCGCGAGGCTGGTCCAGGCGGCCAGCTCGACGGAGTCGAAGGCCGAAGCGGGCGTGGGGAGATGCGCGCCAGGGCCGCGGACGCGCGTCTCGGCAGCGGCCGGATCAGCGGCGTACTCGGCGCGCGAAGCCTCGAGCAGCGCGAACAGTTGCTTCAACTCCGTCTCGCTCGGCGTGCGCGCGGCGCACAGCCGCATGAGGTGAATGGCGCGAGCGCGATCCTCGCCGGCTTCGCTCAGCACTCGCCGAGCGAGCGCGAGCGAGGCTTCGACGAAGGCCGGATCGTCGAGCAGCGCGAGCGCCTGCAAGGGCGTGTTGGTCGGCGTGCGGCGCGCGCACGTCACCTCGCGGCTCGGCGCTTCGAACAGCGAGAACGTCAGGTACGGCGCCGTGCGCTTCCAGAAGGTGTAGAGGCCGCGCCGCCGACGCGCCGGTCCCTCCGCATCGTTCCAACCGGCGGCGCTGTACGCCGAGCGCCAGACTCCGGGCGGCTGCGGAGGCATCACCGGCGGCCCGCCGATCGTGAGGTCGAGCACTCCCGCCGCGGCGAGCGCGACGTCGCGGATCGCCTCGGCCTCGAGTCGGAAGCGCGAACCGCGCGCCAGACGCGCGTTCGACGGATCGGCTTCGTACGACGACGCCGGCGTGAGCGAACTCTGCTGGTAGGTCGCCGAGAGCACGATGCGCTCGATCAGCGCCTTCTGATCCCAGCCCGACTCGACGAACTCGCGCGCGAGCCAGTCGAGCAGCTCGGGATGCGTGGGGAGCTCGCCGCGCGTGCCGAAGTCGTCCGAAGTCGCGACCAGCCCTCGGCCGAACAGCCACTCCCAGACGCGATTGACGTGCACACGCGCTGTGAGCGGGCCGTCCTGCGCGACGAGCCAGCGCGCGAAGCGCAGGCGCGCGGGTTCGGGCCCGTCGGGCAACACGCCGAGCACCGCCGGGACAGCGGGTTCGACTCGCTCGCCCGGCGAGAGGAAGCTGCCGCGCAGGAAGATCCTCGATTCGCGCGGCGTGGCGCGCTCGACCAGCGTCAACACCTTGGGCGCATCGCGGTGCAGGCGCTCGAGCTCGGCGCGATCCATCTCCAGCGCGAGGGCCAGCGCGCGCCCCTCATCCGACTGCCGCAGGCGGAACCACTCGCGCAGGCGTCGCTTCTGCGCCGGGCTCGGCGTCGACGCCGCGAGCGCATCGTCGACCTCGACCGGCCTGCGGTCGCTGGTCTGCGTCCCCATGTCGAACAACAGCCCGCCGGCGCCGGAGAAGTTGGCGCAACGCAGCAGCAGGCGGTTCTCGCCGGCGCGCAGATCGACTTCGACGCGCAGCGGCTCGCTGGTCAGCGTCGTGTGGTCCTCGCTCTGTGCGACGAGTTCGCCGTTCAACCACAGGCGCAACGCGTCGTCGGCGCCGACGAACAGCTCGAGCTTGCGCGGCTCGGCGCAGTGGATGCGGCGCTCGGCGAGCCAGACGTGGTTGTCGCCGTCGACGCGGTGCGGGACGCGGTCGACCCACTCGGGCCGCTCCAGCCAGCGCAGCCCGCCGCGGTAGCTCTCGGAATAGGCGCGTCCCTCGAGGTGCTCACGCTGCGCCTCGAACTCGAGCGCCAGCGCCTCGTCGCGCGAGTTCGCGCGCACGGGTCCGAGCGAGCGCCAGACGCTGGCGCGCAGCTCGTGCGCCGCGGTGCGACTGGGCTTGTCGCGGCGAGCACTGATGCGAACGCGGCCGAGCGAGTGCGCCGCGAACGACGAGACGTGCTTGAGGATCACGTGCAGGCGCTCGCCGGGCGCGAGGCGTTCGGTCTGCGCGCCGAAGAACTGCGCGCTCAACTCCGCGTCCGCGGGAGCGCCGCACACGGCCCAACCCGTCTCGTTCGACGGATCGAGCGAGTGCGCGGCGCGGAACGAGGCGCGCGACTGCTCGTAGCTGGCCTCGGCCCAACCCGAGCGGAGCCGGCGCTGCGCGCCAGAGGGAGTGAGCACGACCAGGTCGATCGAGCTCAGCACGAAGTTGCCATCAGGCGACGAGCCGGGACCGCCGCCGGGCAGCGATGGATCGCGCAGCGCTTCGACGCGCAGCACGTCGAACTCCAACTCGCCGGGCTCGAACACGAGCTCGAGCACCTCGGTGGCCGGCGCCTCGCCGCGCATCAACAGCGAATCGTCGTCGAGCAGTTCGAACTCCCGCGCGCTGGAGATGTGGACCTTCGCGGGCCGCAGCACTCGCCACGGCTCACGTTGGGCGAGCTGCGCCCGCGCCTCGTGCTCCCAGCGCTCCTGCGCGAGGTCGAACGCGGGATCGGGCTGAGCCAGACGCGTTTCGATCGACGCCAGACGCGTCTTCAAGAGCTCGATGCGCTGCTCCGAGGCTTCGTCGAAGGCCTGCGCCACGGGTCCGGAGGCGCTGCCGCCGTCCTCGGTCGAGTTGAAGATCGAGAACAGCTCGTAGTACTCGCGCTGCGAGAACGGGTCGTACTTGTGATCGTGGCACTGCGCGCAGGCGAGCGTGCTGCCGAGCCAGACCGTTCCGACGGTGTTCACGCGATCGATGACGGCGTCGACGCGGAACTCCTCCTCGTCGATGCCGCCCTCCTCGTTGAGCATCGTGTTGCGCATGAAGCCCGTCGCGACGCGCCCCCTCCAACCCGCGTCGTCGACGAGATCGCCCGCGACCTGAAGCAGCGTGAAACGATCGAAGGAGAGGTTCTGGTTGAACGCGTCGATCACCCAGTCGCGGTACGGCCAGTGCTCGCGGCGGTTGTCCTTCTCGTAGCCGTTGGTGTCCGCGTAGCGCGCGAGGTCGAGCCAGGGGCGCGCCATCCGCTCGCCGTAGTGCGGCGAAGCGAGGAGTCGACGCACGGCTTCGCGATAGGCCTCGGGGCGCTGGTCGCGCTCGAACTCGTCGAGCTCCGCCGGGGTCGGAGGCAAACCGGTCAGGTCGAGCGACACGCGGCGCAGGAGCGTGGCGCGATCCGCTCGAGGCGAAGGCGCGAGGCCATCGCGCTCGAGCGCGGCCAGCACGAAGGCGTCGATGGGATTGCGCACCCAGGCGCTGTTGCGCACCGCTGGGACCGGCGGGCGCACGGGCGGCGTGTAGGCCCAGTGCCCGGCGCCTTTCACGACGTCGCCGGCGAACTCGTCGGGCCACTTGGCGCCCTCGTCGATCCAGCGCCGCACGAGCTCGATCTTCTCTGCGCTCAGCCGCGGCGCCTTCTGCGGCATGCGCTCGTCTTCGTCGTCGGTGACCAGCCGCAGGTACAGCGGGCTCTCGCTGGCCTTGCCCGGCACGATCACCGGCTGCGTGCCGGCGTAGGCGCCCGCCATGGCGCGCTCGCGGACGTCCAGGCGCAGCTCGGCCTTGTCCTTCTCCGCGCCGTGGCACGCGATGCAGCTCGACTCGAGGATCGGGCGGACGTCGCGCTCGAAGTCGACTCGCGTCGGGGCCTGGATCGCCGCGGTGAGGAACATCAGCGAGTGCAGCATCGCGGCGGGCGATGGTACTCGCTGCGCTCAACGCGCGAGGCGCCCCGCGGGGACTCCGCGAGACGCCTCGTGTTCATCAGCGACGCGCCGCGAACGGGCGCGAGCTGGCGCTGGCCTCAAATCACGGACAGGCCGTGAACTGCAGCGCGCCGGAGAGGTTCGTGGTGCCCGGCGCGGCGGGGTCGCGGTACCAAGCCTGGAGATCGACCACCAGGCCAGCGGTCACGGGCTGACCGAGCGCCGAGGGGTGCGTCGACCAGTAGTCGAGCACGTCGAGCGTGAACGAGCCGTTGCAGGCGCCGGCGGTCCCGCCCGAGTTCTGCGAACCCGTGCGCTGCGTCGGCGACTTGACGCACAGGTAGCTCGAGCTGCCCGGCGCCCACAGGACCGGAGGACGCGGGCCGAGCACGGTGTAGAACACCAAGCCCGCGCGCTGCCCTTCGAGACCGTTGATGTCGACCACGAAGCCCGAGCTGGCGCTCGCGCTCGGGAGACCCGTGGTCGCGATCACCGGCACGCAGCCGGCGGTCGAGGTGCCCGCGGTGCAGTAACTGAACACGTTCGGGCAACCCTCGCACTGGTCGGGGATCGAGTTGCCGTTGGCGTCCCATTGGGTGCCCGCCGCGAGCTCGCACGCGTCGCCGATGTTGTCGAGGTCGCAGTCAGCCTGCGACGGGTTGGAGATCGTGTCGCAGTTGTCGACGCAGTCGGCGATCGAGTCGCCGTCGGTGTCGGTGTCGAGCGCGCCGCAACCGCACTGGCCGGGCGAGATCTTGTTCGGATCGTTCGGGCAGCCGTCGTTGCAGTTCGCCACGCCGTCGCCGTCCGAGTCGAGGTCCGACACGCCGCAGCCACACTGACCCGGAGCGACCTTGTTCGGGTCGTTCGGGCAGCCGTCGATGCAGTTGGCGACGCCGTCGCCGTCCGAGTCGATGTCGGACACGCCGCAGCCGCACTGACCCGGAGCGACCTTGTTCGGGTCGGTCGGGCAGCCGTCGCACGCGTCGCCCACGTCGTCGAGGTCCGTGTCGAGCTGCGTGGGGTTGAACGTGCTGGGGCAGTTGTCGCACACGTCGCCGAACGAGTCCGCGTCGCCGTCGTCCTGGTCCGGGTTCGGATCGTCGCGGCAGTTGTCGCAGATGTTGCCGACGCCATCGCCGTCGGCGTCCGCCTGCTGGGGATTGGAGAAGTCGGGGCAGTTGTCGATGCAGTCGGCGATCGTGTCACCGTCGCTGTCGAAGTCCACCACTCCGCACCCGCACTGGCCGGGGTCGATCTTGTTCGGGTCGAAGGGACAGCCGTCCAGGCAGTCGTTCACGCCGTCGCCGTCCGTGTCGGGGCAGCCGACGCCGGGGTCGACTCGCACCGTCAGCTTGTAGGCCTGCGTCTGCGTGGGCGCGTCGGTCTCGCTCACCGCGATGAAGTAGGTGCCTGCGGAGCCGAGCGACACGTTGATCAGCGACTCGGCGGCGCCGGACGGCGCGCTGTTCGCCGCAGCGAGCACCGTCGTGCCGTTGGTGCTGTACACGGTGACGGCCAGGTTGGCGCGGGTCAGCGCGTTGGTCGACGATCCGCTGGCGCAGGAGCCGTTCGAGTTCTGCTGGTTGTCGTCGTAGGTCGAGCCGAACGGCGTCAACGTGACGTCGAGTTCGGAGGCCTGCGTTACCGTGACGCTGAAGTAGTCGACTTCACCGTTGGCGTCGATCGACAGCACCGTCGCGTTCGCGTCGTTGGTGCTCGTGAGCGGCAACGGCGGCGTGCCGAGCGTCAGCGACACACCGTTGGTGAAGGTGATCGGGGTCGCGCCGCCCGAGGTGTTGTCGGCCTCGTTCGGGTCGCCGTACATGCGCTGCGAGGCGCGGAAGTCGTCCTGACGCGGTCCGTCGAACGCGGTGTCGAGGAACGGCTCGAGCAACTGGCCCGTGTTGTTCGAGCACACGTGCGGCATGCCGATCGAGTGGCCGAGCTCATGCATGATGATGTTGCGCATGAACCGGTGGCTGTTGGTCGCGCTGCCCCAGTTCTCGGCGCGGTCGAGCACCATGTCCCCGTTGGTGGGGAAGAACGTGTAGCCCAGCGTGCCGCCGCCGCCGTCGATGTTGCGCATCGCGAGGCGGATGTCACCGCGCGTCGCGCTGAGGCCCGCGCCCCAGCCCCCGCCGTCGTCCCAGTCGACGCCGGCGGCGGTCACGCGCACGTAGTCGATGCCCGTGATCTGCTCCCAGCGATCGAAGCAGTTCTGCAGCCGCGCGAGCCAGGTGGCGCGACCGCCCTGGGCCGCGAAGAGCGAGTCGAGGCGGGCGAACATCTCGCTGGCGCCCGAGGGGTCGCCGCTGCCCGCGGAGGGGATGTTCAGGCCGTCCGGGACGATGCTCCAGCGGAGCGTGATCGGCGCGCCCTGGGTGCCGGGCCAGCGCGTCCCGGGCTGGTACTCGGGCTGCGGGTAGAGCGTCGAGGTGAACCAGGAGACGTACGAGGGGTCCGTGCCCTCGGCGAAGCAGACCGTGACCGGGTCGATCGGCTCCTGAGCTTGACTTTGGGGGGCGGTGGCCGCGACGGCCGCAGTACACAGGGCGAGCAGACCCAGGAGTCGCTTCATGGTTTGCCGGAGTGCTGGGGGACGAAAGGTTGGGGGGAGAGCAGCCCGGGTTTGGAAATCTCCCGGGGGCGATGTCGGGCCAATGTAAAGCTACCCCGATCCACCAGGGCCGCAAGCAAAGCGGCCGGAGACGGCGTCAGCGCCGCTGCAGCTCCGACATCGGTCTGCCTAAGACGGCGCGCGGGGACCCAGGGTTCCCTCAGGAGTCCGGCGTCCGGAGGCCAGTCGGACAGGGCGAATTGCGCGCGCACGCCCGCGATGTGAAGCAGCTTCGGCGGCGCTCACAGCCTCGCCGCGCGGACGATTTCGAGCGGGCCCCGCGTCGAGAGCGGTGAAGGAGGCGCGCCGCGGGCGCTCTGTGGCCTCGCCGAGCAGCGTGCGACGCGGACCGCGCGCTCCTCATCGCCGTCGCGCACCGCGCGCAGCCCTCGACAGCCTGTAGGCGGACTCCGCGGCTCGACGTGCGCGCTCGCACCGGCGGAGCGTGTGCCCTACGATCCCTCTCGGTTCACCGGCGCATGCGTTCCTTCGAAGATCAGAAGCCCGAGATCACCTACCCCTGCGCCTGGAGCTACCGCGTGATCGGCGCCGACGAGCAGCGCCTGCGCGAGGTCATCGTCGAGGTGGTCGGCGACGTCGAGCACAGCCTGCGCCTCGCGCACGAGAGCTCGCACGGACGCTACCGCTCGCTGGCGCTGGAGGTCGTCGTGCGCGACGAGGCGCACCGCAACTCGATCTTCAGCGCGTTGGGGCGGCACCCCGACGTGCGCTTCGTCTTCTAGCCCGCCGCGCGCCACAGGTGAGCTGCGCCCCAGGCGTAGCTGAGCCCGACGATCGCGAGCGCCGTCTGGATCGACGCGGCGCCGTGGTCCGCGGCGAAGTGCTCGGAGAGCGCGCCGGTGAGCCACGGTCCGACGCCCAGCCCGATCAGGTTGATCGCGAACAGGAGCGCCGCCGACGAGCGCGCGCGCAGGTTCGGCGGAGCGAGCGACTGCGCCACCGCGAACACCGGCCCGAGGTACATCGCGCCGAGGAACGGGCCCGCGAGGTTCGCGGTGAGCGCCAACTTCGGCGTCGGCGCGTACAAGAACGCGTAGAGGAACGGCAGCGAGGCGAGAGTGGCGAGCGCGCCGACGCGCAGACGCCAGCGCTCGTCGCGCGCCGCGAGTCGGTCGGCGAGCACGCCGCCGACGAGCGACCCGGCAAAGCCGCCCAGTCCGTTGGTGAGGCCGAGCCAGGCGCCGCTCTCGCGCGTGGAGAGCTCGTGCACGCGCTCGAGGTAGGCCGCGCTCCAACTGAGCAAGGCGTAGCCGCCGATCGACTTGATCGATGCGCCGAGGGCCATCTCGCGCCAGGCGCGCGAGCGCAGGAGGGCCGCGAAGGCGCCGAAGAAGCCGTGGTCGTCCGCGAGCGACGTCGTCGAGCGTTCGAAGCGGCCGCGGCCGGGATCGCGCCCGAACAGCACGAGCGCGACGGCCAGCGCCAACCCGGGCAGACCGAGGGACGTGAGCGTTCCACGCCAGCCCAGTCGCTCTTGCAGGTCGCCGCCGAACAGGAACGCGAGCGTGATGCCGACGTAGATCCCGCTCGAGTAGATCGCGATGGCGCTGGCGCGGCGCCGCGGCGCGAAGGCGTCGGCGAGCAGCGAGTGCGCCGCCGGACTGCACACCGATTCGCCGACTCCGACACCCACGCGCGTCAGCGCCAGGTGCGCGAAGCTCGTGGCCTGCCCCGCGAGCGCCGTCATCGCGCTCCACAGCGCCAGTCCGCCGGCCAGGATGCTCAGCCGCGGGCCGCGATCGATCCAGCGCGCGACGAACAGCCCGGTTCCGGTGTACGCCAGCGTGAACGACAGGCCGAGGAGCAGCCCCATGCGCGCGTCCCCCACGCCGAGCTCACGTCGGATGGGCTCGACCAGGATCGCCAGGGCCTGGCGGTCGAGGAAGTTGAGGACGTACGCCGCCGTCAACAGCAGCAGCAGCCAGCGCGCGCGCGGCGCGTTCGGCGGCGCCGGGGACTGCGCCTGGTCGCTCAACCCTTCTTGCCGAGCGCCTCGAGGGCGCGCCGGATCCGCTCGAGCGTCTCTGGGCTCGTCCACTGCAGGCGCACGAGAGCGTCGTGCGAAGCCTGGTGTCGGCGCCACTCCTCGAGGCTGTCGAGGCGCAGTTGGCGCTTGGTGAGCGCGAACGCCGTCGGCGACTGCGCCGCGAGCTTCGCAGCGACGCCGAGCGCGCACGGCACGACCTGATCCGCGGGTTGGGCCGCGTCGATCAACCCGCGCGCGAGCGCCTGGTCGGCGTCATAGCTCTCCGCGAGGTACAGCAGCTCTTGCAAGTGCTCCACGGGCGTCGAGAGGCGGACGATCTCCAGCGCCAGCCATGGGAACGACACGCCCACGGCGAGTTCGGGCACGCCGATGCGCGCCTTGCCCTGCGCCATCACGCGGTAGTCCGCGGCGCAGGCCAGCACCGCTCCGCCCGCGATCGCGTGGCCGTTGAGAGCGGCGACGACCGGCTTGGGGCAACGGAACACCGCGGCGAACGCGCGGTCCATGGCCGCGAGGAAGTTCTCGATGTAAGCCGCGCCGCCGTCGAGCACGCGCTTGAGATCGACGCCCGCCGAGAAGCTCGAGCCCGAACCCGTGAGCACGATCGCGTCGGTGTCGTCCCATTCCGCGGCCTGCTCGAAGATCTGCTCGAGCTCGCCGCACAACTCCAGATCGAGCGCCCCAACCTTGCCGTGCTCGAGCCGCAGCAGGCTCACGCGGCCCTCTCGTTGCCGATGGATCATGCGCGCAAGAGTAACGTCAGCGTCGGCGAGATCGCTGCAGCGCGGTTACGCTCGACGGTGCGGCGGCGAATCGCCTCGCCGTTCCCCCAACCTCTCGATCGAGGAACATCCTGATGAAGCACTTCGCCTGCACGATCGCCCTGCTGCTTGCGGCCTCACCGTCGTTCGCGCAGTGGTCCGACGACTTCAATCGCCCCGACGGCCCCTTGGGACCTGACTGGACCGTGCTGACCGGCCAGTGGTCGATCATCGGACAGATGGGCGCCCACACCTCCGGCGGCGTGAACGAGACGATTCAACACGTCGCCGCCAACGGCAACTACGCGAACATCGTGTGCACGCTCGACGTGTTCGCTCCCGGCTCGTCGAACCAGTTCTCCGCCGTGCTGATCGGCCTGGGCGGCTCGGACACGATCATGGTGAAGATCCAGGATCAGGTCAGCGGGACGCCGGGGTTCTCGAACATCGGCATCTACCACGGCACGGGCGGGTCCTACGGCGGCTGGTCGGGGACCAACCCGGCCTTCGGCACTCTGACCGCCCCGTTCGTCGCCGGTCGCCTGAAGGTCTACTTCCCCGATCCCAACACGATCGTCGCGGACATCGACACCGACTTCGACGGCGTCGTTGATCAGACCTACACGCAGGACAACGTGCTCTCGATCGCGCCCGCGCTGGGCACGGGTGTGGGCATCGCGGCGTGGGGCGCGACGGCGCTGTTCGACAACTGGAGCGTCGGCGGTGTGACCCCGCCGATCACGACGTACTGCACCGCGGGCACGAGCACCAACGGCTGCCTCGCCGCGGCGAGCGCCTCGGGACAGCCCAGCGCGAGCCTCGCGAATCCCTGCGCGATCACCTTCTCGAACGTCGAGGGACTCAAGCAGGGCCTGATCCTCTACGGCATCGACAACACCGGCTTCGCGCCGCTGCCGTGGGGCTCAGGCAGCACGAGCTACTTCTGCGTGAAGAGCCCGGTGCAGCGCGCGGTCGCGATGAACTCGGGCGGCACGTTGAACGGCTGCGACGGCACGCTCACGCTCGACTGGAACGCGTACATCTCGACCAACCCCACCGCGCTGGGCGCGCCTTTCAGCGTCGGCGGCAAGGTCTACGCACAGGCCTGGTACCGCGATCCGCCGGCGCCGCGCAAGACGAACTTGTCCGACGCCGTCGAGCTCACGCACGTGCCGTAGCGCTCACATGAGCCCGCGCGCCTTGCCGAGCGCCTGAACCACGGCATCGCACGCTTTCGTCGCGCTGTCGCCGCCTTGATTGCAGGTGGCGAGCAGCGCGACGCCCTTTTCGGGGGCGATCCACACGGTGCAGAACCACATCGTGTTCGAACCCGAGTGCGTGAGCACCTGACCACCGGCCCAGCTCCGCGAAGCGACGCCCCAGCCCATCGCGTACGCCTGCAAGTTGGGGCAGGCGTGCATCTGTTCGAACAGGCCGCTCGACACCAGCCCCTTCTGGCCGGCCGCGCCGCGCAGGTGCTGGTGCACGAACTTGCCCCAGTCGGCGAGCGACGCGTGCACGGTTCCAGCCGGGCCGATCGCGCGCGGGTTGTCGGCGCGCGGTCCCGGCGCCTGGGGCTTGGGGTTGTGCCCGCGAGGCTGGTCGAGCGCGTCCGCGCTGCCCGGGGGCCCGAAGCCCGCGCTGCTCATGCCGAGCGGCTCGAACAGCTCGCGCGCCATGAGCTGCTCCCAACTCGCGCCCGCGCGCGCTTCGAGCATCGCGCCCGCGATCACGAAGCCTTGGTTGGAGTACTCGAACTGCATCCCCGGCTCGTTGGCGGGCGGAGCGGCGAGCAACTGCTCGACGAACCAGCTCCGCGCAGCCAGCGGATCTTTGTCGCGCCCGAACAGCTCGATCCAGATCGGCCCCGGAGGCTTGCCCGGCGCGCCGCCGCGATTCTGCAGCAGCCACTCGAGCTTCACGCCGCGCCACGCCGGGTCCATGCGCTCGACGAGCGCCGGAAACGCATCGGCGACCGTGGTGTCGAAGCTGATCTTGCCGGCCGCGACCAGTCGCGCTGCGAGCGTCGCGGTCATGGCCTTGGTGCACGAGCCCAGGTGCCAGCGGTCGTCGACTTCGACGCGCGCGTCACTGCCCCGCGCGCGCACGCCGCTCACGCCGATCGCCACCAGCCCTTTCTCGAGGTCGATCACCGCGCCGCCGAGCGCCGGCACGTCGAACTGCTCGAGCAGCGGCGCGAGCAACGCGTCCACGCGCTCCGGCGCGGTGGCGGCAGGCGTCGCGGGCGCCGCTTGTCCGACCACTTGGGCCTGCGGCGCAGCTTGCGCTGACTCTTGCGCCGCGCATCCCAACGTCAACGCGACGGACCACGCAGCGGTCCACATCCAACGGCCAGTGCAGGGCATCACAGTTCGAGTCCTTCCGCGGACGAGCGCCGCGCGCGAACTGTACCCGGCGAGCGCGGGGCGCGATCGGCGCGCGCTCAGACCCCGAGCGCCTGGCGCAGCTCGCGTTCGAGCAAGGCCGGATCGAAGCGCGTCGGCAGTTCCTTGTGGTAGCCGCGCACCCACTTCGCGCCGTCGAGCTTGAAGTACGGCACGCCGCGCTTGCCCGTGGACTCCTCGAGGTGCTCCGCAGCGCCGTCCGCCGTGTCGATGTCGACCTTGGAGTGCGGCACGGCGTTGAGCTCGAGCCAGCGCTCGAGCCGGCGACAGTCGGGGCACCAGGTGGCGGTGTAGATCTCGACCTTGTGGCCGGCGAGGAAAGCGGTGTCGGACTTCATGGAACCAGGGACCCGTCGAAGAGGTGGAAGGCGCACTCAGATGACGCGAGCTAGCTCCGCGTTTCGCCCACGCGCGCCATGGAGCGATCGTGGAGCCGCGAGAGGCTGGCCAGGGCCGTGATGGCGCCGACCAGCGCGAGGAACATGTCCCACTGCGTGTCCCACGGATCGCCCTGCGTGCCGAGGAAATCGTCCGCCGCGGCGCCGGCGGCGAGCGCGGTCCACCACTCGATCAGCTCGTAGAACGCGCTGAACGCGAGGCAGGCGCACACGACGAGCACCGGCCGCCAGCGCGTCGCAGGAATGCGCGCGACGCGCGTCAGCAGCTCGCGCACGAACACCGCCGGCACGAAGCCCTGGGCGAAGTGCCCGATGCGGTCGTAGGGATTGCGCTCGAGCTCGAAGGCCGACCGCAGCCACTCTCCCGGCGGCGCCGCGGCGTACGTGGCGTAGCCGCCGACCATCAGGATCGCGGCGTGCAGCGTGAACAGCACCAGGCACAGCCGGCTGAGCTGGAACCTCTGGCGCGTCGCGAGCCAGGCGCCGATCCCGATCCACACCGGCGCGTTCTCCAGCGCCCAGGTGAGCCGATCCGCGCGCGGCGCCGCCCCGAGCGCGATCCCGATCACCGCGGCCACGGCCACGCAACCAGCGGCGAAGCGATCGTGCGCGCGCGAGATCACGGACGGCTAGACGATCGGCGGGAGCACGCTCGAGAGGAACCAGCTCACGGCGCTGAAGTACACCACGATGCCGGTGACGTCGCTCAGCGTGGCCACCAGCGGCGCGCTCGCGCTGGCGGGGTCGAGCCCGAAGCGCCGCAGCACGATCGGGAGCATCGAACCGATCAACGTCCCCCACAGCACGACGCCCACCACGCTGACCAGGATCGCGGCGGCGAGTTGCCACGAGAAGCGCGCGAACTGCTCCTCGCTGCCGGGCCAGATCGACAGCACGCGCGTGAAGCCGATCACGCCCAGCACCAGTCCCATGGTGAGACCGGTCGCGAGCTCGTTGTAGAACACGCGCTTCCAGTCCGACGGCCGCACTTCGCCCAGCGACATGGCGCGGATGACGAGCGTGGAGGCCTGCGAGCCCGAGTTGCCGCCGCTCGAGAGGATCAGCGGCACGAACAGCGACAGGAGCGAGAGCTGGTCGATGCGCACCTGGAAGTAGCTCATCGCAACCACGGTCAGCATCTGCGCCAGGAACAGCACCAGCAGCCAGCCCAGGCGCTTGCGCAGCATGCCCACCAGTCCGACCTCGAGGTACGGAGCGTCCAGCGCGACCGAACCACCGATCTTGTGGATGTCCTCGGTGGCCTCTTCCTGGACCACGTCGACGATGTCGTCGACCGTGACGACCCCTTTCATGCGGCCGGAGGCGTCGACGACCGGCAGCGCCACCAGGTCGTGCTCCGCGAAGGTGCGGCCCACCGCCTCCTGATCCATTTCGTCGTGCACGCGCACGACGTCGGTCTTCATCACGTCGCGCATCGGCGCGAGCGCGCGCGCGCGGAACAGGTCGCGGAACGACACGACTCCGAGCAGGCGCTGCTCCTTGTCGAGCACGTACGCGTAGGTGTACAGCTCGAGCCCTTCGTTGGCCTGCCGCCGCAGGTAGAGGATCGCCTCGTCGACCGTCATCTCCGGCCGCACGCGCGCGAAGCGCGGGTTCATCAAACCGCCCGCGACGTCCTCGCGATAGGCGAGCAGACTCGCCACTTCGCGCCGCGTCACGTCGTCGTACAGGCCCAGGAGGGGCGCGCGCTGCTCTTCGGGCAACGCTTGCAGCAAGTCCGCCGCGTCGTCCGGCGCCAGCATGCGCATCCAGTAGCGGCTCTCGCCCGTGTTGCACGAGGTGACGAGCTGCAACTGATCGGCGGTGCCCAGCGAGCCGAAGAACTCCTGCGCGTCCTCGCGATTGAGCAACCGGAAGCCCTCGACGCGCTCGGCCGTGTCGAGCAGGCGCCACGCGTCGCGCAAATCCTCGAGCGCCAGCGCAACCGGCACTTGGTTGGGATCGGCCGAGTCGGACATGGAGCGGAGGCCCAGCGCACGGTGAGGGTCGCGGCGCGCCGGTCGGCGCTGAACACTCGCGCCCCAGCGGGGGGCATGAGAGTAGTTCTCTGCGCTCGCGCGAACAATCGCGCCCGCGCGCGCGCGCCGGCAAGATGACGCTCGTGTGAAGCGCGTTTCTCACGCGCCGGGCGTGCAGATCCAAGACTGCGCGCCTATCCTCTTTGCCCCGAATTGTGCGCGCAACGCGCGCCGCGCTCGCTTTCCGCTCGTCCAGCGCTCGTTCGGTCCGCGCACGCTGCTCTCGAGCACTTGCGCGCAGCTCGCCGACGCGCGCTCACCACTCGCGACCCACGAACCACCCCGCCAGGAGGCTCACCATGAAGATCAAAGAATTGATGACCGCCAACGTCCGCGTCTGCCAACCGACCGACAACCTCAGCGTCGCCGCGCAGGCGATGTGGGAAGGCGACGTCGGCTGCCTCCCGGTGGTCGACGGCGAAGGCAAGCTGACCGGCATGATCACCGACCGCGACATCGCGATGGCCGCACACCTGCGCGGCGCGCCGCTGTGGTCGGTGGCCGTCGGCGACGCGATGGCCAAGGTGGTCTACAGCTGCCGCGCCGAGCACAAGCTCGACGAAGTGCTCGCGCTGTGCATCGACAAGCGCGTCCGCCGCGTGCCGATCGTGGACGACGCCGGCAAGCTGATCGGGCTGGTGACGCTGTCCTCGCTGGCGCACGCGCTCGAGTCCGAGGGCAAGCACAAGCCCGGCGTGTCGGCCAAGGAGGTCTGCCACGCCTTGAGCCAGGTCACCCGCCGCCGCGAGACGCCGGTCAGCGCGCGCATGGAGGTCGAGGTCACGCGCGAGAGCGCCGAAGCCAAGGGCATGCTCACGCCCGCGCCGCGCTCGGGCGCCAAGTCGACCGAGAAGCAGGACCTCAAGTCCAAGCCGAGCGCTGAGAAGAAGCCCAAGAAGTCGCGCGCCGGAAAGTAGCCGTCGGCCGCCGGTCGCGCGCCGCGCCGACGCATGGCGCCTGCTCGCAGGCGCGGGCGCGACCTGGGTTCGAGCGGCGGAGCGGCGCGCGAATGGAGCTCGTGAGCGCTGCGCGACAACTCGCCGCCGCGCGCTGAAGAGCCGCAATTTCCGCTGTGTGCGCGCACAAGCGCGCGAGAAACGACAAGGCGACTCGTCCCAGGGGTTGTTCACCCGCGGTGCGAGCCGCCTTTTGATGTCGTAAGCGGTTGTCGAGCGCTCACACGCTCGACGGCGACATTGATAGCGCGGCGAACTGGCCGTTGCAAAGAAACTTCAGCCAGTCGTACTCGCGTCATTGCGACCGATCGGCGCCCGCGGAGCGCTCGACCGAGGCTTCGAGCGCGGCGATCACACGCATGCGCGCCAGCGCGAGCAACACGCGCTCGCCTCGCGGTGTCGCTTCGAACGCGATCTCGCGCGTGGCGGCGCGCGCGCGTTCGAGCACGCCCGCGGCCGCAGCCAAGTCGTCGTCGCGCACGTAGCCGAGCGCCCACTCGTCGAACGCGCGAATGCGTTGGAACACGTCGCACGAGCGCTCGCTGAGCCACTGGAACAAGCGGCGCGCAGCGTCCCGATCGCCGAGTTCGTCGTGCATGCGCGCCGCCCACAGGCTCGCGTCCTCGCGCGTGCGCGCCGGCGCGGAAGCGACGCTCGCCGCGCGCAGGTACGCGTCGAGAGCGCTGCGCCAACGCCGCGCACGGCGCTCGACGTGACCGCGCTCCAGCCAGCCGCGCGCGCGCCAGGCAGGCGGTGTCTCGAACGAACACAGGCTCTCCAATTCCGCCTGCGCACGCTCGCCCTCGCCCAGTTGTCGCCACAGCAGCGCGGCGCGCAGCCCGGCTCGAGCCACCCAGTCCGCGTCGGCCGGGAAGTCGACGCGCAAGGCGCTGAAGGCCCGCGCAGCCGCGACGAGCTCCTCGCGTTGCTCTGCGCCGGACCTGCGGCGAGCGGCGCGCTGCAGCCGAAGCGCGTGCTCGAACGCGAGCTCTACGGGACTCGCGAGAGGCTTGGCCGCCGACGGACGCCCCGGCTCGGCCTGCCCGACGAGCGACACGAGCGCAGTCGCGGTCGCGCCGATCAGAGGCGCGCTCATGACAGCGCTCGCGCAGGGTTCGAGGCGCACCCCAGGCGTCGCTCCAGCTCGCGCGCCAGTCGCCGACGCCCGCGGTGGAGGCGACACTTGACCGCCGAAGCGCCCAGACCACTGCGTGCGGTCAGCGCCTGGACGTCCAGACCGCCGTAGTACTCGAGCAGCAGCTCGGCATCCTGGGCCTTGAGCGTGCGCAACGCCGCGCGCAGGTGCTCCAGCGCGTCGGAGCACGACACCACGCGTCCGCCGATGCGCAGCAGCGTCTCGTCCCCGCGCGCGTCGGGCGCTCGCCCGTCACAGGCGAACTGCTCGAGGTCGTACTCGCCAGCCTCGGCCACGCGCTCGACCGGCGCGGAACGCAGCCGATCGCGGAGCGTGTTGGCCGCGATCGAGAGCGCCCAGCTCGCCAAGCGCTCGGGCCGCGACAGGCCGTGCCGATAGCGCGCAGCGCGCAGCAGTGTGTCCTGCACGACGTCGTCGACCGCCGCGCGGTCGCTGCAGCGCCGCCACAGCCAGCCGCGCACCAAGGGTTCGACCTCGCTCAACCCATCCCACGCCGTAGCCGTCGCGCCGCACAGTTCCACGCGCCCCTCCCGCTCCTCCGCCGAGCGCTGGGCGCGACCGCGGAACATCCGCGGCCCGACGCCGAGCGCGGGCAACAGACGCGCGCTCCCCGCCCGGGGCGCCGACGGGGAGAGACTGGGCGCCGCCGCGCTCGTCGCCAGCGGAGCGACAGGCGGGGAACGGTGGCGCTCGAGCTCTCGACGCGCGCGCGATCTCCCCGACGGCGCTCAGCGAGCGGCGCGGACTCGACGCAGCGACCGACGACAGCGGCGACTGGCGCCGCGCGAGCCGGCCGTGACGTGCGCGGCGACGGCGATCCAGTCCGCGCCCGACAGTTCCGGCGCCGCCGAGGGGGTGCGCGCGCTGAGTCAGCTCAGCGGCGGCGCCGATGGAGGATCAACCGGCCAGCTCCCGCGCAGTTGTCTCTCGTGCGAGCTCCGTCGCGCGCTGCGCCGCGAGCCACGCCTCGCGCCTTCGACCTCGCGCATCCAACCGCGCCTCTCGTTCAACCCCACCTACATGAGCGCGCGGTGCGCCCCCACTACGAGGCCCACCGCGCGCGCGGCGCGTCGAAGGACCGCGCCTGTCTTCAGCAACGTCGCGTCGTCGCTCAGCGGCGCTGGTTCTTCGCTTCCGTCGCCCAGTTCGAACCGGGGTACTGCGAGATCACGGTGCCGTACATCTTGCGCGCGTTCGCCTTCTGGTCCTCGCCCATGAGGTCGAACGTGCGGCCGCAGTAGTACATGGCGCGCGGGACGTAGCGCGACTGGTCCTTGTAGACGACCACGACGCGCAGGTAGGCGAGCGCGGCTTCCTTGAGCGTGTTGAGCGCGTCCTCCGCGCCGGCCTTGAGCTTGTCCACGCCCTGCTGGAACAGGCAGTCACCCAAGCCCGTGTACGCGCCGGCCAGCGTCGCCGCGTCGGCCTTGGGGTCCTTGACCACGCCCTCGTACAGCTTGAGCGCCTTGGCGTAGTCCTTCACGTCGCCTTCGAGGTAGGTCTCCGCCTCGGCCACGCGCGCGCGGTTGCGCACGACGGGGTGGGCCGAGCCCGCCTGCGAGCCGATCTCGATCAGGCGGTTGCGCCGCTGCGGACCGCGCAGCGCCGCGTCCATCAGCACCTCGAGCAGGTCGGCCTCGAGCTTGAACGACTCGCCCAGACCCTTGGTCGACACGAGTTCCTTCAGCGCGCCAGCCGCCGCGAGCGCCTCGTCGCCCTTGCCGAGTTCGCGCAGAGCGTCGGCCTTGGCCATGAACGCGAAGGTCACGTGCCGCGAGTCGGGCAGCTTGGTGATCAGCTTGTCGGCCAGCGCCACGACGCGTCCGAGCGACTCCTTGCTGGCGATCGACTGGTTGACCTCGATCGCGCGTCGCAGCGCGTGGGCCGGCGCCCATTCCGCCTTCTCCTTCTTGTCGCCCGAGATCACGCCGTCGGCGAAGGCCTCGAACAGCTCGGAGGCGGAAGCGAGGTTGTTGTCGCCCACGTCCTCCTCGGCGTTGTTCAGCGAGGCCGGCAGCTTGGTGAACTCGACCTTGATCACCGTGTCCGCGGAGGCGATCTGCTCGCCCGACTTGGACTTCGCGCGGTAGATGACGCCCTGGAGCGTCTCGCGCAGGACATCGCCCTCGATGGTCGAGCCGTTGGTCAGGTAGATGCGGTCGGCGTGCAGCGCGGCGCCGAACAGGACGGCGGCGGTGGCCGCCAGGGCGGCGCGGCGGAGGAGTTGGAACGACATGAGGACGGCGGACGGTCGTGTGGGGCTTGCGAGCCGGAGGGAGTTACCCGCGCGAGCCGGCGGAGCTACCGCCTGGAGCGCGAGAGAGCCGTGGGGCGGCTTCGAGGGGGCGCAGAGGATACGCGCGAGCGCCGCCGCGCGGCAATCGGGCCGCCTGACGGGCGCTGCACGCGAGGTCAGCGCGGCTCGCAGCCCGGCTCAGCGCGACCCGCGAGCGGGTCCGCCGAGCGGCGCACGGCGATCATCTCGGCCACCACCGACACGGCGATCTCCTCGTGAGTGCGCGCGCCGATCGGCAGGCCCATGGGCGTGCGGCAGCGCGAGAGGAACTCTTCCGAGACCCCGCGCGAGCGCAACTGGTCGAAGAGCTGCGCGCGCTTGGCGCGGCTGCCGATCATGCCCAGGTAACGCGGTCGCGCGCCGGCGCGGAACAGCGCCTCGAGCACCTCGCCGTCCTTGTCGTGGCCGCGCGTGACGGCGATCACGAACTTGTCGTCCGCGGGCAGCGCGAGCCGCGCGAGCTCGTCGAACGAGCCGCACAACGTCTGGTCGGCGTCGGGGTGGCGCGCGGGGCTCGCGAAGTCCTCGCGGTCGTCGAGCACGGTCACGTGGAAGCCGACCGGGCCCGCGATGCGCGCGATGGCGCCCGACACGTGCCCGCCGCCGAACAGCCACAGGCGCGGCACGACGATGGGCTCGACGAAGATCTCGAGCTGTCCGCCGCACAACAGGCCACTGTCGGGGTAGTCGCGTTCGTTGAGCGCGAACGACAGCGTGCGCGAGCGTTCGTCGCGCATCGAGCTGAGCGCCGCTTCGAGCACCTCGGCTTCGAGGCACCCGCCCCCCACCGTGCCCACGAAGCTCCCGTCGCGCCGCACGAGCATCTTCATGGTCGTCTTGCCCGGCGTGGAGCCCTGCGTCTTCACGATCGTGCACAGCGCGCAGGGCTCGCCCAGCCGCTGCATGCGCACGATCTCCTCGTACACGTCGCTCATGGCGCGCGCCGCGTCACTCGAGCAGGTACACGCGCGGGTCGAGCTGCTCGAGGTCGAGCGGCTTGCCGTCCGCGACCTCGCGACACCAGTGCATGGCGACTTCCTCGACCCAGCGGCGGTCGATGCGCGGCCGCGGCCCGATGTCGAAGCTGCGCTGGAAGTACATCAGCGCGCGCACCGGGTCCTTGCGGTGCACGAGCTCGATCATCCCCAGGTTCTGGTTGGCGTCGCCCCAGCCTTCGGCGATCAGATCGCGCTCCTCAGCGCTGCGAGCGAGGTCCTGAGACTGCTGCTCGCCCTGCGCGACGCAGTGCTGGAGCAGCTTCTCGGCCTCGTCGAGGCGCGAGGGGTAGTGGTACACGAGCATCAGCGCGTAGCTGTTGACCCAGCGCACGTTGTCGGGCGCGAGGTCCGCGCAGGCCTTGTACGCGTCGCAACACGCGGCGATCACCACGCGCCCCTGCGCCTCGAGCCCGGCGGCGCGCGCTTCGAGCTGAGCGCGCTCGGCGGCGTCCTGCTCCGCGGCGGCGGCTTTGCGCAGCTCGCGCGCATGCATGAGCATCGGCACGCCCCACTCGCGGTGGAAGAAGCCCGCGTTGTTGGCGAGCTCGGCGTCGTCGGGCTTGAGTTCGCGCAGCTTGGCGTACAGTCGCGCCGCCTTGCCCGCCGCGTCGTAGTCGAGTTCGTGCTGCGCGCCGCGGAAGGCGCGGTCGGCGAGGTACATCAGGCCCTCGACTCCGCTCCCCAAGCGGCCCTCGAGCCGCCACTGCGCGCCGCCGGGCAGCACGTCCTCGGTCGCGACGAAGGCTTGCTCCGCCGCCGCGTCGTCGCCCGCGTGGTAGTAGGACCAACCCACTCCGGCGCGGCACATCACTTCGTAGCCGAGACAGGCCTGCTCGTGGCGCGGCTCGAGCTCGCGGCAGGCGAGGAACAGCTCCTCGGCGCGCACGAAGCGCGCGATGGCGTCGCGGCGCGCGGCGAGTTCGACCAGTCCCTGCTCGAACAGCTCGCTGGCCTCGAACCAGGCGCACAGCGCGGAGTCGGGCAGTTCGTCGCGCAGCCGCTCGTAGAAGGCCACGACCGACTCGGAGCCCTCCGCCGCGCGCATCTGCTGCACGAAGCGCACGTGGGCCGCCTCGTCGTCGGGGCGCGCGCGCACGAGGTCGCCGAGCGCGTCCGCGGCGAGGTCGGGGCGTCCTTCCCACAGGAACAGGTTGGCGAGCTGCTCGTAGGCCCAAGCGTCCTTCACGAGCGCCGTGGCGCGCGCCATCAGCCGCGCTTCGAGAGCGCTGGCGAGTTCACTCGCGTTCGACTCGCCGGCCTGCTTGGCCTGGATGTAGCGATCGAAGGCGACCTGGATCGCGACCTGCTGCTGCTCCGGCGTGGGAGCGCTCACGTCGCGCTCGGCGCGCTCGACGAAGTCCTGCGCCCGATCGACGCGCTGGAGCATGCGCGCCGCGCGCGCGGCGTCGAAGTCCAGCGCGGGGTCACGGCGCAGCGCCTGGGCGCGCTCGATCGCCGCGATCGCGTCCTCGTAATAGAACTGCGGCTGCGTATCCGTCGCCGCGGCCGCGAGGCACGCGCGCGCGCGCAGCACCCAGGCCTCGCGCAACTTGGCGTTGGCCGCGTGCACGAGATCGAGCTCGGCGAGCGCTTCGCGCGGCTTGCCCTCGGCGACGAGGGACTGCGCGGCTGCCAGCGTCGCGGCGACGGCGGGCGCGGGCGCCGCGCTCGCGGGAGATTCCCCGGCGCCGGGGCCCGTCGCGCAAGCGCCGAGCACGGCGAGCGCGGACACGAAACAGAGGGAGGTGCGCATGGAAGAGTGGAAACTACGCTCCGACCGAGGAGCGCGCCACCTACGCAGCTCGAGCGCGGAAGTCACTCGCGTGCGGCGCGCTCGCGGCTCGCGCGGCGGCGCGAAGCGAGTGTGGCAGCGCGCGTGTGGCGAAGTACGATCCGCGCTGCATGGGAACTCGAGCGATGCGGAGCTGGTGGATGGCCGTGGGGCTCGCGCTCGTCGCTGCGTGCGCGTCGCAGGCCCCCGCGCCCGTCCGCGCGCGGCCCGAGCGGGCGGGGGCGCCGCGCATCCTCGGCGTCGTCGCGCACCCTGACGACGAAATCGCCTTCGGCGGCCTGCTCTACAAGGCCGCGACGCACCTGGGCGCGCGCTGCGACCTGGTCGTCATCACCAACGGCGAGGGCGGCTTCAAGTACGCGACGCTGGCCGAGGGCATGTACGGCGCGGAGCTCACCGACGAGGCCGTGGGACGCGCGAAGCTGCCGCAGATCCGCAAGCGCGAGCTGCTCGAGAGCGCCAGCTACCTCGGCGTCGACGGCGTGCGCTTCCTCGACGAGAAGGACCACCGCTACACGACCGACATCGACGAGGTGCTCGGCCCCGATGCGCGCGTGTGGGACCTGCCGCGCGTGCGAGGCGAGCTCGACCGCGTGCTCGAGCAAGGCCGCTACGACTTCGTCGTCGGACTGCGGCCGCGCGAGCAGACCCACGCGCACCACAAGGCGGCCACGCTGCTCGCGACCGAAGCGGTGCTCCAGCAGCCGGCCGAGCGCAGGCCCGTGATGCTCGTCGTCGGCGTCACCGAGCACGCCAAGGCCACGCCGCTCGAATTCGCGGCGGCCGACGGCGGCCTGGTGGTCGGCCCGTTCGTGTTCGACCGCACGCAGAAGTTCGGGCACCAGGACAAGCTCGACTACCGCGTCGTCATCAACTGGGCCATCGCGGCGCACAAGACTCAAGGCACGATGCAGCTCTTCGCGGGCCGCGGCGAGCGCGAGGAGTACTTCCTGTTCGGCGAGCAGCGACTGGAGGGCGCGCGCAAGGCGGCCGAGCTGTTCGAGCGACTGCGGGAGCCGCAGTATCCGGGCAAGCTCTACGACGAGAGCGCGGGCGTCGGCGCCTCGCGACGTTGAGCCGCGATGGGCGCGAGCTCGCCCCAGGTCGGCGCGCCGGAGCGCCTGCGCTCGCTCGACGCGCTGCGCGGCTTCGACATGTTCTGGATCGCCGGCGGCGGCGCGATGCTCAGCGCGTGGGCGGCGTCGAACGACTGGCGCTGGCTCGACTGGGCGCACACGCAGACCGAGCACGTCGAGTGGCACGGCTTCAGCTTCTGGGACCTGATCTTCCCGCTGTTCTTGTTCATCGCGGGCGTGTCGCTGCCGCTGTCGTTCGACAAGCGCCGCGCGCAGGGCGCTGGCGACGGTGAACTCGCGCGGCACAGCGTGCGACGAGGGCTCACGCTGGTGCTGCTGGGCCTGGTCTACAACGGCGCGCTGAAGTTCGAGTTCGAGAGCCTGCGCTACTGCAGCGTGCTCGGGCGCATCGGACTGGCGTGGATGTTCGCCGCGTTGATCGCGCTGCGCACGACGTGGCGCGGGCAACTCGCGTGGGCGTCGGCGCTGCTGCTCGGCTACTGGGCGGCGCTGTCGTGGATCCCCGTGCCGGGCTTCGGCGCCAGCAACCTGGCGCCGGGCGCGACGCTGACCGACTGGATCGATCGCAGCCTCGTGCCGGGCAAGCTCTACAAGGACGTGCGCGATCCCGAAGGGCTGTTCGCGACGATCCCGGCCATCGCCACGGCGCTGTTCGGCGCGCTCGCGGGCCGTTTCCTCGCGAGCGGGCGCTCGCCGGCCTCGAAAGCGGCGCAACTCGCGCTCGCTGGCGCAGCCTTGATCGCGCTCGGCGCCGCCTGGGGCCTGGTGTTCCCGCTCAACAAGAACCTGTGGACCAGCTCGTTCAGCGTGTGGTGCGCCGGCTGGAGCGCGCTGCTGCTCGCCGTGTTCTACCTCGTCTTCGACGTGGCCGGCTGGCGCCGCGGCGCGCTGTTCTTCGAAGTGATCGGCGCCAACGCGATCCTGATCTACGTCCTGCAGTCGTTCGTCGACTTCGACGCGCTCGCGCGAGTGCTGCTCGAGCGCCGCGGCGCACTGAAGCTGCACGCCGCGCTCGTCGCTGGCGGAGGACTCGCGTTGAAGTGGCTGTTGCTCTACGCGCTCTACCGACGGCGCTGGTTCCTGCGCGTGTAGCGCTGTGGCGCAGAGCGGGGTCGGACGCGATGCTCTTCCGCCCTCGACGGAGCGCCGCGTGACAAGCCCTGGTCAACCTCTCCCTGCGCCCGTAGCGGGCGGCTTCTGGTCCCAACTGCGCGCGGCCCTGGCGGGTGCGGAGTTCGACTACACCACCGGCTCGCTGACGCGCGCGGTGTGGCTCCTCGCCATCCCGATGGTGCTCGAGATGTTGATGGAGTCGACCTTCGCGGTCGTCGACGTCTACTTCGTCGCGCAGCTCGGCCAGGACGCGGTCGCCGCCGTGGGCCTGACCGAGGCCATGCTGACGATCGTCTACGCGCTGGGCATCGGCTTCGCGGTGGCCGCGACGGCGCTGGTGGCGCGGCGCATCGGCGAGAAGAACAAGGACGGCGCGGTGCGCGCAGCGACGAGCGCGTTGGCGCTCGGCGCGACCGTGGGCATCGGCATCGGCCTGCCGTGCGCGTACTTCGCGGAGGAGTTGCTCGCGCTGATGGAAGCGAGCCCGCGCGTCATCGAGACGGGCTCGGGGTACACGCGCTGGGTGCTGGGACTCAACGTGGTGGTCGTGCTGATCCACCTGGGCAACGGCGTGTTGCGCGGCGCGGGCGATGCGGCGCTCGCGATGAAGACGCTGGCGCTCGCCAACGGCATCAACATCGTGCTCGATCCGTGCCTGATCCAGGGCTGGGGCCCGCTGCCGGCGCTGGGGCTCGAGGGCGCGGCCATCGCCACGGTCATCGGACGCAGCGTGGGCGTCGCCTTCCAGCTCTGGGCGCTGCGCCGCGGCGTCGGACGCATCGAACTGCGCGGGCCGGCGTTCCGCGTCGAACCTCCGATCCTGCTCGAGTTGCTGCGGCTCTCCGCGGGAACCGTCGGACAGTTCCTCATCGCCACTTCGTCGTGGGTGGTGCTGATGCGCATCGTCGCGCCCTTCGGCGAGGCGGCGCTCGCGGGCTACACGATCGCGATCCGCATCGTCGTGTTCGCGTTCATGCCCGCGTGGGGCTTGAGCAACGCCGCCGCGACGCTCGTGGGCCAGAACCTCGGCGCCAAGCAACCCGATCGCGCCGAGCGCTCGGTCTGGCTGACCGGTCTGTACACGATGGGCTTTCTCGCCGTGGTCACGGTCGTGTTCCTCGCGCTCGCGCCGCAACTCGTGGGGATCTTCACCACCGACCCCGAAGTGCTGAGCATCGGCGTCGACGCCTTGCGCACGCTGAGCTACGGCTACGTGTTCTACGCCTGGGGCATGGCGACCGTGCAGGGCTTCAACGGCGCCGGCGACACGCGCACTCCGACGTGGATCCACTTCGTCGCGTTCTGGATGGTCGAGATCCCGCTGGCGTGGACGCTGGCCAAGCACTTCGAGATGGGCCCGCCGGGAGTGTTCTGGTCGGTGTGCCTGTCGGAGTCGCTGCTCGCGCTGATCGCGATCGCGATGTTCCGACGCGGCGGCTGGAAGCACACCACGGTCGCCGCGGACGTCGCCTCGCACTGAGCACACGCGGCTCGCATCCGCGTGAGTCGCGCCGCGCGGGCGGTGGAGTTGAACCTCGAGCACGTCCCGTCGCTGCTCCAAGTCGAGTTCCAAGTCGTTCTCACCGCCTGGCCCGTCAGCACGTCGACAAGAAAGCTCCTCGGATCGCAGCCCGTCTCACGGAGTGGGGCGCCGCTCAATTCCGCCCGCGCGTTGAACGGCGAGCGGTGCGGGGCTCCAATCGCGCCATGACAGCGCCGCGTTTCTTCGTCATGGGGGCCGGCCGGTCGGGAACGAGCATCCTGCAGGAGATCCTCTCGCTGCATCCGCAGCTCGTGGTGAGCCACGAGTTGCGCGTCCTCGAGCTCGCCGTGATCACGGCGGCGGTGTTCGACAACCGCGGCTCGCCGCAGATCGACGAGCGCGCGCCCAAGTCCGCGCGCGGGTTGGAGCTGGGCCGCGAGTTCGTCGCGCTGCTCGGCGAAGAGCAGTTGCGCGCCGCGGGCAAGACCGGCGGCGTGTACGCGGACAAGTACCCGCCGTACTGCGAGCAGATCGCGCTGCTCGACAAGCTCTGGCCGCAGGCGCGCTTCGTGCACATCCTGCGCGACGGTCGAGACGTGCTCGCCTCGGCGCTGGCGGCGTTCGTGAACGACCGCGGTTGGCGCCGCGAGCGCACGGTCCCCGCGCAGGCCGCGATCGTGCAGCAGTGGGTGCGCCAGGTGAGCGCGGCGCGCAAGTACGCTGCGACGCTCGCGCCCGGTCGCTACCTCGAGATTCGCTACGAGGAGCTCACGACTCGCCCGCGCGAGGTGCTGGCGTCCGTGGTGAGCTTCGCGGGGCTCGAGCTCGACGCGGCGCTCGACGCGATGGCGGCGCGGCTCCGCCCCGGCCGGACCTGGCGCGAGACCCTCGCGCACTCCGAGCTCGTGGCGTTCGAGCGCGACGCGGCCGCGAGCCAGCTCAATCGCGAGCTCGGCTACCCGCCCACGCCGCTGGCCGCGAGCGACGCTGGCGCGGACACGACACAGTCGAGCTGGACCGCGGCGATCCACGACGCAGCCGGGTGGTTCGAGGCCGGCGAGCTCGCGAGCCAGCGGGGCGACAAGTCGCGCGCGGTGTTTGCCTACCTGCGCGCGGTGCGCGACTCCGCGAAGGACCCGCGCGGCGCGCTCGCGCTGCTCTCCCTTCCCGAGCGCAACGAGTCGCTGTTCGCGGCGATGAACGCGCTGCACATCGAGGATCCCGGCGCGCGCGAAGCGTTGGCGAAGTGGATGCGCGCGCGCGGATTGGATCCGGACGCGGCCGCAGCCGTCATGGGAGTTCGCGGAGGCGCGCGGTGAGCGAACTGGTGCTGATCGGCGGGCCGCCGGGGCCGAACCTCGCGGCGCTCGGACGCGAGCTGTGCGCGCGCGACGACACGCGCGAGCTCGACTTCCGCTTCGCGTCGTTCCTGCAGCGCCTGCGCGAGGCCGCGCAGCACCGCGCCACGGTCTGGCAGGGCGTCTCCGCGCGCGCGGCCGACTGGATCGACCCCGCGGTGCGCCGCCTCGCGGCATCACTGGCGCCGTCGCTCGGCGGGGGCGCGCGTTGGTCGATCGACGCCCGCGCCGAGAACGCGCAGGAGCTCGAGTGGCTCGCCGACATGCTGCCGCGCGCGCGCTTCGTGCTGCTCGTCCGCGACGGACGCTTCGCTCCGACACCCGTGACAACGCCGCAGGCCGCGCTGGAGTGGGCGCGCGAATGGGCGCGCGCGTGCGGACCGATCGCGCGCACCGCACAGGGCCTTGGCGCTCGCGCTCAGGTGGTGCGCGACGAGGAGCTCGTCGCCGATCCGAGTCGCGCGATGGCGAGCATCGTCCAGCGTCTCGGCCTCGACACGCCCTGCGAATGGACCGGTCCCGCTCCCCACCGCTGCGAGCCGCTCGCGCCCGCGCTGCTCGAGTGTTTCGCCGCGCACGGACCGGCGCGCACGCTGAGCGAGCAACTCGGCTTCGCGCTTCCCGCGCCCAGCCCCGAGTGCGACCGATCGCCGGAAGTTGCGTTGGAGCTCGTGCGCGCGCTGCTCGACCGAGGCCGCATCGACGACGCGCGCGCTCGCGCCACTCGCGCACTGGCCCTGCACGCTTGCGCCGCGACTCACGAAGCGCTCGGACTGGTCGAGTTGCGCGCGGGACACGAAACGCAGGCCGTGCACTCGCTCCTGCGCGCGATCCAAGCCGACATGAATCGAGTCGGTCCCTGGCGGGAGCTGTTCGCGCTGGCCCACCGACCTGAGCTGCTCGCCGTCGCGGAGTTCGCGCGCCTCTCGACGCAGCCGCCGGTCCGCTTCGCGCTGGCGCGCTGGCTGGTCGCGCGCGGACTCGACCGCGAGGCCGCGGAGATCGTCGCCAACGTGGCGCACCAGCCCTGGCAGAGCTCCTGAGCTCTGCTTCGAACGTCAGGTAGCGTGGCGGCGATGAACCTCCACCTGTCGCTGCTCGGCGTCGCTCTGTTCGCTTCGTCCCAGAACTCACCGACCGAGCGCGACTCCACGCGCACTCCGCCCGAGCAGACCAGCCGCGGCCTTCACGGCTACATCGGTTATCAGGCGTCGCCGCCAGCCGATCGCAGCGAGTACGGCATGGGCATGGGCTTCTACTCGGCCGCGTGGTCGTTGATCGATCGACCTCTCGCCCACTTTCAGATCGGGCTCGCCAGCGGCTGGATCCTGCCGGACAACCGGGACAACAAGGACAAGCCGCTCGCTCCCGAGGGCACGCTGGCGCGCACGTGGAAGGAGCGTGGACCGACGTGGGACAGCGTGTTCCAGACCGTCGAAGGCGGACTGGGTTATTGGGCGGGCAATCGATTCCGCTACGGCCCGCCGAAGTTCAGCATGAACGCCACGCCGCAGTGCTACGACTACGAGGTCGGCTCGCCCGGCTGGTCGTTCTTCTATGACACCGAGGCCTTGCCCGACCATCGCCTCGGCATCGCGCAGCTCAGCAATCGACTGTTGATCCCGCCGGACGCGCTGCCGTTCGCGGGCAGCCCCAACGGCGAGTTCCTGGGCTACAGCTACATGGCCCTGCCGTTCACCGATCCGGTCCCGAGCGTCGACGGCAAGGCGCCGACCGGCGATCACGCCTGGACCTGCTTCCTCGCCACGGCGAACTTCAAAGGTCCGATCGCGTACTACATCCCCGAGACGTGGAGCAAGATCGCCGACGTCTTCGACTATCCGTTCTTGCACGGCCGCGGACTCGACAGTCGCCAGGGCCTGATGGGCGGCGGCGCGATGGAGATCAACACCGTGCCGCAGCTGCGCGCGAGCGCGGACGACGGCGCGCGCTACTCGAAGATCCCGGCGCTGCGCTTCCCCATCGACGAACACGGGCGCGCGGTGCTCGTGCAAGACGTCACCTACTACTCCCGACGAGCGCTCTACGACGCCTTCCTCGCCTGGCGACGCGGCGGCGCCGCACCGAGCGGGAAGTTCGACGCCGCAGGAGCGTTCGTCGCGAAGTTGAGCACTCGCACGCCGGGCTTCGATCAAGACGATCAGCCCATCGACGGCGTGGCCAGCACCTTCGACACCAAGGTGTTCGACGACAACACCTGGGGTTTGGAGTGGAAGGACTCTGGCCACGCGCCGCGCGGCCAGTTCCCGCAGTACTACCGCCACGAGGGTGAGCGCCGCGTCGCCGTGGCGCCGAGCGCGGTTCCCGAGGAAACCGGCCTCCACGCCGCCGAGTTCGCGCTCGCGACGCCGGGCGAGCCGTTCACGTCGCCGTCGGTCGGCGCCTGGGCCGAACCCGGCGCCGCAACGCCGACGCAGCAAGTGCGACTGGGCGACGGCTCGCTCGTCACCTACCGCTGGTATCGCTTCGTCGACCAGCCCTCGTTCGCGCAGTATCGCTGGAGCGCCGAGAAGAAGGCCGCGCTGCAGGCCTTCGTCGAGCAACTGCACCGCGCGTGGCCGATCGACCGCGACTACATGGCGCCGCCGACGCGCGGCAAGTTGGTCGAGCTCGACCCCGCACTGCTCGTGACGCCGCCCAAGGGCCTCGAGGTCGGCTACGTGCCGATCGTGACGCGCCAGGAGCGCGCGCCGTAGGCCGGCTCGCCGTCGACAACAGAGCGCGCCCGCGAGTTCGGCTGAACCCGCGGGCGCGCGGCGCTGAAGATCAGGGTGCGGATCAGGTTCCGATCACGCCGCCGTCGAGCTTGCGGATCACGACGGTCGTGGGACGCGGGCGCTGGCCGAACGGGAAGCTGCTGACGGCCGTGGGGTTGGCGACCGAAGGCGCTCCGAACAGCCCGTTCCAGAAGGTCGTCGACTCGCCCGGGTGCTGCACGTTGATGAACATCGTGCGCTGATCGGGTGTCGTGATGACGCCGGTGATCTCGCAGCCGCGCGGGCCGGTGAGGAAGCGCTTGATCTCACCGGTGCTGCCGTCGGCCGCGAGCATCTGGTTGTTGCCGATGCGGTCGTAGCCGCGGTCGGCGCGGTTCTGCGACGAGTTGGAGATGTCGGTCTGGATCCAGATGCGGCCGTCGTTGTCCGCCCAGATGCCGTCCGGCGAGCCGAAGACGGACTGCGTCGCGGACACGCTCGGGTCGTAGAAGTTGTCGCCGGCGAGCAGGAACACGCTCCAGGTGAAGGTCGGGCGCGTGTGATCGCCGAACGGCTCGCGCAGCTTGACGATGTGGCCGTACGGGTTCGGATCGCGGTTCGAGTTGACCGCGGAGTTGTTGCCCGAGCCGTTGGTCAGCGTGAGCAACATGTCCTTGGTCACCGGGTTCTCGGTGATCCACTCGGGGCGGTGCAGGCGCGTGGCGCCGACGAAGTCCGCCGCCTGGCGCGTGCGGATCAGGATGTCGGCCTGGTCGGCCCAACCGTTCGGCGGCGTCAGACCGTTCTTGCCGAACTGCAGGCGCAGCCACTGCCCCGTGCCGTCCGCGTTGAACTTCGCCACGTACAGCACGCCGACGTCGAGCGGGCTCTCGCCCTGCGCGATGGCCTGCTGCCAGGGCTTGCGACCGACGAACTTGTAGAGGTAGTCGCCGTTCTCGTCATCGCCGCTGTAGACGACCGCGCGCATGCGCGACTCGACGACCGTGGCGCCTTCGTGCTTGAAGCGGCCGAGCGCCGTGCGCTTGACCGGAGGCGCGCTCGGATTGAACGGGTCGATCTCCACCACCCAGCCGAAGTGGTTGAGTTCGTTCCGGTTGAGCTCGACGTCGAAGCGCGGGTGCGCGATGTGCCAGCGGTAGCCGAAGCCGGTCTTCGACACGCCGTAGCGCGCTTCGAGCGGCGTCGCGGTCCAGCTCGCCGACTCGGTCCCGAAGTAGCCGTTCCAGTTCTCCTCGCAGGTGAGGTACGTGCCCCACGGCGTGAAACCGTGGGCGCAGTTGTTCAGCGTGCCGAGCGGGCTGGGCGTGAGCTGCGACTGCAGCATCGGGTGCGATGCGCTGACCGGACCGGAGAACGCCACCGGAGTCTCGCCGGTGACGCGTCGGTTGTAGGGCGAGTCGACGACGAGCTGCCACTGGCCGTTGGTGTCCTTGGCGATCTCGGCCACGCTGACGCCGTGACCGGCGAGCGCCTTGCGCACCTTCTCGAGGCCCGCCGCATCGGGCGTGATCGTCGAGCCATCGGCGGCGGTGTAGATCTGGTTCGCGTCGGTGTACTCGTGGTTCATCACGAGCAGCCCGCGCTCGTTGGGCGTCGCGCTGAACGGGAAGAAGTGCATCCCGTCGTGGTTGAAGCCGACCTGCCCCTGCTGATCGAGCGAGGTGTTCGAGGCGTCCTCCTGGAACGCGGCGACGTTCGAGAACAGCGGCGTGCCCCAGGGCAGCAGCACGTCCCACACGTAACCGGGCGGGACGTGGATCGTGTCGTCCTGACTGGGCGCGACCTCGCTGAAGCCCAGCAGCGAGCTTCCACTCGCGCCGACGGCCGCGCTCGCGCGCCGCGAGAGCAGCGAGCCGCCGAGGAACTGCGCTGCGGCGACACCCAGAGCTCCGCCGAGCAGCGTGCGGCGGTTCACTCCCTGCTCGATCAGCTCGTGCAGCCAGGGGTTGGTGGACGGATTCGAACCGCTGGGGTGCTCGTCGTGGTGCTCGATCTCTTCCTTCATTGGCCAGTCCTGACTTCGGCGGCGGCGCCGCCCTCGTGTTTCTGCCTCGCGATGCGCGCGAGCGACCCCGCGTCGCTCGTCGAGGCGGGAGCAAACGCAGCGCGCGAAAAGCCCAGGCGCAGCGCGCCGTGAATTGCGCGACAAGGCGGGCGCGCGCGCGGCGGCGACGGACGTTCTGCTCGAGGAGCCCGCCAACGCGGTTAACCCTGGCCGCCGCGGTTCCTACAATCTTCACGCGCCGTCAGGGCCGAACGGGCCGGCGGCCGATAGGCAACCCCATGCCCGAGACCCAGCCCAAGGTGCGCTTCGCCCATTTCCGGTTCGATCCGAGCCGCGATCTGCTGGGCGAAGGTCCGCTGTCGGAGGTCTACCGGGCCGAGGACGAGAAGCTCAAGCGCACCGTGGCGCTCAAGATCCTGCGGGCGCACGTGGACCTGGACCCCGAGGCGGACGAGCGCTTCGAGCGCGAGGCGCGCCACACCTCGAACCTGGTCCACCCCAACATCGCCACCATCTACGAATACGGCGAGGACTCCGGCCGGCGCTACATCGCCATGGAGTACCTGCAGGGCCGCACGCTCGACAAGATCATCAAGGACGGCCTGCTAGGACTCGAGGAGTCGCTGCGCATCGCGGTGCAGCTCACGAGCGCGCTCGCGCTGGTCCACAAGAGCGGCCTGATCCACCGCGACCTCAAGCCCGCGAACGTGATGGTGCTGCACGACGGCACGATCAAGCTGCTCGACTTCGGCATCGCGCGCGCCAGCGGCGAGTCCACCATCACGCAGCACGGGATGCTCGTCGGCACGGTGCTCTACATGAGCCCCGAGCAGGTGCGCGGCGACGAGCTCGACGCCCGCAGCGACATCTTCTCGCTGGGCGCGATGCTCTACCACGCGCTGTGCGGCCAACTGCCCTTCCCGGGCAACTCGTTCCCCGAAGTGTGCATGGCGATCCTCGACGCCAAGCCCAAGCCCCTCTCCAAGGCGCGCTCGGGCATCCCGCAGGCGCTCGATGACTTCGTGATGAAGTGCATGGCCGCCAGCGCGGCCGAGCGCTACCCCAACGCGGAAGTCGCGCACGGCGTGTTGATGGCGATCGCCGACGGGCTCGCGCCCAGCCGCGCGTCCGAGCGCCAGAACTACCTCTCCGGCCACTTGGTGCTGCCGCCGATCCGTTCCGACAACGCGCACACGGGCTTCGCCGCCGACCTGCGCAAGGACATCGCCGCCGAGCTCTCGCGCGCCGGCATGAACACGACGCTGCTGTCGGATCAGAACGTGCCGAGCGACCTGCGCGTGGACTTCACGCTGCGCGGCGACGTCGCCGTCGACGGCTTCAAGGGTCGGCTGGCGCTGGTGCTCGAGCACTACAAGTCACAGGACCTGACCCAGACGCGCGAGGTGTGGCGCGATTCGATCGAGCACCTCGACACGGACGAATGGTCGATCCAGGCGGGCCTGGTGCGCTCCGCGGTGCGTCAACTGCGCCGCCAGCTCGCCGAGCACGCGCTGCGCCCCGAGGAGCCGCGCACGCGCGACCCCGAAGGCGCTCGTCAGTACTCGCTGCGCGGCCACGAAGTGCTGCACCGCGGCATGACCAAGCACCTGCTCGCGTCGATCTCGCTCTTCCGGCGCGCGATGGAGCTCGACGGCCGCTGCGCGCTCGCGCTAGCGGGCATCAGCGAAGCGCTGGTGCGCAAGTACCTGTACTGGGATGGCGACGAGAGCTTCCTCACCGAGTCGCGCGAGTTCGCGCGCAAGGCGCTCGCGCTCGACGCCGGCTGCGCCGAGGCGCACACCTCGCTCGGCTTCGGCTACCACCTGACCGGCTTGATGGTCGACGCGCAGCGCGAGTACCGCCTCGCGATCCAGCTCAACCAGAACGAGTGGCTGGCCCACCGTCTGCTCGGCGCCACGCTCTCGCGCGAAGGCAACTTCAAGGCCGCGTCGCCGCTCCTCCAACGCGCCATCGCGCTCAAGCCCAGCTACATCTCGAGCTACGACCACCTGCACCAGGTGCTGCAGCGCCTCGACCGCTACCAGGAGGCGATCGAGACCGCCGACCGCGGCATCGGCGCGGCGCGCAAGCAGCTTCAACGCGTGCCCGACGACCAGGACACGCGCCTGCACCTCGCGCTGCTGCTCGCGCGCATGGGCCTGCGCGACGAGGCGCTCACCGAGCTGTCGCGCGCGCACCAGTACGGCCCCAAGGACGGCTTCACCTCGTTCCACACCGCCTGCGTTCACGCGGTGCTCGGCAATCCCGCCGAGGCGCTCGAGGCGCTCGCCACGGCGCAACTGCGCGGCTACTTCATCCGCAGCGAACAGCGCAACAGCGAGTTCGACTTCCTGCGCGGCATGCCGGAGTTCGACAAGCTGATCGCGTAGCACGGAGCCTGGCTCCGTACTCCCGTACTCCAACGCGCGGCTCTCCGAGTTCGACCTGCGCGAGGTAGCCTCGGCGCATGCTCTCGAGGCTGCTCGCCGCGCTCCGCCGCCGAACGGCCGACGTTCGCGCCCATCCGCTGGTCACGTTGACGCTGCTCGCGCTCGCGGCGTGGATCGTGACGGTCGCCTCCGACAAGCCGAAGGCCATCGCCTATCTCGCGGCCTGCTTCGTGTGCGCGCTCGTGGCCGACGCGCTCGCGCCTGGGTCCGCGGACGGAAAGCGCGGCGAGACGACCGCTGGCGAACCCCGGCTGCCCGTGGTCCGCCCCAGGGCAGAGTTCCACGCGCTCAGCGTCTTCGTCGCATTCAGCGCGCTCGGAATGCATGCGCGCTTCGGCGTGCTGGATGGCTTGGTTCCTCGCCCGGCGCAACTCGTGCTGATCGTCGTCGGAATGCTCTGCTTGCTGCAGGTCGTCCCGGTGCTGTGGCTGGCGTGGCGCGGCTATCGGGCGACGACTCTCGGCGTGCGTTGGACCGGTGCGCCCACTGCGCTCGTGTGCGCAGCCATCGTTGCGGCGACCGCGCTGAGCATCGATCCGGACGGCGCGCCCTTCGTGAAGGCGGTGCGCGCCGGCGCCTGGGCGGAGCTCGCGCTGGTGCTCGCGGGCGCGGCGCCGCAGATCATCGCTGAAGAGGGGCTGCGGCTGACGCTGCAGACGCGCATCGCCGCGCTGACGAGCAACGCTGCGCTGGGTTGGCTGCTGGCGACGCTGCCGTGGGCGCTGCTCCACATCCCGGCCTGGATCGACAGCGGAGACTCGCTGCAGGGCGCCGTGGGCGGCGCGCTGCGCATCGTGCCGATCGGCCTGATGTGGGGCTTTCTCACTTGGCGCACCGGAAGCATCGTCCCCGCGCTCCTCGCCCATCAACTGAACGTCTTCGGGTTGCAGAACCCCTGAACGAGCGCGGCTGTGCGGCTCAGAGCCGCAGACGCAATTTCGGCGTGCGCTCGAGGCGGAGTTCCGCACGCGCCAGTTCGCGGCCCTCGGAGCAGAGCACCGCCGTCACCGCGCTGTCGAGCAGGTCGAACTCCGGGAAGCTGCCCTTTTCGCGCGCGACGCAATCGCTTGCCGAGATCACGCCAGGACGGCGCACGTTCA
>CALKYE010000271.1 GCA_938003765.1 uncultured Planctomycetia bacterium
GGTGTCGGCGGCGTTGGTGTCGGCGGCGTTGGTGTTGGCGGCGTGCGGTGCGGCGCTCAGCGATGAGCCTTCGGCGACGGAGACCGGCCTCGCGCGCGCGGAGTCGCGAGCTGCGACATCGGACGTGAGTCACGACGACGACAGCCGTCGATCGGAAGCCGGCCAGCAGCCCGCTGCTCTGCCAGATGAAGCGCGGCGTCCCGAGCGAGTGTTCTTCGTCGGCCACAGCCTGATCTCCGAGGTCCCCGACATGGTGGCTTCGCTGTGCGCGGCGCCGCCGATCAGCAAGCTCTCGTTCAAGGAGCAGTTCATCCCGGGCGCGCCGCTGCGTTGGCAGTGGGCCGAAGCGGAGCGCGCGAAGGACCCGGGGTATGCGCCGGGCTACGAGCCGCAGTTCCGCGGCGCGTACCACGTCGAACTCGCCAAGGGCGGTTGGGACGCGCTGGTGCTCGTGGAAGGCATGCCGATGGGCCGGCGCGAAGACGAGGTCGTGACCGTCGAGCACCTGGCGCGCTTCGCGAACTTCGCGCGCGCCCACAACCCGGGCCTGCGAGTGTTGTTCTACGAGCCGTGGCCGTGCCTGCGAAGCGGCGCGCCGGACGGCTGCCCGGACGACACGACGAGTCCGACGCGCGATCTCGCCTGGCGCGAACGCTTGGACGCGAACGGCGCGATGTGGGAGCGCATCGTCGCGGCGGCGAGCGAACGGCTCGAGGGCCAGGGACCGAAGATCGAACTCGTGCCCGTGGCGCGAGCGTTGGGTCGGTTGAGCGACGCCATCGCGCGCGGCGAACTCGAGGGATTCTCGACGCGCGAGCAACTGTTCGAGGACGAGGTGCACCTGAGCACCTACGGCAAGTACTTCGCGTCGCTCGTTCTGTGGTCGGCGCTGTTCGAGCGCTCGCCCGTCGGACGCCCGGTGACGGTCAACGGGCGCTGGGGCAACGCGTACTGGGACAACGACAAGTACGGCAAGCTCTATCCGACGCCGAAGCCCGCCGCGGCGCGACGCATGCAGGAGATCGCGGCGCAAGCGCTCGGGCGCTGATCGACGGCGCCGCTCGAGTCGCGTGCGGAGTCGGCGCCGCGCACTTCGGCGCGGGTCCTCAGGACTGCATCAAGCCTTCGCGGATCGCCAGACGCGCCAGTTCGGCCGTCGAGTGGCAATCGAGCTTGCGCTGCAAGTTCTCGCGGTGCTTCTTCGCCGTGCCCAGGCTGATCGAGAGCTCGCGCGCCACGTCCTTGTTGCTCTTGCCGAGCGCGAGCAACTGGAACACCTCGCGCTCGCGCGCCGTGAGCGAATCGACGCGGCTCGCGCTGGCGGCCTGGATCGGCTCGCCGCGGCGCATCTTCGCCACCAGGCCGCCCGCGACCTTGGGTGAGAGGTACGGCCGACCGTCGAACACCGCTTCGATGCCCAGGAGCAGCTCGCTGGGATCGGAGTCCTTCGACAGGTAGCCATCGGCGCCCGCGCGCATGGCCTGATCGACGAACGACTCTCCTTCGTGGTGCGTCAGCATCACGATCCGCACGCGCGGATGAGCGGCGCGAATGGGCGCGATGGCGTCCAACCCCGACAGCCCGGCCATCGAGATGTCGAGCAGCACCACGTCGGGCTTGAGCAGCGCGATGCGATCGATCGCGATGCGCGCGTCGCCGCAATCACCGATCACTTCGATGCGCTCGGCCTGCGCCAGGAGGCTCTTGAACGCGGCGCGCAGGATGCTCTGGTCGTCGACCAGGAAGACGCGGATCTTGGCGGAAGGATTGAGAGACGGCGCATTCATGGAGCGGGGTTCCTACGTGACCACGGGCAGGCGCACGTCGAAGCGCGCGCCTCCCAGGGAGGACGAACGCGCGACTTCGATCTCGCCGCCGTGTTCGTCGACGATCTTCTTGCAAAAGGCCAGACCCAGTCCGGTTCCGGCCGACTTGGTGGTGATGAAGGGCTTGAACAGCGTTGAGCGGATGCTCTCGGCCACGCCCGGCCCGTCGTCCTCGACGCTCAACAGCGTGCCGCCGCCCGGCAGAGCCTGGATCGAGAGCTGGACGCGCACCGGACCGGACTTCGATTCCAGCGCGTTCTTGAGCAAGTTCGTGAGCAGCTCGTCGAGCAACTGACGATCGCCGTTGAACACCATGGCGGGAGGTTCGACGCTGGCGCGCACATCGCTGCCGCGCCGCGTGAAGTCGGGCCGCAGCGAGCGCACGACCTGCTCGAGCAGCTCCGCGCCCTTGATCGCGGCGACCTGCACGTTGAGCGGCCGCGTGAAGGACAGGGTCCGACGCATCAGCGCCTCGAGGCGTTGCATGCGCGTGACGAGGTCCTCGAGCACCGCGCGGTCGTCCTCGCCGAGCTGGCGCGCGACCGCGCGCAGGGCGACGTTCACGGCCGTGATCGGGTTCTTGATCTCGTGCGCCAGCACCGCCGCCGATTCGCCGATCGTGGCCAGGGCGCGCAGCATCGAGGTCTCGATGCGCTGCGCGCGCTTGAGCTCGTTGATGTTGCGCCCCTCGGGGATGATCCAGCGCACGACGCCCGAGCTGTCGCGCACGGGATTGAGCGAGAAGTCGACGCAGATGAGGTCCCCGTCGGGGCAACGGTGCGTCGTCTCGAAACGCACGAACTTGCCCTCGGCGGCCTCGCGCAACGCGGCGCGCACGCGCTCGCGCTCGAGGGGTTCGTTCCACCAAGGCGTTTCGGCGAAGTTGCGTCCGACCATCTCCTCGCGCGCGACGCCGATCATGTCGAGCGCGGTCTTGTTGACCTCGATCACCTCGCCGCGCTCGTCGAGCAGGCCCATGCACTGGAACGAGCTGTCGAACACCGCGCGGAAGTGCTGCTCACTCTCCTCCAGGGCGCGTTCCGCCTCGTGGCGAGCGGTCACGTCGCGGAACGAGCCGATGAACAGCGGCGGCAGGCCCTCGGGCAGCTCGACGCGCGCGACGCTCAATTCGCACAGCAGCCGACGCCCGTCGCGCCGCAGCACCTCGAACTCGCGGGTGCGCCCCAGGATGTGGGTGCGCCCGGTGCGGCGGTAGTTGTCCAGGTAGCCGTCGTGCTGCGTGTGGTGCGGCTCCGGCATCAGCACGTTGATGTTGCGGCCGCGCAACTCGTCAGGAGGCCAGCCGAAGACCGTCTCGACCGAGGCGCTGGCGGTGACGATCACGCCGAACTCGTCGATGGCGATCGTGGGGTCGAGGATCGAGGCCAGCAGCGACTTGTAGAGCAGATCGCTGACCGCACCGCGCTCGATGGCGGTGGCGACTTCGGCGACGCGTGCGGCCGTGGCCGCGTAGCTTGAGGGATGAGGCTCTTGTCCGCGCGAGTGCTTCACTCGGTGCTCTCCGGTCCCGTCGGGACGTGCCGTGATCTGGTGCTTCAGCGCCGGCGGAGCGTCCGTCGGCCCACTCGGGGGGGCGGAGCGAACATACCGCATCGGTGCAAGGAACCGAGTCAGGCTTCGAGACGTCGAGACCTGACGGCGATGCTAGATCGGCGCGGCGCCGACGCCGTAGGACGATGTTCGTAGCGCGGCGTCCACGAAAACGTACCGCTGTCGAGCTTCCGGCCGAGCGCGCGTCGCGCTACGACGACCAAAGCGAGCGGCTACGTCGATCGGCCTCCTGTGGCGCTACTCTCGGCGGCGCATGCTCCTGTCCGCACAAGCGGACGGTCCCCAAACGACGTCGAATCCCGGTCGCTGGCCGATCGCCATGAACATCCTCTGCGGTACCGACTTCTCCGAGCCCGCCGCCCTCGCCGCCAACGCTGCCGCGAGGCTGGCCGCCGGCTTCGGCGCGCGCCTCCACCTCGCGCACGTGGCGCAGTTGCCCGGCATTCGCGCCGGCAGCGCGGCGACCGTCCACGAGCTCAGTCGCGAAGAGTTCGATCGTCGCCGGGTCCTGCTGACCTCGCTCGCGGCGCACCTGCGCACGCTGGGCGCGGAAGTGGTCGAACACCTCGTCGAGGGCGTGCCGGACGAGGAACTCGCGCGGCTGTGCGGCGAGCTGTCGGCCGAGCTGATCGTCATCGCTCCGATCGGCGACCGCCGTCCGAGCCTGTGGAGTTTGGGCGGCGTCGCCATGCGCGTGATCAAGGGCGCGAGCGTGCCCACGCTCGTGGTGCGCGAGGACTCGAGCATCGAGGCCTGGCTCGAGCGCTCGCGGCCGCTCCGCGTGCTGCTCGGCGTGGAAACCAACGCCCCCGTGGCCGCCGCATCCGCGGTTCTCGAGCACTTCGCGCGACTGGCGCCGCTCGAGATCGTCGCGGGACAGATCTACGCGCGCGGCGAACGACGCGACGCTCCGCGCGAACGCTACGAGCGCGAACTGCTCGACGCGCTGGCGCAACGCGTGGCCACGATCGGAGGCCGCGCCCCGCAGACGCGCGTGCTCGCCGGCTGGGGGCGCGTCGCTGAGCACATGCTCGAACTGGCCGCGCTCGAAGCCGCGGACCTGGTCGTCGTCGGCACGCACCGGCGCGTCGGCGTCGATCGCTTGGTGCACGGTTCGGTCTCGCTCGATCTGGTGGGCGCCTCGGCGCGCAACATCCTCACCGTGCCGATCGTTCCGACGCGCGCGCCCCACGCGGCGCCGCGGCGCGAGTTCCGCCGGATCCTCGTCCCGCTCGACCTCTCGGAGTTCTCGCAGCGCGCGGTCGAACACGCCGCAGCGCTCCTGCCGCAGGGCGGCGTGCTGCAGCTCGTGCACGTGAGCACGCCGTACGTTCCCGCCGGCCTGGACTGGGGCTCGATGGCGGCGGTTCCGCCTCCCTCGCCGGAGGAGATCCGTCGATTGGAAGCCGAGATCCTCCAGAAGCTGCGCGCCTTCGCGCCCAGCGACGCGGCGCAGCGACAGATCGAGGTCCACGCCGAGGTCGTCAGCGCGTTCAACGCCACCGAACAGATCTGCGCCGCTGCGCAGCGACTGCACTCCGACGCGATCTGCATCCCGACCCACGGGCGCTCGGGGCTCTCGAAGCTGGTGATGGGCTCGGTCGCCGAAGGCGTGATCCGCCACGCGCGCGTGCCCGTCCTGGTCTTGCCGCCCCACGTCCACTGAGTTCGCCACGCACGGTCACCGCCAGCGCGAGAGTTCGCGCGCGCCGCGCGTGGCGCAAGGCCCCTAGCCTTCGTCAACGCGCCATGAACACCCGCTTCCACCGCCTCGTCGTCGGACTCGACCTCGACCCGAACACCTGCGAGCCGACCGCGGGCAGCGTGGCCGCAGCGCACACCGCGAAGTGGCTGGCGACTCGAACCGGCGCGCAGGTCACGTTGCTCCATTCGCTGGCGCAGGGCGAGTACTTCGACCCGTTGACCAACGAGCTCGTGGCGCTGTGCGGCGCCGTGGCCCCCGAGGCTCGCGCGAAGATCGGCGAGCTCGTGGCGCAACTGCGGGCGAGCGACGTCTCGTGCGAGACCGTCGACTGCCAGGAGCGCGCGCCCGTCGCGATCGTGCGCGAGGCGCAGCACTCGCACGCGGACATGGTGCTGCTGGGCAAGCACGACGGGCGCGAGTCGGACGCCACGCGCATCGGCCCGATCGCGCTCGCAGTGCTGCGCGACTCACTGGCGCCGGTCTGGGTGGTCGTGCCCGGACGCGAGCTCGCGCCCCGCGTGATCGTCGCGGCCACCGACCTCACCCTGACCTCCGAGCGCGCCGTCGCCTGCGCCGGCCACCTGGCGAGCCTGTCCGGCGCCGAGCTGCACCTCGTGCACGTCCAACCGCCGGCGCGGCACACTCGACCGGGCTCCAAGATCGAGCGCGAAGCGCGCATCAAGAGCTCGATGATCGCGGCGCTCGACGAAGCGCAACGCGCCAGCGCGCAACTGCACCTGCGCGAGAACTCGCCCGCTCAGGGCGTGCTCGAGGTGTGCGAAGAGCTGGAACCGGACCTGGTCGTGTTCGGCGCGCTCGCTCACATGCGCGACAAGCCGGGCGTGATCGGTTCGACCGCCGAGCGCCTGATCGGACGACTGTCGTGCTCCCTGCTGGTCATGCGACCGGCGTGAGCCGCACGGGCCCGAGCCGCACAGGCCCGAGCCGCCGGGAACGCGCCGCGCCCGCGAGCGAGCGCGTTCCGGGCCATTCCGTCGCTCAGCTCGCGTCCGCGACGGCGCGCACGACGTCGAGGGTGGTGACGATGCCGACCAGCTTGCCGTTGTCGACGACGATCACGCGGTGGATCGCCTCGCGCGACATCAGCGAGCAGATCGCGCGCAGCGTCGCGTCGGGAGCCACGGTGATCGGGTCGGCGGTCATCACGTCGCCCACGACGCCCGAGCGCAGGACCTCGGGGCTGTAGCCCTCCATCGAGAAGACCGTGTCTTCGTCGTAGGAGCCGTCGTCGTCGGGCGAGGCGTCAGGGAAGTCGTAGCGCGAACCGCGCGCGCCGACGAGCGGGTCGCGCAGGTGCTCGGGCTGCGCGATGTCGCGCGCAGACAGCACGCCCACCAGCCGTCCGGTGCGATCGACGACCGGCGCGCCGCTGATCTGCATGTCCGAGAGCGTGCGCACGGCTTCCTCGAGCGAACTCTGCGGGTCGAGCTTCAGGACCTTGGTCTTCATGATGTCCCGCGCAGTGAGCTTGGCTAGCGAAGTGAGCGACATGGCGTTCCTCGTTTTGTGCGCAGCGCGAAGCGCGCCGCGACGCCATCGAGGCTAGGCGTCCGAGCGGGATCTCGCGTTGCGCAACAGGACGCAGCCGCTCTAGCACCAGGGCGTAGCCCGAGCGCCTACAATCGCCGCTCATGGATCTGACGCACGTGCTGGTGCTCGCCGCCCTCCTCGCGTCCGCGGCCGAGCCCGCGCGGGCGCGCACGCAAAGCCCGCCGGGCGCGCAGCGTCGGCTGCTCACGCCGCAGGAGCTCGAGCCCCAGCTCCAGTCGCTGTTCGGGGCGCGGCGTTTCGCCGAAGCCGAGGGGCTGCTGACGCAGTACGTGCAGCAGGCGCCGAACGAGCACCGCGTGTGGAACTGGCTGGGCGTCGCTCAGTTCGCGCAGAAGCGCTACGCGGCGGCGGCGACCTCGTTCACGCGCTGCGCCGAGCTCAGCCCGCCCGACCTCGACGTGCTCACCAACCTGGGCGCGGCGCAGTTCCTGAGCGAGCAATTCGAGCCGGCCCAGCGCAGCCTGAAGCGCGCGCTCGAGCGCGACGCGACCAATGCGCGCGCTCACCTGTTCCTGGCGCGCATCGCGCTGCACGAGAACGACGCCGAGCGCGCAGAGGCCGCGTTCCGAGCCGCCGCGAGTTCCACCGCGCCCGACGCCGTGGCGCTGTTCCACTTCGGGATGTTCCTGCTGCAGGAACGCCGACTCGAGGAGGCCAAGGCGCAGCTCGAGCGCTCGCTCGCGCTCGATCCGAATTACGCGTCGGCGCACAACACTCTGGGACTCGTGCTGCAACGCATGGGCGACAAGGCTGGAGCTCAGCGACACCTCGCGCGCTTCAAGGAGCTCACGGAGGTCTCGGTCGGCGCCGATCGCCAGCGCATGCGCATCACCGCGCTGCTGCGCGCGACGTACCGCGAACTCGAGGACGGCAACCTCGAGGCTGCGTTGAGCGCGGCGCTCGAGGCCGCGGATCTCGCGCCGCAGTTCGCCGTCACGCACCAGACCGTCGCGGACGTGTACCGTCGCATGGGCCGCGCCGCCGAGGCCGACGCAGCCGCGCAACGCGCCGCCGCACTGACGGCCGCGCCGACGGGAGGCGACAAATGAGCCGCGCGATCTTCGGCGTGCTGCTGTGCGCGCTCGCGAGCGGCTGCGGTCCGGCTGGCGACGAGAACACCACCGGCGCCGGCGGCGCGCGCTCGAACTCCAACTCGAGTTCGAACCCCGCTGCAGCGCCGACGACGCCCGCAACCGAACCTGCGGGCTTCGTGAGTCTGCGCGAGCGCGGTTCAGCGGCCGGCATCGCCTTCCGACACCGCAGCGGGGCGCACGGTCGCCGCGTGATGATCGAGCAGATGGGCGGCGGCGTGGCGCTGCTCGACTACGACGGCGACGGCCGGCAGGACCTGTACTTCGTCGACAGCGGCGAGGTTCCCGAGCGCTCCGACGCGCAAGCCGCGGGCGGCAACAAGCTGTACCGCAACCTCGGCGACTGGAAGTTCGAGGACGTGACCGAACGCGCCGGCGTCGCTGGCCGCGGCTACATGATGGGCGCGGTCGCCGGCGACTACGACCGCGACGGCGACGTCGACCTGTACGTGACGGCCTACGGATCGAACCTGCTGCTGCAGAACCAGGGCGACGGGACCTTTCGCGACGTGACCGCCGCCGCCGGTTGCGACGACCGGCGCTGGTCGAGCGGCGCGGCCTTCGTCGACTACGACAGCGACGGGCAGCTCGACCTGTTCGTGCAGAACTACCTCGACTTCCGCGTCGAGGAGCACCGTCCCTACTCGATGAACGGCGTGGACTCGTACTCGCCGCCCGACCTGTTCGATCCGGTCGCGTGCTCGCTGTGGCGCAACCGCGGCGACGGGACCTTCGAAGACGTCTCGGCGCGCACCGGGATCGCCGAGCACCTCGGCAAGGGCCTGGGCCTGTTGGTGAGCGACCTCGACCGCGACGGCGTGAGCGAGATCTACTGCGCCAACGACTCGACGGCCAACTTCCTCTTCCGCCTCGGAGCGGAGGGTCGCTTCGAGGAAATCGGGCTGGCGTCAGGCGCTGGCTACGGCGCCGACGGGCGCGAGGAAGCCGGCATGGGCGTGGACTGCGGCGACCTGGACGGCGACGGCTCGCTGGAGTTGGTCGTGACCAACTTCTTCAAGGAGCCCAACTCGATCTACCGCAACGACGGCGGCCTGAACTTCACCGAGATCAGCGAGCGCACCGGAACGGCGAGCGCGGCGCGCAAGACCCTCGGCTTCGGCGTGCGCCTCGTCGACCTCGACCACGACGGAGTGCTCGACCTGGTCGTCAACAACGGCCACGTGTACGACAACGCCGGCCAAGTCGATCCGCCCGCGACCTGGGCGCAGCCGCCGCTCTTGTTCCGCGGTCAGGGCAAGGCGCGCTTCGAGGACGTGCTCGCCAAGCAGCCGGCGGAGTTCCGCCGCGCGCGCGTGGGCCGTGGACTGGCCTGTGGAGACCTCGACGACGACGGCGATCAGGACCTGGTGCTGATGGCGCTCAACGGTCCCGCGGAGGTGTTCGAGAACGTCGGCGGCGAGCGCGGCGCGTGGCTCAGCGTGCGCTGCGTCGGAACGCGTCGCGACTCGACGGCGATCGGCGCGCGCGTCGAGGTGCTCGCCGGCGACTTCGCGCGCAGCGCCCAGGTGCGCAGCGGCGGCAGCTACCTCGGCCAGAGCGAGTTGCGCGTCCACTTCGGACTCGGCGCGCGCGAGCGCGTGGACCTCGTGCGGGTGCACTGGCCCGGCGGCGGAGTGGACGAGGCGCGCGATGTCGCTGCGCGCCAGCACTTGGTCGTGGTCGAAGGCGCCGGCGCGAGCTCCAGTTCGAATCCGAGCTCGGGCTCGACGCCCGCGCAGCGCTGAAGCGCGGTCAGAGCGCGCTGGCGCCCTTGGGCGGCGGCGTGTCGCGCAGCCAGAAGAACAACAGCGGGTAGCTGCCCGCGATCTCGAGCTTGAGCGGCGCGTAGCGCTCGTTGAACTGCGGATGCTCGACCAGCGTGCGCTCCCAGTGGCTGGCCTTGAGCTCGGGCTCGCCGCGCGGGCCTCGGTGCAACCAGCCGTTGCCGATGATGATCATCTCCGGCCGCTGATCGAGCACCCACTGCGCGTCGTAGCGCTGATGGCCCTTGATGGTGATGCCCGGATCGGGCGGCGCGAGCAGGATCGCGTCGTTGGTGAGCCCGAGCATGTCGACGATCGGCAGACGCGAGACCCAGCCGAACGCTCCGATGGGCGCGAGCGCGACTTTGGTCTGGGACGGAACTGCGCGCGCGACGCTCTCCCCCATCAACTTCCAGCGCGGCTCGGAGTCCGCGTGGTCGGCGGCGAACTCGGCGCGGCGCGTCTGCTGGAGCTGCAGCAGCGCGACCGCGGCGACGAAGGCCAGCGCGGCGAGCGCTCGGCGCTGACCGAGCCAGGTGCGAGCGCCTTCGAACGCGAGCCACGCTCCGATCGGCAACACGGGCACGAAGAAGCGCGCGAAGGGCAGGAAGTCGCCGCCGACGTAGACGACGTACGCCACGTGCGCGAGCAAGCCCAGCGCGAGCGCTCGCAACGGCCCCGGCCCGCGCGCGCTCGACCAGGCGACGGCGGTGAGCACGATGATCACGCCGATCCCGCACTCGGTGTTCGACTCGGCGAGGTACTCCAGCCCCAGGCGCACGTCGTCGGCGAAGGCCAGCTTCTTCACCGAGTACGTCACCGGCGTCAGACGTCCGAAGTAGACGAGTCGGAAGGTCTGCCACGCAGCCAGCGGTCCGAGGGCGAGCGCAGCGCGCGCGAGCCAGCCGCGTCGGCGCTCCTCGAGCACGAACGGCAGCGCGAACAGCACGGCTTCGTTGCGCACGAGCGCGGCGAGGCCCACGAACAGCGCCGCGGCGAGCGCGCGGCCTTCGCGAGCTCGCGCGCGCTCCCACGCCAGCGCGAAGCACGCGAGCAGCGCGGCGAGCAACACCGTGCCCAGCCCGATGATCGCGTGCCACGCGATGGCGGGAGTCGCGGCGACGAGCCACGCCGGTCCGGCGCTGATCGATTCGGGATGGCGCGCGCGCCACAGCTCTCCGATCGCCCAGGCCGCGACGCCGGCCGCGCAGACCGACGCGGCGACGCTGAACAGCTCGGGATCCGCGCCGAGGGAGAGCGCCCCAGCGACGAGCAACATCCAGCCGGGCGCCGAGAAGCCCTCGATGCGCTCGCCGACGTTGAACACCAGTCCGTGGCCTTCGATCAGGTTGCGGGCGTAGCGGTAGGTGATGAAGTCGTCGTCGCACGGACCGTGGCCGATGAAGCTCGCCGCGTGCGCGGCCGCGACCAGCGCCGCGGCGAACGGAGCGAGGCGCGCGAGCGTGCTGCGCGCGCTCACCGGCTCACCAGACCTTGCTCGCGAACGAACTCGGCGAAGGCTCGCGCCGCCGCGATCCGACCGGCCTCGGAGAAGTGGATGCCGTCTTCGCGCAGGAGCGCGCCGCGATCGTCGCGCTCGGCGAAGTCGCGCTCGAGGTCGAGCAGCGGCGCCTGTTGACGCTCGGCCAGCTCGCGCAACGCCTGGTTGTAGCGACCGTGCTCCTCGACCACCGCTCGCGCGTCGGTTTGGAAGCGGTGCTTCAGCAGGTACTCCGGAACGGCGAGGTCATGCGTCGAGGGCGCGGTGATCAGCACCACGCGCGCGCCCGCCTCGCGCGCCAACGCGACCATCGCCACGAGGTTGGAGCGGTACTCCTCGAGCGGCACGCGCGCTTGCGTCATCAGCGGCGCATCGCCGCCCAGAAGGCCCGCGCGGACCAGCAGCTTGCGCAAGGCCTGGAGCAGCGCGCTCGCGCGGTACACGCGTTCGAAGGCCAGCGCGGGACGCTTGGCGGAGTCGATCGCTCCGCGCGCGAGCCAGTGGTCGTTCCAACCGAAGTAGATCGCGACGAGATCCGGCTCGAGCTCGCCGAGCCAACGCTGCGCGACCTTCAAGCCCTGGTGCGACGAGTAGCCCGACAGGGCCAGGTTCACGCACTCCCAGGCGCGCTCCGGCGTCGAGAGCTCGCGCGCCGCGAGTTCGGGCCACGCGAACGGGTGATCCTGCTGCGAGCACGAGTCGCCGAGCATCACCAGGCGCTGCACGCCGCGCGGCTTGGGTCGCGCGGGCTCGGGCCCGAAGAAACCGAGGCTGTTCGACATCGGACTGCCCGCGGGCAACTTCCAGAACAGCTCGTCGTCGAGCTCGAGTTGCCAGAAGTCCTCGGGGTGCGGGTAACCGAACTGGATGCCGGAGAGGTGCTCGAACCCGGCGCTGCGCAGGCCCAGCTCGGGCACGACGAGCAGCGCCTGCAGCGTCCACAGAGCGAACAGAGGACCGCTCGAACGCCCCGCGCGCGAGAGCGAGCGGATCAGCGCGAATCCCGCCGCGGCGACGAGCGCGAAGCCGGCCGCGAGTGTCCAGCCCAGCGCTCCCGCGAAGGCCTGCGGCGCGAGCACGGCGCCGAGACCGAACGAGAAGGCGAAGGCCGCAGCGACGCCGCGGCCGCTCGCCGCGGGTTGCGTCGGACGTTCGGCGGCGGTGGCGTCGGGTTCCAAGCTCGAGGGAGAAGCGCTCGCGCGGTTCAGCGGCGCGAGAGACTATCGCCCTCGCGCAAGACGGTCAGCCGCACGTCGCGCGCCGACCACACCGCACCCGACTCGGCGGGCGAAATCGAAGCGCGGCGCGCGTCGAACACCACGACCGGCCCCTCGCCCACGACTTCGAAGCGCTCGGGCAACGCGATCAGCGCGGTGCGCTCGTCGATGCCGAGGCCGAGGCGCTCGGGGTGCGCCAGCACGGCGCTGAGCAACCGGTTGTTCCGACGGCGCACGACGAAGTGCTGGTCGACGATGGCGCCTTCGAGCAGCCCCAGGCCTTCGCTCAACACCTGACTTCCCGGCGCGATGACCTCGGGAGCGTTCTCGGGCTCGCCCGTGATCATCACGCGGCTCATCACCGCCGCGCCCGCGCTGGTTCCGCCGAACACGACTCCGGCGCGGTGGCGTTCGACGAGCAGCGCGAGCATGTCCGCCGCGCGCGCCTCCTCCATGAAGCGGTTCTGATCTCCGCCGCCGATCCACACCAGGTCCGCAGCAGCGATCGCTTCGCGCGCAGCCGCCGCGTCGGTGAACTCGACCACCAGCGCCTGCGCCGCGCCGGCGTCGCGCCACATCTGCGCCGACTCCTGGCCGCGGTTCTCGACCGAGGACGCCTGCGGCAGCACGACGACCTTGGTCTGGGGGCCGCGCGCCAGCTCCAGCGCTCGCGCGCAGATCGGCGCGGTGGTTCCGCCGCCGCCGACGATCACCAGCGCTCCGCCGCTCGCAGCGCGACGCGGCGCCGCACACGCGGCGAACAACACTGCGGCGCCGAGCGCCGACGCGATCCACGGTCTCATCACTCAGCTCCGTTGTCCGACGGTCTGCTCGCTCACGCCTTCGCGATAGGGATTGCCCATCCCCGCCGGCCGCGTGCGGAAGCGTTTGTAGCTCCAAAGGTACTGCTCGGGCGCCCCGCGGATGAGCTGCTCGAGCTCGAGGTTGAGCGCGGCCGTGCCCGCGAGCGCGTCGGCGAGTCCGATCTCGCGCGTGGGCGCGCACACGTGGATGCGGAAGCCGCGCGCGTCGGGCAGGCGCTCGCACCAGGTGAGCAACACCGGCGCGCCGGAGCGCGCCGCGAGCTTCGCCACCAGCGTCGTGGTGTTCGCGAGCACGCCGAACCACGGCGCGAACACACCGCCGCCGCGGCCGGGATCCTGGTCGGGCAGGATGCCGATGACTTCGCCCGCCTTCAGCGCGCGCAGCACCATCGCCACGCCGCCGGCGTCGTTCGGCGCGAGCTTGGCGCCGAGCCGGCCGCGCGCGCGGTTGTAGAACTCCTCGAGCTCCGCGACGGGCGGGCGCTTGTACATCGCGGTCAGGGGCGCGAGCGAGCTGAAGAACAGTCCGCTGAGCTCCCAGGCGCCCAGGTGGGGCGTGAGCAGGATCACGCCGCGCTTGCGGGCCAGCGCCTGCTCGAACAACTCGAGCCCGCGCGTCTCGGCCACGAGCGCGAGCGCGCGCTGCGCCGGCCAGCACCACAGGGCGCCGAACTCCGCGAACGTGCGCCCGGTCTCGATCAGGCTCGCGCGCGCGAGCTCGTCGCGCCGCTCCGAACTGAGTTCGGGCAGACACGCTTGGAGATTGACGAGCGTTGCGTTGCGCTCGGCCGTGGGGAGTCGATGCAGCGCCGCGCCGGCGAACCCGCCCAGGCGATACAGCGCTGGGAAGCTCAACTTCGCGCCGGCGCGCAACGCAGTCGCGCCCAGCCACGCGCGCCCCGGTCGCGAGCGGTCGTGGCGCTTGGGCGGCCGCGCCTTGCGCCGCTCCAGAGAGGGCGCTCGCGCGGTGGAATCGGATCGGGGCTCGCTGTCGGACACGTGGAGAGCTGACGGTAAGCCCGCGCGCGCGCCGCAGCAATTCGGCGCTGGGCCTGTCGCAGCACCGACGCCGCGCTTCAGCGCAGGAAGCGCAGGCACTCGCGCGAGAGCGTCTCGAGCTCCGCGGCATGGCGCGCGAACGCGGCGTCGGCGGAGGGCAGCGGGCGCCACTGCGGACTGAACGCCATCAGCGGCAAGCCTCGGTCGAGATCGCGCGGGATGCGGAACACGGTCTCGTCGCTCCACAGACCGAGTTCCTCCCAGCCCGCGACGACGCGTGCGCGCCGCTCGGGCGGGTCGAGCAGCGAGTGCGAGAAGCACACCTGCGCGATCTGCTCGCGCGAGGCGCCGAGCAGCTCGAGCAACGTCCCGGGCAAGTCGACGTGCGACGTGGGCCGCGACTCGACGCCAGCGGCGACGCCAGCTCCGAACATGAGCAGCGGCGTGGCCACCTGCTCGAGGGTGAAGTTCCCGGTGTGCCCCCAGTAGCCGTTCTCGGCGAACTCCTCGCCGTGGTCGCCGGTCACGATCACCAGCGTGTCGCGAGGGAGCTGCGCACGCTCGAGCGCCGCGAGGATGCGCGCGGCCACCGCGTCGGCGTGGTGCAGTCCGTTGCGGTAGCGGTTGCGCACGCGCTCGGCGAGCTGAGCGTCGCGCGAGCCGGCGAGCTCGACGTAGTCGAGGTCCTGCTCGAAGGGCGAGAAGAGCGCGTGCTCGGGCGGGAAGTCGTAGGGCTGGTGCGCGGAGTCGAGCAGCACGAACGCGAAGAACGGCTGCGCCGCGTCACGCTCGGCGATCCACTGTTCGAAGCGCGCTGCGACCTGCTGGTCGCGTTGCGCGGAGGATCCCGCGCCGAAGTCGTCCCAGACCGCCTCGGGCCACTCGACCCAGGCCGTCTCGCGGAACTCGGGGAACGACAGCGACGCGGCGGAGAGCGCGCGCAGCTCGTAGCCGGCGGCGTCGAGCGTTTGGAGCAGCACCGGCGCGCGCCGCGCCGCGAGCACCGGCCACCAGTACGACCCGTGCAGCCCGTAGAGCATCCCGAACACGCCGAAGCGCGTGCCGTTGCCGGTGCTCAGGTGGTCCTCGAAGCGCCGCGCGCGCGTCGCGAGTCGGGCCATGTGAGGCGTGACGTGCTCGTCGAGCATGTCGCGTCGCCAGGAGTCGATCACCACCAACAGGATGTTGGGGCGAGGCGCTTGTCGATCGAGCGCGAGCGGTCCCGCGGGATGATCGAGCACGGCGTCGGCGCGAGAGACGGGCACCACGGGCGAGGCGGCGAACTCGTCGCGCAGCGTCGCGGGCAGCATGTTGCGCACGCTGAGCCGCGGGTAGAGCGGCAGGGCCTCGCTCAGCTCCACCAGCCCGCGGTCCTGCTCGAGATCGGCGCGCGCGTAGATGGCCTTCTCGACGCACACGATCAGCAGCAGCACGGAGAGCGCGATGGCGCCGGGGCGCAGCAATCGTCGGCTGCCGGGTTCGCGCTGGCACAACGCCGCGAGCAGCGCGCGAGCGAGCGCGTTGCTCAGCGCGATCAAGGCCGCCGCGCCGCTTGCGAAGAGCCACACCTTGGGACCCAGCCGGTAGCTGTCCTCGGCGCCTTCGCTCGTCACGAGGTTCCACGCCGCTTCGCCGAAGTGGTAGCGGAACAGCCCCCACACGCGCGTGTCGACCAGCAGCGCGAGTTGGAAAGCCGTCCAGAGGGTGATCTCGGCGGCGGTGAGCCAGGCGTTGCGCCGACCCGCGCGCCGCAACGCCCAGATCGCCGCGGCGGGCGCGAGCGAGAAGCTCGCCACCGCTGACACCAACCCCAGGTGCGCGAACAGCGCGAGGCGGGCCGGCGCGTCGGCGGCCAGGTCGTCGAGGTAGGCCTGACCGATCCACGCGCCCAGCGCGATGTTGAGCAACCACAGACCGCGCGACGCCCCTCGTTCGGCGTCGCCCTGCGGGGAGCCGCGCGCGTGAAGTGCAGGGGTCGTGGGCATCGAGCGCGGGCAGTGTGACCCGAAGGCGCCCCGGCGCGCGAGAGCGCCGCTCAACTTGTCCGCGCCTCGGGCGCTCGCTACGATCCCCGCTTCGACGAGGAGAGGTGGCTGAGTGGCCGATAGCGCCGGCTTGCTAAGCCGGTGTACGGGTTTCCCCGTACCGCGGGTTCGAATCCCGCCCTCTCCGCCACCGCGCGCGATGCGCCCCCTCCGCCGACTCCTCGCTCGATTCCAACCGATGCCACGCGCGTCAGGCCGTGTCCGTCGACCGTGGGATCCGCGTCGGCCGACGCATGCGCTGTTCGCGCTCGCCCTCGCCGCGCTGGCGAGTTGTCGCGCGCAGCGCACGCTGAAGATCACCTCCGATCCGTCGGAGTGCGAAGTGCGCATCGACGGCGAGCGCATGGGCGTCACGCCGCTGTCGCTCAGCTTCGAGCACTACGGCACGCGGCGCGTTTCGCTGTACCGGACGGGCTACCGCACCTACTCGCGGCTCGTCGAGCTCTCGCCGCCGTGGTACGCGCGCTTTCCGATCGACATCGTGTCCGAGGTGCTCGTGCCGCTGGGCTGGCGCGACCTCCACACCGTGCACGTCCGGATGCAGCCGGGCGTGCCGGTGCTGCTCGAACCGGACCTGCAGGAGATCCTCGACCGCGCCGAAGGCATGCGCCGCGCCGGGCCCGAAGGTCCCCCGCCGCCCGCGCCGCGACCTGCGGACGTTGAGGAGGCGTCGTCGCGGCCGTGAGCGTCGAGCGAGCCTCGCTGGCCGGCGTCCGCGCGACGGTGATGGGCCTGGGCCTGCAGGGCGGCGGCGTCGAGACCGTGCGCTACCTCGCGCGCGCCGGCGCGCGAGTGACGGTCACCGACCTGCGGCCCGCGCAACTGCTCGGGGAATCGCTCGCGGCGATCGCGGGGCTCGACGTGCGCTGCGTGCTCGGCGAACACCGGCGCGAGGACTTCGCGCGAGCGGAGCTCGTCGTTGCGAACCCCGCCGTCGCGCCCGACAACGAGTTCCTGCGCGCGGCCCGTGAGGCTGGCGTGCGAGTCACGAGTGAGATGGAGCTGTTCCTGCGCGCCTGTCCGGCTCGCGTGGTGCTCATCACCGGCACGCAGGGCAAGAGCTCCACGACCAACGCGACCGCGCAGTTGCTGCAGGCCTGCGGCGTGCGCACGCACGTCGGAGGGAACATCGGACGCGCGCTCATCAACGAGCTCGACGCGCTCGCGCACGACGACGTCGCGGTGGTCGAGATCTCGTCGTACCAGCTCGAAGCGCTGGCGAGCGATCTGGGAGCGCTGGAGTGCGTGGCCGCGGTGTCGTGCGTCAACGTGCTGCCCGACCACCTCGAGCGCCACGGCAGCATGGAGGCCTACGAGGCTTGCAAGCGGCGCGTGCTCGACCTCGCGGGCGCGCGTGCGACCGTCGTGTTGCCGGCTGACGATCCGCGCGTCGGGCGCTGGCGCGTCGAACGCGGCCGCGAAGTGCGCTTCAGCGTCCGTCCGGGATCGGAGGCGCCGCTGCACATCGCCGACGGCGAGTTCCGCCTGGGGAGCGAGGTCCTCGGCAAGCTCGCGGACTCGCGGCTCGCGGGCTCGTTCCAACACGCCAACCTGCTCGCGGCGCTCGGCCTGGCGCACGCGCTCGGCGCGCAGCCCGCGCAACTCGCGAGCGCCGTCGCGAAGGTGCGCGGCCTCGAGCACCGGCTCGAGGACCTCGGAGTGCGTGCGGGTCGGCGCGTGTGGGACAACGGCGTGTCGACCACTCCCGACTCGACGCAGGCCGCGCTCGAGAGCTTGGGCGCCGAGGTGACGCTCTTGTGCGGCGGCCAGGCCAAGCGTTTGGAGCTGGATGCGCTGGCGCAGTGCGCGAAACGACTGCGAACGCGCGTCGTCACGTTCGGCGCGTCGGGCGAAGCGCTGGCGCGCGGCTTCGGCGCCGCCGGTGTCGAGGCCCACGCGGCCGGGGAGCTCTCGTCAGCGATCTCCGCGGCGTTCGAGCTCACTCCGCGCGGCGGCCAGCTCCTGTTCTCCCCCGCCTGCGCGAGCTTCGACGCCTTCCGCAACTTCCGCGAGCGCGCGTTGGCGTTCCGCGCGGCGCTGCCGCCGAGCGACGCCGGCGCGCCCGCGTTCGAAGGGACCCGCACGTGATCGAGTGCAACGACGAACGCTCGAGAGAGCTGCTTGCGCGGCTCGCGCCCTACGCGCGCGAGTCGCTCGAGCGCAGCGCCCGCCTCGCGCTCGCCTTGCACGCCGACGAGCTCGGTCCCGAGCACCTGCTGTGCGCGCTCATGGACGACGAGGAGTGCGGGGCGCACCGCATCGCGCTGCACGCCTTCGCCGACCCGCCGACGATCTCGTCGGAAGCGCTCTCACTCGCGGCGGGCATCATGATCAGCGGCTCGAACGCGGCGCTGCCCTTCTCGGTCCTGGGCGTGCGCGCGCTGCGCCGCGCCCGCGCCGACGCCGCCGCGCGCCAGTCGACGTCCGTCGACGTGTCCCACCTGCTGCTGGCGTCGTTCGACGAGCTCGACGCCGACGTGCGCGAGCAGTTGGCGGACTCGGGCTGGTCCAGGGAGGCGATCGAGGCGCTCGCGACCCGCGCCGGCCCCTCCGCCCGCGCGGTCGAGGACCAGGGCGCGCTGTTCCGTTCGTTCTCCGAGGACGCCAAGCGCCTGCTCTCGGCCGCGGGGAAGCTCGCGCGCCAGCACGGGCACGCCTCGATCTCGCCGGGGCACCTGCTCCTGTCGAGCCTGGCCTGGAACATGAGCCTCGAGCGCGCCGCCGGCCTGCCGCCGTCGCGGGTCCGGATGACCCTGCGCGGCCGTCTCGAAGACGCCAGCGAGGCGCCGGATCGGCCGCTGCCGCTGGACGACTCCGCCGAAGCGTTCCTCGCGCGGCTGGCGCCGGGCGCGACGACCGTGACGCTGCTGGCCGGATTCCACGCCGGATTGACGCCCGAGCTGGCGCAGGTGCTCAGCCGTCACAAGTTGACTCCAGCGCTGTTCGAGCGCGCCGGAGCTTCTTTCGAAGACCCCTGAGTTTCGAAGCACGCTCGGGCGCCAGAGGGCTCGACGAAGGTGCTCACGCGTTTTATACGATGCACAGGGCTTCCCCACGCGGCCCGCGCCTGCGCCGTCCATGCACTGCCAAGCCTGCCAACAGAATCCTGCCACGGTGCGCGTGATCGAAGTCACGCACGCCGATCCGACCCCCGTTCCCGCCGAGTCGGCCCCCGCGACCGGCGACGCGCTCGGAGCGACGGCCGCAGCGCCGGCGCCGCAGCCGAACACGGCGCCGAAGGAGCAGTGGTTGTGCGAAGCGTGCGCGCAGGCGCAACACGAGTTGCTCAGTCAGGCCAAGGACCTCGCGGAGGTCTGGAAGCTGCTCAAGGCGCAGCAGCAGCCGGCGGCGCGCAAGCAACCGCCCAGCGTGGCCTGCCCCGACTGCGGAATGACGCTGCGCGACTTCCGGCAGCGCGGTCGACTGGGCTGCCCGAAGGACTACGAGATCTTCGGCGCGCAGCTCCACGATCTGTTGGAGCGCTTGCACGGCTCGGCGCGCCACGTCGGTCGCGGTCCGCGGCAAGACGAGACGGCGGTGCTTCGCCGGCGACGCCTCGACGAGCTGCAGCAGGAACTGGCCAGCGCGATCCGCGACGAGGCCTACGAGCAGGCGGCGCGGCTGCGCGACGAGATCAAGTCGCTCGAGCGCTCGTGACCGGCGCTCCTGAACGGCGCTCCTGATTTGCGCACCCCGAGTGCGCGCCGACGCCGACGGCGAACACGCACCGCGCGCGGCTACGCAAAGGCTCGTATCGGGCGCAGGCTCGCCTGACTGGTTCCGCGACGTGCGCTCCGGCATGATGTCGGACCCTGCTGCGAGGCGGTCGTAGGTCGATCCAAGAAAAGCGCGCCGGTCTGGTGTAAACCCGGGCTCGCTTGAAGGACGACAAGCAGGGGCTAAGGCTCGCGCACCATGGCCCCGCCGCGTCGTTGCGGACGACAAGGACGGGGCTGCGGGACAACGAGCTGGACCGCGAGCGCGAGAGCTCCCAAGGAGCCGCCGCGCTCGATGCCCCGCAGACCGTCGACAACTGGCCGCACTGCGGCCCCCTGAAGGACGCCACCCCATGTTCGACCGCTTCACGGACCGCGCCAAGAAGGTGATGAACCTCGCCCGCCAGGAGGCGCAGCGCTTCAACCACGAATACCTGGGCACCGAGCACATCCTGCTCGGCCTGGTGCAGGAGGGCAGCGGAGTCGCGGCCAACGTGCTCAAGAACATGGGCATCGACCTGACCAAGATCCGCGCGGAGGTCGAGAAGATCGTCAAGACCGGTCCGTCGATGGTCACGATGGGCCAGCTTCCGTTCACGCCGCGCGCCAAGAAGGTGCTCGAGCTGTCGATGGAAGAGGCCTCCAACCTCGGGCACAACTACATCGGGACCGAGCACCTGCTGCTGGGCCTGATCAAGGAGAACGAGGGCATCGCCGCGCAGGTGCTGATGAACCTGGGCGTCAAGCTCGAGGACGTGCGCGAAGAGGTGCTCGAGTTCCTCGGCGCCGACTCGCAGGAGGAAGAGGAAGAGGAGTCCTCCTCCGGCGGCGGCGAGTCCGGCGGCGGCTCGAGCGGCGGTGGCGGCGGCGGCCAGGGCAACTCGAAGAGCAAGACCCCGGCGCTCGACGCCTTCGGTCGCGACCTGACCGAACTCGCGCGCCAGGGCAAGCTCGACGCGGTGATCGGCCGCGCCAACGAGATCGAGCGCGTCGTGCAGATCCTCTCGCGCCGCACGAAGAACAACCCGGTGCTCCTGGGCGAGCCCGGCGTCGGCAAGACGGCCATCGTCGAAGGCCTCGCGCAGCGCATCATCGACAACGAGGTGCCCGAGCTCCTGCGCGGCAAGCGCATGGTCGTGCTCGACCTCGCGCTGATGGTCGCCGGCACCAAGTACCGCGGCCAGTTCGAAGAGCGCATCAAGGCCGTGATGACGGAAGTGCGTCGCGTGAAGGACGTGATCCTGTTCATCGACGAGCTGCACACGCTGGTCGGCGCGGGCGGCGCGGAAGGCGCTATCGACGCGTCGAACGTGCTCAAGCCGGCGCTGTCGCGCGGCGAGATCCAGTGCATCGGCGCCACCACGCTGGACGAGTACCGCAAGCACATCGAGAAGGACGGCGCGCTCGAGCGCCGCTTCCAGGCCGTCGTGGTCGAGCCGCCGAGCCCGACCGAGGCCGTCGCGATCCTCAAGGGTCTGCGCGACCGCTACGAGGCGCACCACCGCGTCAAGTACAGCGACGATGCGCTCGAGTCCGCGGTCGAGCTGAGCGTGCGCTACATCAACAACCGCTTCCTCCCGGACAAGGCCATCGACGTGATGGACGAAGCCGGCGCGCGCGTGCGCATCAAGTCCATGGTGCCGCCGCCTGACCTCAAGGAGGTCACGAACGAGATCGAGCGGCTCGATCGCGCCAAGGACGAAGCCGTGACGGCGCAGGACTTCGAGAAGGCTGCGCAACTGCGCGACCAGGCCTACCAGCTCCGCAAGAAGAAGGAGGAGATGCACAAGGCCTGGAAGGAGCAGCAAGCCTCCAAGGAAGAGACCGGCGAAGTCACCTCGGACGTGATCCGCGAGACCGTGTCGAAGATGACCGGCATCCCGCTCACGCGTCTGGAGAAGGCCGAAGCCGAGCGCCTGCTCGCGATGGAAGGCGAACTCTCCAAGGCGGTCATCCACCAGGACGACGCCATCAAGGCCATCGCGCGCGCCGTGCGGCGCTCGCGCTCGGGCCTCAAGGACCCGCGCCGTCCGATGGGCTCGTTCGTCTTCCTCGGCCCCTCGGGCGTGGGCAAGACCTACCTCTGCAAGCAGCTCGCGAAGTTCATGTTCGGCTCGGAAGACGCCGTGATCACCATGGACATGAGCGAGTACATGGAGAAGCACAACGCTTCCCGTCTGGTCGGCGCGCCTCCGGGCTACGTCGGCTACGAGGAAGGCGGCCAGCTCACCGAGAAGGTGCGCCGCCGTCCGTACTCGGTGGTGCTGCTCGACGAGATCGAGAAGGCGCACCCCGACGTGTTCAACATGCTCTTGCAGATCATGGAAGAAGGGCGGCTGACCGACTCGTTCGGGCGCCACGTCGACTTCAAGAACGTGATCCTCATCATGACCAGCAACCTGGGCTCGGCGCAGATGAAGGCCGGCGCCTCGCTGGGCTTCGGCAAGACCGACACCAAGGCGTCGGGCGAGGATCGCGCCAAGCGCATGCGGGCCGACGTGATGTTCGAGGTCGAGCGCCACTTCCGGCCCGAGTTCCTCAACCGCGTCGACGAACTGATCATCTTCAACCCGCTGACCCAGGAGGACCTGCGCCGCATCGTCCACCTGCAGCTCGCTGAAGTGCACAAGCGCCTCGAGTCGCGCGGGATCAAGATCACGCTCGACGACGCCGGCGCGGACTTCCTCATCAAGCAGGGCTTCTCCGAGGACTACGGCGCGCGTCCGTTGCGCCGCGCGATCGAGAAGCACATCGAGGACGCGCTGGCCGAGCAGCTGCTGCGCCTGGAAGGCGCGGGCAACATGCTCATCCACTGCACGATCAACGAGAAGGGCGACGGCCTCGACTTCAAGATCGAGCCCGTGAACCCGGTCGAAGTGACCGCCGACGCGAGCTAGCGCCTCGACGATTGCTCTAGAGCCACCGCGGGCCGTCTCCGATTCACTCGGAGGCGGCCCGCGCACTTTTTCTGCGTCGCGCGTCGGAATTCTCGCGGTTGCACGCGTCCAGGCGGCGGCGCCGGAGAGCGATGTCCGAGGCAGTCCCTCGGTCGGTTTGAGCCACGGAGCGCGCGTCGTCGCGCCCCTCGAGCGGCTCGTGCGGGGACTGCTCACCGCCCCGTCCACCACAGCCCCGTGCGCTGCGCGGCGGCCGCCACACGCGAGCCGCGCCGCAGCCCGGAGGAGACCCGACATGCTCACGTTGCGAGTCAAGCCGCTCTGGTTGTCCCTCGGAATCGTCTCGCTGCTCGCGCACGCCAACGCGCAGCAGTGCGCGCAGAACGAGCCGGCGTCGGGCTCCGAGCCGCCCGAGCTCATCGGCGGTCAGTGCGAGATCGGCCAAGTCACCGATCCGCTGACCGCGCCGCAGATCATCTCGATGTGGCCGCAGACCACGGCCGACGTGTCGGGCGACCCGCTGCGCGTGGGGATTCCGTTCTACGTCGAAGCGCGCGATCAGGACCGCTACATCCAGCGCTGCGACTGGGGCGACCGGCGCGAGGCCGAGCTCGCGAGCAACGACGTGATCGACTACGAGTACACCGTCGATCAGGGCGACCTCCCGGCGCCTGGCAGCTTCGTCGGCGCGGGCCGCAGCGAGCTGATCTGGAACTATCCGGCCGCCGTGTACCTGCCGCCGCAGGGGCTGGACGACGGCGACTACGAGTTCAGGATCCGTTGCCGGCTGCGACAGGCGAGCGGTCCGTGCGAGCACACCGACGCCGGCGGCGACTTGCTGATCGAATGGCAAGTCACGTTGACCGTCGAGAACTGCGAGGGCTCGCTCGAACTGATGCTCGTGCCGCCCACGCCGCCCCCGCCGCCGGGGCCGCTGACCCTCGAGCAGGGACTGTGCTGCGTAGCGGCGCCGCAGTGGTGGATCGGCGAGAACATCCAGCCGACGGGCAACAACGTGCTCCCGCGTCTGGTTGAAGTCGACCAGTACGTCGTCCTGGCCGCGGAGCACCTCGACACGGACCTCCTGGTGCGCTCCTGCGACGACAACCAGGCCGCCACTTGCCCCGATCCCACCGGTGTCCGGCAGGACTTCCTCGATTGCCAGGACGCGTGCCGCTACATGTGGACGGCGCGCAACTTGTCGTCGGGGAGCAACGGCGTGTTCGCCAGCACCGCGCACGAATTCGCAGTCATCTGGCGACCCACGGAGCCGGGGATCTACGAGATCTGCCTCACGGTCGACAACTGGCCTGGCCAAGCGCAGGACCAGCCGCGTGTTTCCTACCCCTTCCCCCACTTGATCCTGGTTCCCGACCGGATCGCGCTGATCGAGTCCAAGCCCGCCTTCGAGGATTGGCGCACGCTCGCGTTCTGCGACCAGATCGCGCTGTGGGTCAACGACGACGACGACAACCGCGATGGCCTGGCAGACAACGCGCAGGTGCTCGCCACGGCGAACGAGAACGACCTGCACGCCCTGCGCCTGAGCAACCTCACGGGGCTGCCCAGCGAGTTGCTCGAGGTCCGCTTCCGAGTCGACGGCGAGAGCGACTCGCTGAACCTGTTCATCTCACCCGACCGCGCGGCGGAGTACCCCACGAGCTCTCCGCCCTGGGTCCCGTTCTTCAACGGGCTCACGCTCTACCTCGAAGGCGCCAAGTCCCACGCGCAGCTCAACGACGCGCAGCTCCTGGTCGACGTGCGCGTGCCCGGGACCAGCGAGGATCAAGCCGCGCTGATTCGCCTGGACGTGACCGTCTTCGGCGTGCACTACATTCGGCACTACTCCGATTTCGCGCCTGATGGCAAGGCGGTGGTGACGCCGTGGTCGCTGCTGCATCCGTTGGAGCGGCCCGCTGGCTTCGAAGTCGAGCAATGGGCCGACAACGCGTTCTTCTACGACCCGGGCGCGGATCCGCAGATCGACACGCCCACGGGCGCCAACTACACCTGGAGCAACTGTCGTAGACATCTCGTCGCGTCGGAGGTGGTCGTGACGCCGACCAAGGCAGGCGTCGCGGTCTACGTCGCTGCCATGGACGTAGACGACAACTCCTACAGGCTGTGGGGCAGCGCTCCGCACCAGCGGAAGTTCCTGGACCGCTTCGACTGGAGCGCGAACGACGCCAGAGCTCGCTTCGACAACAACGACAAGACCAGCGTCGTAGTGAATGGGCAGGGAACCTCCAGCGGCGGCGTTCAACCGTTCAACACATGGCCGCAGGCCCCGCAGACGCACCTCGCCCTGCAGACCATCGTGGTGCACGGCGAAGCCGTGGCGGGCTTCGAATTCGTGTCCACGCTCGCCCCGGGGGACAACTTCCGCATCGTCGCCTCGCTGGCGCCGGACATGTTGCCCTCGACGAGTTCGTCGAGCGGCGCGCTGCTCGCGAAGATCCCCCAGGACTACGGCAGTGCGAATCAGTTCTCGGTAGAAGCCGAGCGCGAAGCCGACATCATCTTCCGGCGCGTGCTCGGCGACGCTGAGCAGTCCGATGCCTTGAGCGTCCCGCGAGCGCCGGCCGATCCCGTCGCCGGCGATCAAGGCCACCACACGCTCAGCGGACCGCTACTGACCGTGCGCCGGCGCATCCACCTCGAGATCCTGGAGCAGACCGGCACTCCACCTCAGACATGGAATTTCGAGTGCGACCCGGCGCTGGAGAACGCAAGCGCGCCGATGACGCGCTACGTGTACCGCATCGAAGGTGTCGGCGCGGGGGGGCCGCCTTACCCGCACCGCGAGTACGAACTTGACGGCAAGAACCGCCACTCCTCGCAGCCTCAAGTCAGTCTGCGCCGACGCAACCAAGTGGAAGTCTTCGATACTCTAGGAACCACGAGACCGTTTCCGTTCCTCGGCATGCTCGATTGCGACCATGACTTCACGGGCAATTACGGAGGACCGCGATACCTTGCAGGCGGAACAGTGCCGATCGGATTTCCCGGACAAATCGAGGGTCCGTTCAGCACGGGTGTACTCGCGCTACAAGCTGGCGATCCTTGGCTAGCAGGCATCGCACTCAACGGCGAGTTTCACGCCTACGCCGTCCACCACCGGAACGTCCCGTTCGAGATCTTGTTCAACAATACGTGGATTAGCTCGCCGGAATGGTCTTTTACGGAGATGCGTCCCAACGCGTGGGGAACCGAGCTGTTGTTTCCCGCGCCAATTTCGACTCCGGTTCCCCTCGGCGCGACGCTGCGAGTCGGCGTTGGTGGTAGCGCCCCAGGAATTCCCGGAATAGCAAATGTAATCGGAACCCTGTCGACAGGCTTGGCGGTTGGCCCGGACACGGACGGGCTTCCTTTCCGGTTCCCGGTCTTGGTCTACGACGACACTAGCTGGGAACGGGGCAACCTTCCCGCTTTTCGCAATCCTTTCGACATACAAGCCGAACGCTCCGACTTGCCGGGCCAACACAGCATCACGAACTCGATGCTACGAGATACGTGCATCGCCTTACGCCCACTCTCCGTGCCCTATCGCAGATCGGACTGGGGCTTTCACAAGCATGTGCCCGTTGCCAAAATGGAGGGCGATGTGTTCAAATCCAGAGGTATCTTCCAATCTCTGCTGAAGGACTCCAGGCTGCTCGAGGAGTTCAAGATCTCACAAGAGCGATGCTGGATAAACACAGTCTTGATGGTGTCTGATGGTCACGCAGGCTCCACTTATGAGCCACACGCTCACTACACAAACAACGACCCAAAAGACGAAACATGCGTGCACGAACCAGGCGCTGTGAGTTTTGTGGTCAGGGCACAGTGTGACGTGCAGAAGCCTGCGCACCTGCTCGCCGGCGCCGGAGAAAAAAACATTGGCTTAATATCGATCTTCGATTGGGTGGTTTACGACGCGCTCGTTTCGCAAGTTGGCAAGGTGACTGCGCTCCAACCGGTCAATGCACACGGCTACGCTGGGATGAACAACATGGAGTACGTTCTCTCCAAGATTGCGGTGCATGAGGTGCTGCATCAAATTTTGCCGTGGCCGCTTGCTACAAGCGATGACGAAGGATGGTCTCTGTACGGTCTGTATCTGAATGACCCGGAAGATGACCACGAGCTTCCCGGCTTGCTTACGCCAACACTTCAGTTAGATCCCGTCGTGGGCGGCCCACTGGAGGGGGCCGAGGACTTGGGTGGCGGCGTAGTCCCACCGCAAGTGTCGCCCTACGTCGTGCGCTACGCCAAAGAGAGTCTGCTGGCCGTGTTCAAGGAGCGCCGTTGAGCCATGGTCCACTTCTTTCAGTCACTCTGCGTCCTGCCGTTGCTCGTCTCACTCGTGACGCCGCAGTCCGCCACGGACACACAACAGCAAGCTCGCGCCGAGAAGAGCGTCACGCTAGAGCTCGGCGACGCGCAGGCTGAGGTCCCCCAGTGGTCTCCGGTGTTCCTGCGCTGGACCGTCGCCAACCGCGGCGACGCGTTGACGCAGTTCACGCCGCCTGTGGGCCTGTTCGTGGAGCAATGGTCCGACGGCGCCTGGATCGATCCCTACAAGCGACCGCGCATGGAGTCACCCCGCGCCTCGGCCGCACGGATGCCGCGCGAGCTCCAGGCCGGAGGGCGCATCAAGGGCGAGCTCGAATTCGTCGACATTGCGATCGTATCTACGCCCGGGCGCTATCGAGTGCAGGCCCGCATGCACGCCGGCGAGCTTGACACACCGCAGCGCCAGCTACGTTCACACTTGAGCGGGGCCACCGGGCGCCAGCTCGTGGCGAGCAACTGGCTCGAGTTCGACATCACGCCGCACGCCGGCAACGCTGCGTTGGCCGCCGAACTCGAGTCGTACTCGCCGTCTCGTATCGGAGACCTGCGCGCGGTGCTCTACGCCGGCGGCTACGACACAAGTGTCCTCGGCGCGGTGCGCCCGCCCTTCTTCGATCGTTCGTCGTCGACGCACGAGAGCGCGTGGCTGATGCTCGCGCGCGACTGCTCGGAAGGCTTGGCGCTCAAGTCGCGTATGTGGCTGGCGCAGGACGAAACAGCGCGCGGCGCGTACTTCGACTCGGTCCACCAACCGCACGCCGCGGCGGAGCGCTACGCCGCGGCCCTGACGCTGGCGCGGGAAGCTCGCGTCGATTCGCCTGGGCCGGCGCAAGTGATGTTCACGCCCGCAGCGCTCGCGCTCGAGATCCACAGTCTGCGCGCGCTCGGCCAGTCGACTGCGGCCGAGCATGCCCTCGCGCTCGCTCGCAGCGACTGGCCCGAATACTTCGCGGCCCGTCCCCAGATCGCTCAGCGCCTCGAAGGACGTCGCTGATCGACCGCGCGGCGGCGCGCACGCTCAGGGCAGCACGACGTATCGCAGCGCGCTCGACAAGTTCGTCCCGAACGCGGAGGCGCCGTCGCGGCTCCAGCACTGCAGGTAGATCGCGGTCCCCGGCACGCCCAGTTCGGGCGCCGGGGCGCCGCCGAGTTGGCCGCGCGCGAAGGCGTTCCAGTCGATCGAGAGCTCGCCTTGGCAAGGAGCGGGACCGCTGCTGCCTGCGATGATCAGCGGTGAGCGCGAGACCGGCGAGGCGACGCACTTGAGTCCGCCCAGGAACGGCGTGCTGCTCGCGCCGGTCGCGCCGTAGAAGTACAGGCCCGCCGCAGCGGAGATCACGTCCCCGAAGCGGATCGTGAAGGGCTGCGTCGAACTCACGCTCGCGCGGCCGGAGCAACTGAGCACGGGCACGCAGCCAGCGGAGTTCACCTGCCCCTGGCAGTACTCGCGCGGGGCCTCGCTGAAGTCGAACCTGCCCGCCATCGAGACGGGATCGAAGAAGAAGCCGGCGCCGGGCACGTCCTCGGAGCGGCCGCCGACGGCGATGGTCTCGCCGGGCCCGCGCGCAAAGCACACCAGTTGCTTCTCGGCGCCGTTCTCGTCGAAGGTGGCGCCAGACTCGACGCGCAGACTGCCGTCGAAGTCGAGTTGGAACGCTCCGACCTGAATCGGCGCTCCGACCTCCAGGAAGTCAGCGAGCGCCCACATCTGTCCCGGCGCTCCGGCCAAAAGGTGCTGGGCCTGCGACCAGACGAGGTTGGGATCGCTGTTCCACAAGAGCAGCGCCGGAACG
>CALKYE010000272.1 GCA_938003765.1 uncultured Planctomycetia bacterium
GGATCGACGCCCCAGTCGTCGATGCTGTCCGGGGCCGTCGCGGCGAGCGCTGCAGCGGTTCCGACGGGAAGAGAACTGAGCGCTGGGAGCGGAGTGAGCTGGCGCGTGATGGCCGCGCCCGCGAGTTTCGAGAGGTTCATCGTGGTTCCAGAGCGATGCGCCGGTGCGAGAGAACGCCGGGCGCACCCAAGCGGCGTTCGCTCACTGATCGGCTCGCTCCGGCGCGCGTTGCGCGGACGCGCGACTTTGCACGCTACGCCGAGGGCTCGAGGCCCTGTTCGCGGCAGGCCGCGCGGGTCAGGCGCGCCAACTCGCGATAGCGCGGCGGCGTGCGGCGCAGGATCGCGAACTCGCGCTCGTTGAGCTCGCGCTTCACCACGCCCGGCACTCCGACCACGAGCGAGCGCGGAGGGATCACTTGCCCCTCGCGCACCAGCGCGCCGGCGGCGATGAGCGAGAACGCGCCCACGCGGGCGCCGTCGAGAACGCGCGCGCCGATGCCGATCAGCACATCGTCCTCGATCACGCAGCCGTGCACGGTCGCGTGATGGCCGATCGAAACGCGCGCGCCGATGGTCACCGGCCACTCGCCCAGCGTTCCGTGCAGCACGGCTCCGTCCTGCACGTTGGAGTCGTCTCCGATGGTGATGCGGTTGACGTCGCCGCGCACCACGGCTGCGTACCAGACCGAGACGCCCCGCCCCAGGCTCACGTCGCCCACGACGACCGCTCCGGGAGCGAGGAAGACCTCTTCGGCGAGCTGCGGCGTCTTGCCGTCGAACGGGAGGATCAGGGGCTTCATCGCGCCGCCGCCTTCCGTGCGCTGGCGCGCCGCTCGCGCGTGCGCAGACGCTTGCCGACCTGTGCGATCGCCTCGAGCACGGGAAGCAGGTCGCGGCCCAGCGCAGTGAGCTCGTACTCCACCGCGGGGGGCGAGCTCGGCAACACGCGCCGCGTCACGACGCCGCGCAGCTCGAGGTCGCGCAGTCGAGTGGTGAGCACCTTGGCGGATACGCCCGGAATGTTGCGGCGCAGGTCGCCGAAGCGCAGCGCGCCCTCGCGCAGGTACCACAGCACCTTGTGCGTCCACGCCCCGGCCAGGAGCTGCAGACATTGATCGAGCGGACATTCATCCGGACAAGCGCCGGATTCAGAGCGGACTTGCACGCGAAACTCCCTTGGTTACCTGAGGGTACCTGGTTGCCCCAGAGCCTGAGTTGAACGAAGGGTTGGCGCCGTGGCAATGCGCTCACGGCTCCCCCGCACCTCTACCGCCTGCTCCCACACCGCCATGAGCAAGATCGCGATCGTCTACCACTCCGGCTACGGACACACCGAACGGCAAGCCCGCGCCGTCGCGGACGGAGCGCGCTCGATCGCCGGCGCAGAGGTCCGACTGATCTCGGTGGCGGAGACGGACGGGCTGCGCGCCGAACTCGACGGTTCGGACGCGATCGTGTTCGGATGCCCGACCTACCTGGGGAGTGTCTCGGCCGGCATGAAAGCGTTCATGGAGAGCACCTCGCGCACCTGGGCCGCCCAAGGCTGGAAGGACAAGCTGGCCGCGGGCTTCACGAACTCAGGCTCGCCGTCGGGCGACAAGTTCAACACGCTGGTCGATCTCGCAGCGTTCGCGGCGCAGCACGGCATGGTGTGGGTGAGTCTCGGTCTGCTGCCGCGCTATCGCGACGAGCAAGGCCGTGAGATCAACCGCACGGGGTCGTTCCTCGGCGCAACCGCGCAGTCGCCGGGCGTCGACCACGCCAACGAACCGGGGGAAGACGACCTCCAGACGGCGCGCTTGCTCGGCCGTCGCGTTGCGGAAGCTGCGGCGCGCTGGAGCAAGTAGTCGCCGCTGAGTGCTGCGCGCGAGTGGGCGTGCTCTCGGACGGGTCAGCAGAGCCGCGCGGCGCGAGGGCAGGCCTGGACTGTTGCAATCAGTTTGCAACTGCTCCATAACTGCGGCCCGTGGTGCGAACCGCCTCTCGTCCGACCGACGCGCAGCTCGAGCGCGCTTGCGAAGCGCTCCGCGGGCGCGGTCTGCCCGTCACCGCGCAGCGTCGCGCGTTGCTCGCGGCGTTCCTCCAGCGGACCGACCACCCCACCGTCGACGCGCTTCACGCCGACGTGAGTCGTGCGCTGCCGGGCGTCAACCGGGCGACGGTGTACCGCACGCTCGAGACGCTGGTCGAACTCGGCCTCGCCGGCCGTGTCGCTCAGCACGCCGCCGCCTGTCGCTACGACCCGTGCGTCGAGCGCCATCACCACCTCCTGTGCGAGCGCTGCGGCGCCGTGCAGGACGTGTTCAGCGCCGAGCTCGACGCGCTGCGCGTTCCGCAGCCCGCAGCCGGCTTCGTCGCGCGCGAGTTCAGCGTGCTCATCGCGGGGCTGTGCGGGGCGTGCGCGTCGTCGCGAAGCCCGGCCAGGACGCCGCGTGGCGCGAAGGCGCAGCGACACGGAGCATGCGCGCCGCGAGGCGCAAAGGCACACTAGCGCGCGAAGCGAGCAAGCTCGGGAACGCGCGCCGCGCACTCGAGCTTCACCGTCAAACTTGTCCGACTGACTTTGATCCCCAAGCGAGGAGGTGATTCACGATGACGCAACTCAAGGGCTCCAAGACGCACCAGAATCTCAAGGCCGCGTTCGCTGGCGAGAGCCAGGCCAACCGCCGTTATCTCTACTTCGCCAAGGTGGCCGACGTCGAAGGCTACCCCGAAGTCGCGGGCAACTTCCGCGACACGGCTGAAGGCGAGACCGGCCACGCGCACGGCCATCTGGACTTCCTCAAGAAGGCCGGAGACCCGGCGACCGACCTGCCGATCGGCGACACCACGCTCAACCTGAAGGCCGCGATTGCGGGCGAGACGCACGAGTACACCGACATGTACCCGGGCATGGCCAAGACCGCACGCGCCGAGGGTTTTGCCGAGATCGCCGACTGGTTCGAGACCCTGGCCAAGGCGGAGAAGGCTCACGCTGGCAAGTTCACGAACATGCTGAACTCGATCAGCTAGCACCTGCCGCGTCAGGCAGCACCCGGCGACGCCGGCGGGCCCAACCTCGGACGGGCCCCGCCGGCGTCGCTCTATCTCAACGTGCTCGAGCGGCGCTCGACGCGCTGCGCCGCGACGACGCGCGGCTCGCACGAAGCGGCCCCGCCCCTTGAACCACGCTCCCTGAAGCGCTTGTCTGGCGGCATGAGCGCGACGCCGATCTCCTACACGCCGACCGACGGACTGTGCTACGACCCCAGCGAGCCCAAGTACTGGGACGCGGGGCTGCTGCGCAAGGAGATCGAGCGCGCGTTCGATCTGTGCCACGGCTGCCGCATGTGCTTCAAGTACTGCGACAGCTTCCCGGTGATGTTCGACATCATCGACAACGCGCACGGAGGCGACGTGCGCAAGCTCACCGAGAGCGAGGTGAACCGCGTCGCGGACGCGTGCTTCCAGTGCAAGTTGTGCGACGTCCAGTGCCCCTACACGCCGCGCGACAAGCACGAGTTCCAGCTCGACTTCCCCAAGCTGATCCACCGCCACCAGGCCGTGCGCGCGAAGCGGGACGGCGTGAAGCTGCGCGACCGACTGCTCGGAGATCCCGACGGGGCCGGCGCGATGGCGCGCCTGAGCTTCGGACTCGTCAACGGTTTGAACAAGAACGCGCTGCACCGTTGGTTCATGGAGAAGCTGCTGGGCGTTCACCGCGAGAAGCTCCTGCCGGAGTTCGCCGCGACGACGTTCGAGAAGTGGGCCGACGGGGCCGGTCGCACGAAGACCGCGCCGGGCGCCGAGACGGTGCTCTTCCCCACCTGCTACGTGCAGAACAACGAGCCGCAGATCGGGCGCGACACGCTCGAGGTGCTCGACAAGAACAAGGTCTCGTGCGCCTGCGTGAAGGGACTCGCGTGCTGCGGAATGCCGGCCTGGGAGCACGGCGACCTCGAGACGCTGCGCAAGAACGCCAGACACAACCTCGACCTGCTCATGCCGCACGTCGACAAGGGCGCGAAGGTGCTGGCGCTCAATCCGACCTGCTCGATGATGATGCGGCGCGAGTATCCCGAGCTGCTCGAAGGCGCCGACCGCGAGCGCGCGAAGAAGCTGGCCGAAGCCGTGCGCGATCCGAGCGAGCACCTCTGGTCGCTCCGCACCGAGGAGCGCTTCAACACCGACTTCAAGAGCACGCCCGGCGAGAGCGTCGCCTACCACGCGCCCTGCCACCTGCGCGCGCAGGCGATCGGCTTCCGCGGACGCGACCTGCTGCGCAAGATCCCCGGCGTGACGCCCAAGCTCACCACCGAGTGCTGCGGGCACGACGGCACGTACGCGATGAAGCTCGAGGGCTTCGAAACCTCCAAGCGCGTCGGCAAGAACGCGTTCGACGGCATGCAGGCCGCCGAGGCCGAGGTGTGGGCCACCGATTGCCCGCTCGCTGCGATCCAATTCGCGCAGCACGCGGGCCGCAAGCCGCTGCACCCGATGTCGATCCTCGCGCGCGCCTATCGCGCCGACGGATTCCCGACCAAGATCGCGCCGCCGAGCGGCGCGTGACGCCGATCAGGCGACGACGCGGCGCAAGAGCGAGAGCGACACGGTGAAGAAGCGCTCGCGCATGTCGGTGATGGGCATCTCTTCGAGTTCGAAGTCGACCGAGATGGTGTGCATGCCGCGCGCGTAGTGCACGCCGTAGCTCGCCCCCATGATCACCGACGGCACCGAGATGTTCTGCATCTCGAACTCAGTGCCGGTGAGCAGTTCCTTGACCCGCCCCGCGATCATGTTGCCGATCTCGCCGATCGCGTCCACCGTCTCGGAGTTGACCTGCGTGCACGGCTCCCCCATCAACTTGCTCGCGATGTGCAGCATGGCCTTCTCCGTGAGCGAGATGGCGCAGGTGCCATTGGTGCGCCCGACCAGTCCGACCATGACCGAGATGGGCCGCGACGTGCTGAAGAAGCGTGACGCACCCACCGGCGGCGGAACCAGGCCGGTCATCTCCAGCCCCTCCTTCGTTCCGGTGATGACGGCGTCGAGCAGTGTCGGATCGATCTCGAGGGTTGCGTGATGCGGGGTGGCCTGGGACTGGGACATGGGCGCGGAGTGGGGTGCCGTTGGGGACAGGAATCCGGTTCCGCCTTTTCGCCCCTTGGCTTGCCAGCCTTGAGCAGCTCGCACCGCGCGCCGCTTCAGCGTTGGGCGTCGCTCACCTGAGCGCAGCAAGGTGGAACATTGTTCTCTCCCTCGCGACCGAGCGGCGCGCCGCCGCGCCATGCAGTCCAGACGCCGAACACGACCATGCCCGCGGCCGCCGTGCGAGCGAGTCGCGCCCGCCAGCGCTCGTTCAACAACGCGCCGCCGCTGGCCACGGCGACGAGCGCCGGCGCCGTCGCGAGTCCGAACACGATCGGACCCACGACGAGCAACGCGCCTCCCTGTGATGCGGACAGCAGCACCGCGGACCACGAGAGCCCGCAGGGCAGGAACCCGCTGATCAAACCGAGCGCCGGTGCGCTCGCCAACGGCGGCAGAGCTCGCGATGCGCGCCACGCCGCCGCGAACGGCGCCTGAGCCAGCTTCGCGAAGCCCACACTCACGCGCGGCGCGAAGCCCAGCGTGTGAAGCCCGACCAGCACCATCACGGCGCCCGCGCTCCACGCGAGGATGCGCCGCGCGAGGTGCATGCCATGTCCTTGCGTCGTGTCGCTCACCTCGGCGCCGACCGCCGCCGCGCCCAGCGCGAAGGCGACCGCGAGCAACACGTAGGCGGCGCACTTGCCGAGCACGTACAGCGCCACGCGCGCGGCCGCACTCGAGCGCTCCTGCTTGCGCGCGCCGAGAGCCAGCGCGAACGGTCCGCACATGCCCGCACAGTGCGCGGCGCCCGCGAGCGCGAGCACGATCAAGCTGGAGATGCCGCTGGCCATGAGCGATCAGCTCTCGTCCGCGCCCACGCCACGCCCGGCCTCGACCGGCGCGCCGCGCTCGCGACCGAACTCCTCGGGCGAAGGCTCGCTCTGCCGAGGCGGATTCGAGTTGCGCGCGCCCTCGGGCAACCAGCCCATGCGCAGCGAAACGGGGCCGTCCGACGCCACGTTCGTGCCTTCACAGGCCGCCACGCAGTCGCCGCAGCGAATGCACAACGAGAAGTTGGACTGACCATCGGGATAGAACCCGTGCCCCTCCAAGTGCGCGCCGCCCGACATCTCGCGCGGCAGGAGGTTCATCGGGCACACCCGGTCGCAGGCCTTGCAGTCGGTGCAGCTCTCGGGGTGCGCGAACTGGACGCCGTTGTAGGTCTCGTGGCCGAGCAGCGCGAAGTACACGCCCGACGGACACCAGTTGCGGCAGAACTCGAGCCCCAGTCGAGTCACCATCACGTAGAAGCTCGCGATCAGACCGACGAGGAACAGGCTCGCCAGCGAGATGGCGAGCGCGGAGCCCTCCGCGAAGACGCGCCAGTCGACCCAGAAGCTGAACGAGACCGCGCACATCGCGGCGCACACGCCGAGCAGCGCGGCGCGCGAGCCCCAGCGTTGCGCAGGGCTCTTGGAGCGGATGCGAAGCCAGTCGGCGAAGCGCGCGACCGCGCCGTACGGGCAGACGAAGCCGCACAGGTAACGCCCGAGGAAGCGGCTCGCGACGATGATGGCGACGTTGATCGCGAGGAACGGAAAGGCGAAGTGCTTGAGCGCCGCCACCAGTCCGAGCTCGCGCCCCAGGTAGTGGTGGTGGCCGCCCCACAGGTCGATGCGCAGCAGGTCGAACACCGGCAGCGCCGCGACGGCGAGCGTGAAGGCGATCGCGACGCCCCAGCGCCAGTGGCTGTAGCGATGGGCGCCGCCGCGCTTCTTGGCCAGGCCGGCCAGAATCCTGTCGCGTACGCGTTGGATCGGCATCGTCAACGCCTCCCGGTGAACTCGGCGCCTCGCGGGAGCTGCGCAGCCATCATCGTCCGCGTGGCGCGGCCAGCGCCGTAGCGCGCAGTTCGCACGCGCCGTCCGTCGGAGTGCGTACGGGCGCGGAAGCGTGATCTCGCTCAGGGAGGATGAGGCGTCGCGAGTTCAGGGCGCTGAACAGGCTCGAGGCCACCATCGCGGAGGCCGCGAAGATCGGCGAGAGCCGACCCGTGGCGGCGAAGTACAGCCCCAGGCTGTTGTAGAGGAACGCCCACGCGAGGTTCAGCTTGGCGGCGAACACCGCGCGGCGCGCGAGCTCGATGACGTCGGGCAGCTCCGAGAGCCCCGGTCGCAGGAGGTTGATCTGAGCTGCGGAGAGGCTGGCTGCGACTCCGCCGTGGACCGAGATCCCAACTCGCGCGGCCGCCAACGCCGCGGCGTCGTTCAAGCCGTCGCCCACGAACGCCGCCGCGTCGCCCTCGGCTCGCACCCGCGCCACCTTGTCGGCCGGAGACAAGCCGCTGTCGACTTCGACGCGCAACTCGCTCGCCAGCGCGTGCGCCGGGCCCGCGCTGTCACCGGTGAGCACGCGCGGTCCCAGGCCCAACTGCTTCAAGCGCTCGACGACGCGCGCGGCATCGGGACGCAGCGAACTCGCCAGCGCCAGGCGCGCGAGCACGGTCTCACCGCGGCGGAGCTCGATCCAAGTCGCCTCGGGTCGGCGCATGTCGGCGCTCGACTGCGCGCGCGTCAATCGATGCTCGACGCCGTCGAGCTTCCCGCGGACGCCGACACCGGGGAGCGCGGCGAAGTCCTCGACGCGCGGGAGCTGCGCGGCGCCTTCGCGAGCCGACCAGGTCGCGCGGAGGGAGCGTGCGATCGGATGTTCGCTCCCGACCTCGAGAGCGCACGCCAGTCGCAACGCTTCGCGTTCGCCGAGTTCGCCGGCCTCGATCTCCACCAGTTCGAACTCGCCGCTCGTCAGCGTCCCGGTCTTGTCGAGGAAGATGCGACGCGCTCGCGCCAGACGCTCCAGCGCCTCACCGCCACGCACCAGCACTCCGCGCTTGTAGGCCGCGCCCATCGCCGTCCAGAACGCGAGCGGAGTCGCGATCCCCAGCGCGCACGGACACGAGATCAGCACCACCGAGAGCGCGTCGAGCCAGGCAGCCTCCCAACCAGCGCTGCGATGTCGAACGAGCACTACGGCCGCCGCGAGCAGGAGCACGATGGGCAGCAGCGCTCCGGCCAATCGATCGGCGGCTCGCACCCAGCGCGAGCGCTGCTCGAGCGCGTCGCGCAGCAAACGTTCCACTTCGTCGCGCAGTCGCGAGCCGACTCCCGCAGTCGCGCGCACGACCAGCGCGCCATCGACCAGCACCGATCCGGCGAGCAGCGCATCGCCCTCGCCCAGGCTGCGCGGCTGCGATTCGCCGCTCAGCGCGGAGGTGTCGACGAAGGAGCGCCCGTCGACGATCTCACCATCGACCGGCGCGATCTCGCCCGGTCGCACGCGTACGTGATCTCCAACCGCGATCTGCGCGGCCGGGACGAGCACTTCGCGCTCTCCCTCGATCCGCGCGACCGGCCCCTCGCGTTCGGGCGCCAGCGCGCGCAGTTCCTCGGTCGCCTTCTCGCGGGCGCGCACGTCGAGCCAGCGGCCGAGGCTGTACAGCACGACGACCATGGTGGCGGTGTCGAAGTACACCTCGCCGCCGCCGCGGAACGTGTTCCACACCGAGACGCTCCACGCGGAAGCCGCGCCGGCCAGGATCAGCGCCTCAGCGGAGAGCCATCGACGCAGCGCGACGACGGCGTCGAGCAACGGCAAGCCGAGCAACGCCAGCGCGGGCGTCGAGAACGCGAGCGCGCCGAGTCGGAACAGACCGGTCAACGCCTGCGCGGTCTCCCCGTCGCCCTCGTCGTGCAGCGCGCGCGAGTAGAGCGCGAGCGAGAACACCATCACGCCCATCGCCAGGAAAGCCGAGAGCACCACCCGCGAGAGAAGGCGATCGGTGCTGGCCTCCAGGCCGCGGTGGCTCAGTCGGTGCGCGAGGAAGCAGCCGCTGCAGCAGTAGCTCTCGCGCTCGGACGGAGCGCCGGGCAGCGGCAAGCCGCAGTGCGCGCACGCGCCCGAGCCAGTCGCGCCCACACCCACGAAGTCACTTCGTCGCCGCCGACTCGGCGGGCTTGACCGGCCCCTTCTGGAGGTAGTCGGGCAGCTGGAATTCGAGGGAGTACCAAGTGAAGAACACCAGGAAGGCCAGGTAGCCGAGCAGCAGGTACCACGGCACGCCGCCGTGTCCGTAGCCCGGATGGAACTTCTCGGCGTCGCGCGGTTCGACTTGCTCGTTCACAGCGTTTCCTCCGAGATGGTGAGGCCCTCGTCGCGCTCCTGCTGCAGCACGCGCTCGATCATCTCGTGCTTGGTCTTCTCGATGTCCTTGAACTGGCCGGTCATGAAGGCCCACACCAGCAGGAAGAAGAAGCCCAGCGCCACGAACCCGTAGGTGAGGATCGGATCGAAGGCGAAGCCGGCGAGCTCGTCCTTCTTGATCGTTCGGAGGAACTCGTGGAGCTTGAAGAAGAACATCCCGCCGGCGATCAGGCACACCGTCGTGAAGAAGACGTGCGTCGCGCGCCAGCGGAAGCGCTCGCCGCGAGCGGGAGTCGGGGTTGATTGTCCACTCATGGATGGGTTCCGGTCAGTTGCAGTCCAAGCGGCTGTCGAAGGGGCTCAACAAGTGCGGCGTGGCTCAGGGCGTGATGCGCTCCGCCACGGGAATCCCGGCCTGGACCGTGCCGAGCCACTGCAGGTACGTGACGAGCGCGATCCCCTTCTTGTCGGGCACGCCCTTCTCGTCGAAGTAGAACGGATAAGCGGGCATCACCGAGTGCGGCACCACGCTCTTGGGATTCATGAAGTGGGCGATGTGCCAGTCGTTCGACTTCTTGCCGCCTTCGCGCGCGAGGTCGGGTCCGACGCGGCGCGTCCCCCACAGGTGCGGTTGGTTCAGCGCGTTCTGGTACTCCTGCGCCGACGACGGCGGTCCCCAGCGCACGTGCTCGTTCGAAACCACGCGCACGTACTGGCTGTGGCAGTGCCAACAGGCCTGTCCGACGTAGACGTCGCGCCCGAGTTGGAGCGCTTCGGCGTAGCTCGCCGGCGTGACCTCGCCGTAGTGCTGTTTGAAGCTCTCGGGGAACTTCTGCGACAGCTCGACGAACTCGACGCTGGGCTTCTCCGCCAGCTTCTCGATCGTCTGGAAGTCCATGCCGTGGTAGCTGTACAGACTCATCCACGGGAAGATCATCGAGAGCAGGAAGGCCACCGCGAAGCAGCCGATTCCCGCCACGAACACGAGGGTGGAGAAACGTTCCATGGTGCTTGGTTGTCCTTCGGCGCTAGTCGGCGCTCACGGGGACGAGGTGCTTCTCTTCCTCGTAGACCTCACCCGCCTTCGCGGTCATGTACATGTTGTAGAGCACGCAGAACAGGCCGATGAGGATCATCGCGCCGCTGAACGTGCGCACCCACCAGAACGGCTCCGACATGCGCAGGATGTCGGACCAGTCGTTGAGATCGCGCTGCATGAAGCCGTGGACCAGGCCCGCGATCATCAGGTCGAAGAACATGATCAGCACGCCGACCGACCACATCCAGAAGTGCCAGCTCCGCAGCGACTGCGAGTACCAGTTGCGGCGGCACACGCGCGGCCACAGCCACTCGATCACGCCGAACAGCCAGAACGTGAACACTCCGAACATGATCAAGTGCGCGTGACCGACGACCCAGTCGGTGAAGTGGATGACCTTCTGGAACATCCACGTGACCTGGAACGCGCACTGCAGGCAGGTGATGAAGTAGAAGACCGCGCCGACGTAGAACCAGCGGATCGCCATGCTCGAGCGCAGCGCGCTCCACTTGCCGCGCAGGGTCATGAAGAAGTTCACGACGACGGTCGTGACGACGACTTCGATGGCGATGGTCGTGGTGATGGCGCCGAACTCGACGTAGTCGGGGATCGGCGAGATCAGGAAGTGGTGCACGCCGCCCAGCGGATAGAAGAACGCCAGCGCCCAGAACCCGATCACGGACAGTGAGTGGCTCCAGATCGGCTTGCGCAGGATCAGCGGGACGAAGAAGTACATCATTCCCCAGCCCATCGGCGTCACGTACAGACCCACGAGGTCGTGGATGAACAGACCGGTGACGGCCGCGCCCGCGGCGCCCGGCAGCATCCACTCCGGCATGATGTTGCCCATCAAGTAGGTCAGCGCGAGCCAGACCAGTCCGGCGGTCACGTACCACAGCGTGACGTAGAAGCGCTGTTCACGCGCTTTGAAGAGCGGAGTCATGAACTGGACGATCACCAGCACGGCGCCGACCACGACCAGCGCGTCCACCGGCACGTAGTTCATCTCGAACGTGCCCGGGCGGAAGCCGGTGGGCGTCTCACCCCACTCGATCGCCTGCGCCTTGTCGGTCATGTAGCCGACGATCGCCAGCACGACGATCAACTGCCAGGCCCAGAAGATCAGCGCGCCCAATCCGTCGCTCAACACCTTCTTTCCAGTCAGGCGCGGAACGACGTAGTACAGCATCGCGGTGAATCCGTTCACCAGCCAGCCGTAGGCCGCCATGTTCGTGTGCAGCAGTCGGAAGTGACCCGGCGAGTGCGTCCAACTGCCCTGCAGCGGGAAGAACCCCAGGAACTGCAGTGAGTAGAGGTAGCCAGCCACCATGCTGACCACGAGGCACAGGGCGCCGGCGAAGAGGTGGGCTTTGATGAGCTTGTAGTTGACCAGGGATTCGCCGTGAACCCCCGAGATGGCAGCGGCAGCGTTCACAGCGAATTACCTCTTCTCCGAGAGCGACTGAATGAAGTGGACGAGATCCCAGATCTCCTCCGGCGACAGCGCGCCTTCGAACGAGCCCATGGGCGTGCCTTTGATCCCGGCCGCAATCGTTCGATAGAGGTCCGCGCCTTCCGCGCCCGCGCGGAACGTGCCCGCGGTCAGATCGCGCGGTCGGATCGGATAGCCCCAGTCGTCCAGGTACTTGTCCGCCGTCGGACCGTCGCCGCGACCTTCGGGGCCGTGGCAAGTGAAGCAACTGCCCTTGTTCGAGTCGTTGAACAGCGCGCGACCGCGATCGACGGACGCCTGATCCTTGGGCGTCTCGGCCACACCGGGGTAGATCGTGCGCAGGTTCGCCGGGTGCCAGCGCTTGATGATGATGTCGGCGATCTCCTTGGCGTCGGGGATCTCCTCGTTCTCGTAGGCGTCGTCGAGCATCAGCTGCTCGAACTCGCCCTTCATCGAGAGCCAGCGCACGTACTCGACGAGGTCCCAGCGCTTCTCGTCGTTCACCAGGCGGAACTCGGGCATGGCCGAGCCCGCCAGCCCGCGCGTGATCGTCTGGAACAGATCGCGGCGCTGCGGGCGCGAGGAAGCGTCCGTGCTGGTGAACTTGAACAGGCCCTTGCGGAAGTTCCGCGGGCGCGGGTTCAAGTAGCGCGCAGCCGGTCCGCCGCCGTCGCCGTTGGCGGAGTGGCAACCGACGCAGTGGATCTCGTAGTTGAGCCGGCCGCTCGGGATGCGGAAGAAGTCCACGGCGCCCGTGTCGCGCAGCCAGGGCGACTCGAGGCCGAAGTACTCCTCGCTCGACGACGCGATCGCTGCGCCGAGGCCGGGGCCGAAGTCCTTCTCGTAGTTGGCGAGGTCCTCGGCGAAGGGCGTGTCCTTCTCGGACGTGCGCGTGAAGTCGCCCTCGTAGCTGCCGATGTTGTCGCGCTCGCGCAGGAACGGCGCGGCGATGAGCGCGACGCCGAAGATCCACAGGAGGCCGGAGAACGCGGTGCTGCCGCGACGCCGGGACGGCTTGGCGCCCCCGCCGTGGGGTCGTTTGGGTGCTTGCATCCTAGTTTGGGCGCGCGCGACGAGAGGTCGCGGCGATGGGCGCCAAGCTAGGAATGCGAGCCCTCAGCCGTTGAAGGGCTCAGCTGCGTAATGGCGTAAGGCGGAGTTCGTAGCTCCGCGCGCTCGAGCCGGAGTTCGAGCCAGAGATCCGACCAGGAATCGAGCCTGGGCTCGCGCGGACCTCAGAACGTGTAGCTGATGCCGCCGCGCAGACCGAAGCCCGACGCGTCGAGGTGACCCTTGATGTCGCGGTGAACGCCGAGCGACGAAGCGCGGTCGAACTCGGCCCAGCGGTAGTACGCCTCGCCGAACAGCGCCAGATGCGGCGTGAGGTACAGCGCCGCGCCGCCGCCCAGGTTTGCGCCGAGTCCTTGGACCGCCGCGTCGCCGGTGGAAGCGCCCAGCGCCCCGCCGTTCTCGACGATCAGGCGCGGCACGCTCACACCCAGCAGCACGAAGGGCTGCAGCGCGCCGTCGACGTTCCAGTAGTGCTTGAAGTCGAGGCTGTAGTTCTTGAACTCGTCCTCGAAGGACCCGCCCAGGAACTCGTCGTCGTGCTCGGAGACCGCGTAGCTGAACTGCACGGAGTTGCGCTTGCCGCGGTAGCCCACCGTGACGCCCCAGCCGATGCCCGGATCGAGCTCGGGCAGCACGATCGTCAGACCCGACTGCGGATCCATGAGGCCGGACTGCCCGTCGAAGTCGCTGTCGGAGAGGGTCGTCGCAACCCCCATCGCGCCGACGAAGAAGCCGCGCGCGGCGAAGTACTTGGGCGCCTCCTCGCCTTGCCGTGAAACGGCGGCGTCGATGATGCGGGCGTCGCCGCTCGTGCCGAGCGCCGGACGGACGGCCGTCTGGGGCGCGACGCAGCTCGCGCCGCCGAGAAGGGCCGCGAGCGCAGTGAGGGAGGTCGACAGGTGACGAACAGACGACGCGCGTTGACGCATGGAGGGTCCTGTTGGGGTGGGTCCCTCGGGCATCGGCCGGAGCGAGATCGCTCTTGAGCGACTCACTTCACGCTGGCGCAGGCGTTCCCGGCCTTGGCTCGCGCCACGGTTATCCCGCTCGGACCGGGCCCGCCAGTTCGGCCTCGAGGCGCTCGAGGAAGTACCCCACGTCGGTGACCAGCCCGACGGCGTGCAGCGTCCCGCGGTTGGAGAGCTTGACCGGCAGCGCTTCGGTCATGTCGACGCACACGGTGCGCACGGCGGCGGGCAGCAGATTCCCCACGGCGATCGAATGGAGCGCGGAGGCGAGCATCAAGCACATCCCCGCGCCCTCCAACGCCTGTGCGTAAGCCATCTGAGCCGCCAGCGTGTCCGTCACCACGTCCTTGAGCGGGCCGTCGTCGCGAATGGAGCCCGCGAGCACGAACGGCGTTCCGCGGCGCACCAGCTCGTACATCACGCCCGAGCTGACGAGGCCGCTCTCGACGGCGCCGCGCACGCCGCCCGCGCGATTCACCGCGTTGATCGCGAACAGATGGTTGCGACTGCCGCCCTCCACCGCGCGGCCGCTCATCTGGCACACGCCCAGACTGGTGCGGAGGATCGCCTTCTCGAGGTCGTGAACGGCGAAGGCGTTGCCGGAGAGCACGACGTCCACCCAACCGGCCGCCACGAGCCGCGCTAGCGCGCGATCGCCGCCGGAGTGCACGACCGCGGGCCCGGGCACGACCACGATGCGCTGCCCCGCCTCGCGCGTGCGGCGCAACTCGCGCGCGACGCCCGCGATCGCCACCGACTTGTTCACCTCGGCGGAGACCTCGTTCGACATGAACCCGAAGACCGAGTACGAGCGGCTGCGCTCGGGAGGCTTCATGCGAATGCCGGCGCCGCGCAGCACGACGGCTTCGCCCTGGCGCACGAGTCGCTGTTTCACGCACACCGGCGAACCACCGCGCACGACGACGGCGCAGTCCATCTTCTGCGCGCCCACCTCGCTCCACGCGCCGTTCAAGCGCACGAAGGTCGTGAAGTTGGTGCTGGAGTAGAACTCGTCCGGGAGGATCCCGTCCGCTTCCGCCGGGGCCGTGCGCGCGTCGCTCACCTGCGCCGAAGCGCCCAGGTAGCGCAGCCCCTCGAGAATGGCGTCGAGCTTCTCCGGATTCGCCGCGCGGACGGCGAGCCGCGCGAACGAGGTGTCTTCGTTGGTCGCGCCGATGCGCGCCTCGAGCACTTCGAACTCCCCGCCGCCCTCGACGATGCGCGCGAAGGCCTTGCGCAGGATGTCGGAGTCGATCA
>CALKYE010000273.1 GCA_938003765.1 uncultured Planctomycetia bacterium
AGCTCGCTCGAGTCGGGCGAAGGCTTGGTCCTGGTCCTCGTCAACTTGCAGTGAGCGAGAGCGAGCCACGACCATGAACCTCCGACGAACCCAAGCGCGAGCGCTGCTCGCCGCGTGCAGCGCGCTCGCGCTCTCGAGCCAGCTCTGCGCGCAGGTCCATCCTTCCGCCGCGCGCACGTGGGACACGAGCGAGCCGCGCGACGCGCTGATCTTCACGCCCGCGGGCGGCTGGATCGACCAGGCGCGCGTGATCGAGCCCAGCGGCAGCTTCGTCTCGATCCTGCTGCCCACGGGACCCGCGCAGCCTCCGGTCGACGTCGATCCGAACTCGCCGGCCATCGCCGTGCACGTCGACTGGGCTTCGATCGACGCGCTCGGAGCAAGTCCGCGGGAGCGCGTCGGCATCCCGCTGCCCGAGGGCGGGGCGCCGCTGGAGCTCGTGCTGCAACATCGCGAGCGCCGCACGCCGACGCAGTACACGTGGTTCGGCCAGATCGCGGGCGTTGCGAACAGCGACGTGATCCTGGTGCGGCACGACGACGCGCTGCGGCTGGTGGTGCGCAACTCGAACCACCGCGGCCGGACGTTCGAAGTGCGGGGCTTCGGCGCGAACCACGTGCTGTACGAGTTCGAGGCGAACGCCGCGGACTGCGCCGGCGCGATCCAATCGCCGACACTGCCCGCCGAATCGCCCCTAGGCGGCGGCGCGGCCGCGACGGGTGGCGGTCAAGGTCCGCAGAACCTGCTGGGCGGCGCTCCGAGCGATCCCACCAACGTCGTCGACGTGATGGTTGTCGTGTCCGATCAGGCGCGCTCGGCGTACGGCTCGTCCAGCGCCTTCCTGGCCGACTGCCACGCGATGATCACCGACTCGAACGCGCGCGTGAACCTCTCGGGAGGCTCGTGGACGTTCCGGCTGGCGGCCGCGGAGTGGAACATCCTCGTGGGCTACTCGCAGAAGGCCGACATCTCTCAAGATCTGGCCGAGTTGCGGCTCACGGTCGGCCAAACGATCAACGGCTACACCGCCGTCGACACGATCACGGACCAGATTCAGGCGCTGCGCAACAACTATCGCCCGGACCTCGTGGCGATGATCACCACGAGCGGCACGGGCGTCGGCTGGACTCCGGCCAACACGACCGGGCTCATCTTGGCGTCCGGCTGCTTCGTCGCGAACCGTTCGCTGGCGGTGAGCAACGGGACGTTCGCGCACGAGGCGGGCCACAACCTGGGCGCTTGCCACAACGCCAATTCATCGGCGCCGACGTGCTCGCAAGGCATCAATGCCACGGATCGCGGCATCGAGCGCTACTGCGATGTGCCCGACGGAATCTGCGGCGGCTGCGAGGACACCGAGTACCGCACGACGATGGCCTACGCCGTCAACACGACCGTCCACACGGTGCGCGTTCAGCGCTACGCGGCCGAAGGCCTCACCGCGACGCTCAACGGCTCGTTCGGTAGCTGCGTGGTGAACCTGTGGGCGACCGACGCGCGCACCATGCTGACCTTCAACGTCAGCCGGCCGTTCGTGTCGCAGTACAACGTCGCCCGCTCGCAGATCTGGACAGTCGTCGGCGGCGCCGGTGCGCAAACCGGCACGTGGCAAGAGCCGGTCTCGAAGATTCGAACCGCGAGCCAACTGGTCCTCGGCGGCGCGGACTGGGGCGTGATCCGCGCGCGCCCTGGCGTGTACCAGGAGACCAGCGGCGCGCCGATCGTGATCAGCGCGGGCTGCCGGATCGTGCCCGACGGCGGCGTGATTCGACTTCAGTGAACGAGAGTTGCTCCACGCCGCCGAGCGCATGCGGGCGGCGTGGAGCAGCTTCGCCGCAGCGTGAAGCGACTCATCACCGAGTCTGCGGCCACTAGCTGAAGCGTCGGTGTTGGCGGGCGCGGAGGCTCTCTCCGACGACGAGAGCGCCGTCGGCGCCGGTCCTCACGCGGCAGCGCGGTTCCGCGGCGGTGTGAAGCAGCAGCCAACGCCGTCGCCGATTCGGCGCGAGCGCCGCCCGCCGATCGATGCGGCTCCGTCGACGGACGAGCTTTCGGGATTTTCTCCGGCCGCCCGGATGCGGGCTTTTCGTGGGGACTTGCGAGTAGGTCGTCGCCGAGGGGCGCGGCCGCAGCAACCACCTCGAAACCTGGCCTTGGACATGAAGATCCCGTACCTGGCGTCGCTTGCCCTGCTCTCCTCGCTCCTGCCCGCCGCTGCGAGCGGAGGCGGCGGAACCGAACCGACTCGACCGCCCGCGGTGTGCTTCGCGCCCGGCACGCGCAGCGACTACGTGCAGCAGGTGCTCGCGCAATTGCCGCCGGCGCCGGAGGCGTACTGGACGAGCTCGTGGCACGGCGTTCCCGGACTCGCGCAGCCGGCCACCGTGTACTGGAGCATCGTTCCGGACGGCGTGACGATCCCCGACGAGTTCAACAACGGCTGGACCTCGTCCCCCAGCGTGTTCTTCAGTCAGATGAACGCGAAGTTCATCTTCGAGAACGGCGCCACGACGGCGATCAGTGTCCTGCAGCAGTGCTTCGATCGGTGGGAGCAGCTCAGCGGCGTCAACTTCGTGTTCGTGTCGGTCGACGGCACGGTCGACGACGGCGCCGCTTGGGGAACGCCCGGCGACGGGATCCTGCGCGGCGACATTCGCATCGGCATGAAGTGGCTCGACGTCGCCGGGACTTCGGCGGGCAACGTGCTCGCGTACAACCAGTTCCCGGCCGACGGCGGGGACATGGTGCTCGACAACTACGAGCAGTGGGGCGATCAGGCGAACGACCATCTCTTCATGCGTCAGGTGCTGATGCACGAGATCGGCCACGGCATCGGGCTGATGCACTCGTGCGACCAGGGCTCCTCGGACTTCCTGATGGAGCCGGTCATCGATCTCACGTTCGACGGTCCGCGCGCCGACGACATCCTCTCGATCCACACCCAGTACGGCGACGACGAGGAGCCCAACGACATCGCAGGACCGTCGGTCAAGACTCTGACGCTCACGAGCAACAGCGCGTTGACGATCGGTTTGATCCCCGCGCCGCCGACGAACACCGCGCCGAGCGACGCGCGGCTGTACTCGATCTCCACCGCCGGCGATGTCGACTTCTTCCGCATCGAGCTGCCGAGCGCCGCGCAACTGCACGTCGCGGCGGTCCCCGTCGGATCGAGCTATCAAGCATCCCCACAGGATCCGAACGACGGCTCCTGCGCGACAGCAGGGGAGACGTTCGATCTGCTCCACGCCGCGAACCTCCGCCTCACGCTGCTCACCTCGAGCGGTACGTTGCTGCAGAGCGCCACCTCGCAGCCGGCCGGCGTCGCGGAGCAGGTCGATCACAACGCGGCGGCGGGCACGTACTACGTGCGCGTCTCAGCCGAGGCCAACGGATTCAATCATGCGCAGTTCTACGAGCTGCAGCTCTCGACGAACGCGTGCCCGGACAGCGACGGCGACGGGATCGTCGACTGCGAGGACAACTGTGTCTCCACCTTCAACCCCCAACAGTCGGACACGGATGGCGACGGCGTCGGGAACGCCTGCGACAACTGCGTCACGACGGCGAACTCGCTCCAACTGGACGGTGACAACGACGGTGATGGAGATGCCTGCGACAACTGCCCGGCGACGTTCAATCCGAGCCAGGCCGACGGCGACGGCGACAGCGTCGGCGACGCTTGCGACAACTGCCCGGCGATCGCCAACGCGAATCAGACCGACGCCGACGGAGACGGGCTCGGCAATGCTTGCGACAACTGCGTGTCCGTGTCGAACCCCGGCCAGGTGAACACCGACGGCGACCAATTCGGCGACGCCTGCGACAACTGCCCCACCGTCTCCAACTCCAATCAGAGCGACGGAGACGGCGACGGTGTCGGCAACGCGTGTGACAACTGCCCCACCATCTCGAACAGCAGCCAATCGAATGGCGACGGCGATCAGTTGGGCGACGCCTGCGACAACTGCCCCACCGTCTCCAACTCCAATCAGACCGACGGAGACGGCGACGGCGTCGGCAACGCCTGTGACAACTGCCCGTCGGTCGCCAATGCGAACCAGGCGGACGGCGATGGCGACGGGGTGGGCAACCTCTGCGACAACTGCGTGTCCGCCCCCAATCCGTCCCAGGGGGACGGCGACGGCGACGGCGTCGGCAATGCCTGCGACAACTGCCCGACGACCGCGAATGCCAACCAGATCGACAGCGACGGCGACGGCGCCGGCGATGCGTGCGACGGCTGCGTCGGGGATCCGAACAAGACGACCCCTGGCGCCTGCGGCTGCGGCGTCCCGGACACGGACACGGACGGCGACGGCGTCGCGAACTGCATCGACAACTGCCCCACGCTGCCCAACCCGCTGCAGGAGGACTGCAACTTCAACGGGATCGGCGACGTGTGCGATCTGGCGAGCGGCGCGCACTTCGACACGAACTTGAACGGCGTGCTCGACGACTGCGAGTTCGGCGCGGCCTTCGCCTACTGCTCCTCGGGCACGACTTCGAACGGCTGCACGCCGACGATGTCCGCGACCGGAACTCCGAGCGCGAGCACGTCCAGCGGCTTCGTGCTCGACGCGCTCTCGATCGAGGGCCAGAAGAGCGGTCTGTTGTTCTACGGAATCACGGGACCGATCGCGGCGCCCTGGGGAGTCGGCTCGACGAGCCTGTTGTGCGTGAAGTCGCCGACGCAGCGCCTGTCGACCCAGAACTCGGGCGGCGTGGCCGGCGCGTGCGACGGAGCGTTCTCGGTCGACTTCCTCGCCTGGGTGGCCGCGAATTCGGGCGCGCTGGGCGCTCCGTTCGCCGCAGGCGACGTGGTCTGCGCTCAGGCGTGGTTCCGCGATCCGCCCGCGCCCAAGACGACGAACCTCTCGAACGCGCTGCAGTTCACGATGGCCCCGTGAGCGAGCGGGTTCGACCGGCCGGGCGCGCTCTGAACGAGTCGCGCCCGGCGTCTTGCTGGGAGTCAGACTACGATGGCGCGCCCCAATGGCGCGCGACGCGGAAATCACGCGAGCTTTCGCCGAGTGGCGCGCCGGCGACGCAGCGTCACGCGACGTGCTGCTCGGACAGCTCTACGGCGAGCTGCGCGTGCTCGCCGGGCGTCAACTGCGCGCCGAGGACGGCAACGTCACGCTGCAGCCGACCGCGCTCGTTCACGAGGTCTACTTGAAGCTCCGCGGCGCATCGAACGGCGACTGGAAGGACCGCGAGCACTTCCTGGCGGTGGCGGCGACCGCCATGCGCCAGGTGCTCGTCGACTACGCGCGCGCTCGCCGAGCCGACAAGCGCGGGGGCGCCTGGAAGCGCGCGACGCTCGATCGGATGCTCGAGATCGTCGAGTCGCAGGAGTTGGCGACCGAGGACCTCGAGCGCGCGCTGACGAAGCTGTCCGGCCTGAGCGAGCGGCAAGCGCGAGTCGTGGAGCTGCGCGTGTTCGGCGGCCTCACCGTGGAAGAGGTGGCGAGTGTGCTCGAGGTGGGCGTCACCACCGTCAAGGCCGACTGGCAGTTCGCGCGAGCCTGGCTCAAGCGCGAGCTGGCCCCCGCTTAGGAGCTGGTCGGAGCGGTGTTGTCAGCGGTGACTCGAGCTGAGCGCTTCGACGCGCGCCGTGCGGACTCTCCAACCGGCGCCTAGAGATCGACCGAGGTCCCGTGGACTCCAGTGACGACGGCGCCAGCCGCCACGAACGATTGACGTTGCTGTTCGCGGCGGCGAGCGAGCTCGCGCCCGAGCAGCGCGCCGCCTTCCTCGAACGGGAGTGCGACGACGCGGCGATGCGCGCCGAGCTCGACGAACTCCTCTCGGGCGCCGAGCGACCGCTGTCGGTGCTCGACGACGCGGACTCGCCCGAACGCCGGGGCGGCTTCGTCGCGATGCTCGCGCGCGCCGACGAACGCTGGATCGGCCGCGACATCGGAGAGTTCCGGGTCGTCGCCTTCCTCGGCGCCGGCGGGATGGGCGCGGTGTTCCGCGCGCGTCAGACCAGCCCTCCGCGCGACGTCGCGATCAAGCTGCTGCACGGCGGATCGTTCGACGAACGCGCGCTGCGGCGCTTCGAGGTGGAGACGCAACTGCTCGGACGCCTCAGCCACCCAGGCGTCGCCAAGGTGTTCTCGGCGGGCGTGCACGAGGAGGGCGCGCTGCGCATCCCCTACTGCGTGCTCGAACTCGTCGAAGGCGGCGAGCCGATCACGACCTTCGCGCGCGCGCGCCGCTTCGGCGTGCGTCAGAAGCTCGAGCAGTTTCTCCAGGCCTGCGACGCGCTCCAGCACGCGCACGAGCGCGGCGTCATCCACCGCGACGTCAAGCCCGAGAACCTGCTGGTCGACGGCGCCGGGAACGTGCGCGTGATCGACTTCGGCATCGCGCGCGTGCTGTCCGGCCACGCCGACCACGACTCGCTCACACGCACGGGCCACCTGCTCGGGACGCTGGCGTACATGAGTCCCGAGCAACTCGATCCCAAGCGCGAGGAGGTCGACACGCGCGCCGACGTCTACTCGCTGGGCGTCGTGCTCTACGAGTTGCTCGTCGAGCGCTTGCCGATCGCCGTCGAGGGCGGATCGCTGATCGAGATCTCGCGCCGCATCCTCGAGGACGAGCCGGCGAAGCTCAGCACGCTCGAGCGCGGACTGCGCGGAGATCTCGAGACGATCGTCGCGAAGGCGCTCGCCAAGGATCCCGCGCGGCGGTACAGCTCGGCCGGAGCGTTGGCCGCCGACCTGCGCGCGTTCCTCGACGAGGAACCCATCGCCGCGCGACCTGCGACGGCGCTGTACCAGATGACGAAGTTCGCGCGGCGGCACCGCGGACTGGTCGGAGGCGGCCTCGTCGCCGCGCTCGCGCTCGTCGTGGGGTCCGCGATCGCCTTCGTCAACGCGGCCCGCGCCGTGCAGGCGCGCGATGAGGCTCGGCAACTCGCCTACGACGCGAGCCTCAGCGCCGCGGCGAGTTCCTTGAACGCCTTCGAGATCGACACCGCGCGACGGCGGCTCGACGCGGCGCCGCCCGAGCTGCGCGGCTGGGAGTGGGGACATCTCGCTTCGCGCCTCGATGATGCGAGCTTCGCCGTCGGCGCGCCCGCATCGAACATCCCGCCGTTCGGCGTGCGCGACTTCGCATTCGTGCGAGGCGAGAACGGCCAGGAGGAGCTCGCAGTCGCCACGATCGCCGAGCACGAATCGGGCGAGGTCGTAGAGCTTCTGCGCGTCGATCCGAAGAACGGACGAACGATCGCTCGCTTCGAGTTCGGCCCGCTGCTCGACGCGTCGGCCGCCATCGGCGTCGACCGTCTGTGGTGCGTGTCGCGCGGCGGCCGGATCGATCAGCACCAACTCTCGGACGGCGCGCAGCTCCGCTCCGTGGCCGCGTTTCCCGCGGGCAGCGCCCCCAGTCGCTACCAGATCGCGATCCTCGACGAGTCGCGCTGCCTGCTGAAGCGCCGCGACGGGGAGGAGAGCTACATCGTCGACCTCGAGCGCGGAACGTGCGCGCCGCCGCCTCCGCTGCCGGAGTCGGATCCGATCGCTCAACTGCGCGCGCCAACGCTCGATGGAACGGGGCTGATCTCGCTGCGTCGCAAGGTGTGCTTCACGCCCTTCGACGAGCGAGCGCCGAACATTTGCTTCGAGGCCCACGGCGAACCGTTCGTCGCCTTCACGCAGCATCCGGACGGCGTGCGCGTCTTCGCCGGGTGTCAGGACGGTCAACTCGTCGTCATTCGGCGAGAGTCCGACCACTTCGAGATCGAACGACGTCTCTCAGCGCACGACGACGCCGTCACGGCCGCGTGCGTCACCCACGACGGTCAGTTCCTCGCAACCGGCAGCAGGGATCGCGTCGTCCGCGTGTGGCGCTGCGACACGCTCGAGCTCGTGACCACGTTGGCCGGCGCGGAGGCCGCGGTGGCGCAGCTCGCGTTTTCATCCGACGGGCGAACGCTCGCGGTGGGCGGCGGAGCACGCGGCGTGCAGTTGTTCGACGAAGCGACGCGCGCCGATCCGCACGTGTTGAGCGGCTCAGGCTCGTACGTCTACTGCGTTGCGCTCTCGCCCGACGAGCGCTGGATCGCATCCGGCGACTGGCGTGGACAGTTGCGGCTGTGGGATCGCGAGAGCGGCGTCGCGTTCGCCGAACTCGATCTCGGCCGGAGCGACGCTCCGTTTCGAACGCTCGAGTGGAGCGACGACGGTCGCACGCTCATCGTCGGCGTCCAGCCCGGGGCCGGCTCTCGCGAACTTCAGATCCTCGACCTCGAGTCGGGGCGCGTCCGTGTGGTGCTTCCCAGTCACGACGGAGGCGGCGGACGCACGTGCGCGTGGCTCGATGCGAGCACGTTCGCCGTCGTCCAGACGCAGACCATCGAGATCCGGAGCGGAGTCGATGGTTCGCTCGTGCGACGTTTCGACCCCGCGCCGGACCAGCCCGACGCTCGGCACTGGTCGCTGCGCTGTGAGGCCGCGCGCTCGCCCGACGGGCGTGAACTCGCCGTGACGCAAGCCGACGGCGCGCTGCGGATTTGGAGCATCGCGGACGGCCGCTATCAGCGCACGATTCCTGCGCATCTGGGCGTTGTCTTCTGCGTCGCCTGGTCGCCGCACGGCGAGTGGATCGCGAGCGGCGGAGTCGATCGCCGCGTCGTCGTGAGCGACGCGCGCGACGGATCCCTGGTCGCCGAGCTCCTCGGCCACGCCAGCGGCGTCTACTCGGTCGTCTTCTCCAGCGATCTGTCGCGCCTGTTCTCGGGCGCCGACGACCAGACGATCCGCGTCTGGTCGACGAGTTCGTGGACCGAGTCGGTGCGCCTCGTCGGTCACGACGACTACGTGTTCGACCTCGCGCACGCCTCCGACGGCGAGCTGGTCAGCGCCTCGGGTGATCGAACGCTGCGTCTGTGGGGCGAACGCACGCGCTCCGCGAGGCTGCAAGCGATCCGCGAGCGCGACGCGCTGGTCGCGAAGCTGTCGCCGCTCGTGTCCGAATGGTGCGCGACCGCGGAGATCGCCGCCGTGCGCGCGCGCATTCGAAGCGCGCCCGATCTGACCGATCGCGAGCGCGACGTCGCGGCGCAACTCGTGCTCGAGCGCGCGTTCGCGGCGCGCTGACGTTGCGCCGTCCGCGCGGTGACGGTGCGGTGCGTGGGCTCGGAGGCGACCAGCGACCTCACCGCGCGCTGAACCCGCCGCGTTCGAGCCGCGCGACGCTTGGTCTCGACTCACACTCGATCCCCAGGACGCCCAAATCGCCGCACCTCTCGGCGGAGCGGGTGCTCGGCCGTCCACGGACTCACAGGCAGCGCTCGCTCACGCGCGGCGCCGGAACGCCCCGCGGACGTGCGAGTTGCGCGGGCGTCGCGCTGATGCGTTCGCCGCCGCCTGTCCGGTGCGTCCGCTCTACTCCAGCGCCGCGGCCAGGAAGCGAACAAAAACGACATGATCCAGACTTGGACGAAGTCTAGTTTACGTTAGGCTAGCGGCCGATGGAGGTCTCTGCAGCCCGCTCCCGCAGCCGGACTCGGCGCGCTCGGATGGCGCGCCGCCCGGCGTCGCGCCGCGCCTTGAGTTGTCCGGCGCGCACGTGCCGGCCGGAGACGCACCTCGTCGCGCGCGCACTACGGACTGTGGCTAGGCGATCGAGTCGCGCCAGAGCCTCTACTCGGGGCTGCGCCCCAACGCCGTCAGTCGCGCTCCCGCCTCCGGCGTCGCACTCCACTCACTCACCGATCTCCGCGAGCGCCGCTTCGATGTCGGCGCTCTGAACCGTCCAACCGACCCGTCCCCCACACCCACAATCCACGAGGTGCTCTCCATGAAACGACCCGACGCGACCCCTTCCAACCAAGCGCGCGATGCGCGCATCGCGTACAGCGCGCTGCTGCTCGGACTCCTCGCCAGCGCGTGCGCTGCGACCGGCGGCGAGAAGAACGCCGCGAAGGCCGGCGACGCGGCAGGAACCTGTCCCGTGATGGGCGCCGCGAGCTATCGCCACACCGCCGCTGGCGCGATGGGCAACGGCGATTGGTGGCCCGATCAGCTCAACCTCAAGATCCTCCACCAGAACCCGCCGGCGGCCAATCCGCTGGGCGCGGACTTCAACTACGCGGCCGAGTTCAAGCAGCTCGATCTCGCCGCGGTGAAGAAGGACATCGCAGCGGCGCTGACGACGTCGCAGGACTGGTGGCCGGCCGACTGGGGCAACTACGGTCCGCTGATGATCCGCCTCGCGTGGCACAGCGCGGGCACCTACCGCACCGCGGACGGTCGCGGCGGTTCGGCCGATGGCACGATCCGTTTCGCGCCGCTGAACAGCTGGCCCGACAACGCCAACCTCGACAAGGCGCGGCGGCTGCTGTGGCCCGTCAAGCAGAAGTACGGCCGCAAGCTCTCGTGGGCGGACTTGATGATCCTCACGGGCAACGTCGCGCTCGAGACGATGGGCTTCAAGACCTTCGG